>NZ_RYDI01000005.1:0-182397 GCF_003970335.1 Flavobacterium sp. LS1P28 | reverse complement strand
CGCTCAAAAATGACTCTTAAAATACAGATTTACAATAATTTCAAAGAACTTGTTTTATTTTTTAGTGGACACTAGTGAAATAATAGAGCTTCTAATTGGTCTTATTGATAATTTTATAATTGTTGCAGTTTAACATTTTGTTCCTTAAAATCATCATATCTTCACTCACTTTTTTATCTAATATTTTAGCGTAGTGTTGCGTCGTTCTTATGTTTTTATGACCAAGCATTTTACTCACACTTTCTATGGGAACTCCATTTGTAAGGGTTACAGTCGTTGCAAAAGTATGTCGAGCAATGTGGAAGGTTAAATCTTTTTTAATGCCGCAAACGTCCGCTATTTCCTTCAAGTAGCTATTCATTTTTTGGTTGCTTAAAACCGGTAATAGTTTATCTTCATTTATGCATTGTGGGTGATTGGCATATTTCAGGATTAATTCTTCCGGAATCGGGAGGAGGGGAATGCGAGAAGCTGTCTCTGTTTTTTGTCGATGGGTGAATATCCATTTCCCGCCATCGATACCCATACTGATGTTTGATACCGTTAAGTTTTTGACATCTATATAAGCCAAGCCAGTAAAGCAGCTGAAAACGAAAATATCTTTTACCTGGTTTAATCTTTCGGTTGCAAATACTTTAGAATAGATGTCCTGAACTTCTTCTTGCGTTAGGTAATCTCTTTCGACTTCACGAATTTTTGATTTATAGTTTGCAAATGGATCCTTATCTATCCATCCATTTGAAATACAGATTTTGATTATTTTCTTGAAGTTCTTAATGTATTTAACTGCCGTGTTGTTGGCGCATTTACGAACACTTCTCAAATAGAATTCATACTCTGTTATGAAAGAATGGTCTATTTTATTGATTTCGATATCGGAAATGTTATATTTCCACTGCAAGAAGTCTTTGGTGTGCTTGAGTGAGGTTTTATATCGCTCTAGTGTTCCTGGTGCGTATTCAAGTCCCAAAAGCTCTTCTACTTTCCGGTTGTGTTCTTCGAATATAGGGACGAGCATATGTTGCTGTTCTTTAATGCCGAGAAGTCTATTTTTAAAAACTTCAATTGTGAGGAGTTCGTTGCTGTGTATTAATTCCATTTGGATGTCGAATATTTTTGATTTCAGTAAATCAAGGTATTCATTTAATGAACGAGCATTCTCGGTATTGCCTTTCATTTTTGACAGCTCAGGTGACCATTTAGTAGAATCTATAAATTTTTTGGTACTGAACTCCATTCGATTTCCATCTACAGTTAATCTTACATAGATAGGAAGTTGACCTGCAGCATTAGCTTTTGTGCTCTTCGCATAGAAGTGTAATGTGATTTTAGTTTTCATAGTGGTAACCTTTTAATTAGTATTCAATTTAGATTTCTAAAGGATATCAAACAAGATGTTTAAATAGTGGACTAGTGATAAACTAGCCATTGAACAGGTTGTTTGAAATTTTCAAGTTGATTTAGCGAGACCCTGATTTTTGAATTATTGTAGGGTCTCGATTTTGCCTCTTAAAAGATGAGATTAGATGAATAATTTGAATATGTCGTAAAAGCAAAAACCCCGTAAATCATAAGATTTACGGGGTTTTGATACCATTTGTTTTTCTACTGGCGGAGAAAGAGGGATTCGAACCCCCGGACCTGTTACAGTCAACAGTTTTCAAGACTGCCGCATTCGACCGCTCTGCCATTTCTCCAGTAAATTGCTTTCATTATCTGATTGCGAGTGCAAATATAAGAATCTTTTTTGGTTATACAAATCTATTTTTTTTAAAAAAAGGTCTATTAGATGTACTTATTTTTAATTGTTTCATTTTCTTTACTTTAGCATTTAATTTATTTGAATAAATAAATTATTGTTTTTTTAATAACTGACGTATTCTGTTATTTCTAGTCCGTAACCTATCATTCCTACTCGTTTTCCTGGCTCTGTATTGGATACTAATCGGATTTTTGAAATATCTATATCATGAAGTATCTGCGCTCCGATTCCAAAGTCTTTACTGTCAATTTTAATTTTTGGGGCTTTTATTTCTCCTTCAGCCTGTAAAATTTTAAGCTCTCCAATACGATTCAATAAATTAACAGATTGCATATCTTGATTGATAAACACAACAGCTCCCTTACCTTGTTCGTTAATCACTTTAAACATGGCATCAAGTTGCTGGTCTGCATTATCAGTCAAAGTTCCTAACAGATCATTATTGACTTGCGAAGAGTGTATTCTTGTTAAAATTGGTTCTCCTAAATTCCAAGTCCCTTTTGTCAATGCAATATGGATTTGTTTGTTGGTCGTTTGTTGGTATGCTCTTAAACGAAAGGTACCAAAACGAGTTTGTATATCAAAATCATCTTTCTTAATAATTAGGCTGTCGTGCTGCATTCTATAAGCCACAAGAGCTTCAATGGAAACTAATTTTAGATCGAATTTCTTAGCTACTTTTACCAATTGAGGCAATCGAGCCATAGTCCCATCTTCGTTCATAATCTCTACAATCACACCTGCGGATTTAAAACCCGCTAATCTGGCAAAATCAATTGCGGCTTCCGTATGACCAGTTCTTCTTAGTACGCCTCCTTGTTTGGCAATCAATGGGAAGATGTGACCGGGTCTTGCTAAATCATGTGGTTTGGTATCAGAATTGGCTAAAGATAAAACTGTTTTTGCTCTATCTGCTGCTGATATTCCAGTGGTCACTCCGTTTCCTCTTAAATCAACCGAAACAGTGAAAGCAGTTTCCATTGGGTCGGTATTATTGCTTACCATTACATGTAGGCCTAGCTCCTTACAGCGGCTTTCTGTTAATGGTGCGCAAATGAGTCCTCGGCCGTGTGTGGCCATGAAATTAATCATTTCGGGTGTTACTTTCTCGGCTGCTGCTAAAAAATCACCTTCATTTTCACGATCTTCATCATCAACTACGATAATAATTTTTCCTTGACGAATAGCTTCTATCCCTTCTTCAATTGTGTTGAGTTGTATATTATTTGTAGTCATTTGTACTGTTAATTTTGTGATGGAAATATTTTTTTTAATATTTTTTGAAATGGAGCCAGAATAACATCCACATTTATCAATCCAATATCATTTGTAGCTCTGTAAGTTAGTATAATTGCTAAAGGGGATAATAGTATCGAGGACAACCAGGCACCTAAAAAAGGTGACATTTCATTTTCCTGAGCAATTCTTTTGCCAAAAGAGTTTATGAAGTGAAAGGTTATGAAAATTAAAATTGCAAAAACTATAGGTAGTCCCAATCCTCCTTTTCTAATAATTGCTCCCAAAGGGGCACCTATAAAAAACATTAGAAAACATGCAAATACAATTACAAACTTATCATAAAAAGCAAGTAAGTGTTTATTGATATTTTTTTGTTTATTTTCTAATTCGGTTTTAGAGGTATCAATTGAATACACGGTACTACTAATAGTACTTGTCGCTATTCTTAAAATTTCTATTTGTTGCTCTTTAGTGTACAAGGATAAAATATCTTCAGGAAAGGAGTTTTCTATTTTGAACTCCTTTCGTTTAGTATTGCCAGGAATCCGTATTCGTGCATTGCTATTTTCCGAAAATGAAATAATATCATTTTTTAAATTTTTATTTAACGAATCCAATGTATAGCTTAATTCATTGACAGTAAGCATAGTATTAGTATTCGCAACGCTTTCGTCATTGACATCTACATTATTAAGTTCTGATAAATCAATGTTGATAATATGTTTTTTAAACGAACTTTTGATAAAAGGCATTTTACTGCGATCCTCATATTTTTCTGGAACTATGTCTTCGTAGTAAAAGCCATCATTTAACACTAATTGTAAAATGCTAGATTGTTCACTACTTATTAATTCGCCATCTCGGGCTTTAATAACTGTTTTACTCCCGTCACCAACGTTTGATTTTTTATGAATAGTCACACCTGTAAGGATGTTTCCGTTGTCACCTGTTTTTTTATTTACCTTAATGTTATAAAAACCAACATCACTAAATTGTCCTTCAGCTATTGCCAAGGCTGGTTTTACTTGTGCAATATTTTTTCTGAAATTGATAAATTTATACTCCGCATAAGGAATCACATTATTAGAAAACAGAAAAGCTACTATACTTAATAAAATTATAAATACCGTTAAGCTTCTCATGGCTCTTTGCAAAGAAATTCCAGAAGATTTCATTGCCGCAAATTCATAATTTTCTGCTAAATTACCAAATGTCATTATGGAAGACAGTAATATCGAAAGGGGAAGTACTAAAGGCACAATCCTAGGCATTGAAAATGCTAGGAATTTTATGATCATGAGTAAATCTAAATCCTTTCCTGCTAATTCAGCTATGAATAACCAAACGGTTTGAAGTATAAATATAAAAAAAAGAATTACAAATACTGTGGTAAATGTAGTCAGGAATGTTTTTAATAAGTATTTGTCGAGAATTTTCACCTAATAAATTAATCTAATTTGTTGATGTAGTAATTTGGATATTTACTGCTTGCAAATGTAAATTGATTTTTTGACAAAGGTTGGTTGGTTTTGAAAGAATTAACCGTTAATGTTGTTTTTGTCCCTTTTTTTCCTATTTCAATCAAATTGTAGATGTGTTTCGTTTGTACATCAATTCCTAATAACACCTCTTTTCTTTGGTCTTTAGAGTTAAACGGTATCAACTTTATATACTGAATTTTTCTACCTCTGACATTTTGTAAAACATCCATATTATACTTATAACCAGTATTGAAAAACGTTAACATTTTAGAAGGTGTAATTGCATTGTCATCTTTGTCATTGACCGTTGAAATTGTAATCTCCTCATCTTCAGGGACAATAGTATAGGCTTTTTTTCCGTCATAAATTTTAGTTACTCCCATGAAATTTAAAACATATTGATTGCCTTTCATGGTAACATTTCCTTTACTTTCCTGATTAATGTTTTCTTTTGTATTATTCAAAGAATACTTAAAATCAATTATTATAGTATTGTAGCTTTTGACTTTTGCAGTAACTTGGTCTAAAAGATTTTTTGCTTTTTTATCCTGAGCTTGTATCGAAAAACTAAAAAGTAATAAAGTGGTAATAAAAATAAGTCTTTTGCTCAAGTTCTTTAGATTGCTTTTTTTGAATGGCTTCATTTGTTCGCTTTTACTTGAGTTTTGAATCTTTGTTTTCATGTTGTTAATTGTTTTGTTCATTGTTGAAAAATTGATCAAGAGAACTTATATCCAGAATGTTTACACTGCGCGCTTTACTTCCTTCAAAAGGGCCTACAATTCCTGCGGATTCCAATTGATCAATCAATCGGCCCGCTCTGTTGTACCCTAGTTTTAGTTTTCTTTGTAACAATGATGCGGAGCCTTGTTGTGCATTGACAATTATTTCGGCTGCTTCTCTAAACAAAGTATCTCTATCAGAGATATCCATATCAAGATTAATGCCACTTTCTTCCCCAATAAATTCTGGAAGTAAATAAGCGGTAGCATATGCTTTTTGACTACCAATGAATTCCGTTATTTTTTCTACTTCTGGTGTGTCTATAAAGGCACATTGTACACGTACTACATCATTTCCGTTAGTGTATAACATATCGCCACGCCCAATTAACTGATCTGCTCCTTGTGTGTCAAGAATGGTCCTGGAGTCAATTTTTGAAGTAACTCTAAAGGCGATTCGGGCAGGAAAATTAGCTTTTATCAAACCTGTAATTACATTTACCGAAGGTCTTTGCGTAGCTATAATCAAATGGATTCCTATGGCACGCGCTAATTGTGCCAGGCGAGCAATAGGAACTTCTACTTCTTTTCCGGTAGTCATAATCAAATCGGCAAATTCATCTACTACAAGAACGATATACGGTAAAAATCGGTGGCCATTTTCTGGATTCAATTTTCGGGCTTTAAATTTATCGTTGTATTCTTTAATGTTTCGCACCATCGCGTCTTTCAACAAAGAATAGCGATTATCCATTTCTACACACAGGGAGTTTAAGGTATTAACTACTTTTGCATTATCAGTAATAATTGCTTCATCCATGTCTGGAAGTTTGGCTAAATAGTGTCTTTCAATCTTATTAAAAAGGGTCAGCTCCACTTTTTTAGGATCTACCAAAACAAATTTAACTTCTGCGGGATGTTTTTTGTACAAAAGGGAAGTTAAAACAGCATTTAATCCAACAGATTTTCCTTGTCCGGTAGCACCGGCCATTAATAGGTGGGGCATTTTAGCTAAATCAACTACAAAAGTTTCGTTCGAAATGGTTTTTCCAAGAGCTATAGGTAATTCCATTTCGGCTTCTTGAAATTTAGCGGAACCAATAACACTTTTCATCGAAACCATCGTGGGGTTTTTGTTAGGAACTTCAATCCCTATGGTTCCTTTCCCAGGAATAGGGGCAATGATCCGAATGCCTAATGCCGAAAGTGACAGCGCAATATCATCTTCTAGACTCTTGATTTTTGAAATTCGAATTCCTGCTTCCGGAACAATTTCATATAAAGTAACTGATGGTCCAACGGTCGCTTTGATCTGTGCAATTTCAATTTTGTAATTGCGAAGCGTATCTACAATTTTATTTTTATTTTCTTCTAATTCTTCCTGATTGATAGTGATTCCTCCCGTAGAATATTCTTTTAATAGGTCAATCGTAGGAAATTTATAATTGGATAAATCCAATGTTGGATCAAATAATCCAAAATCAGCAACTAATCGCGAGGCTAAATTTTCTTCAATTATATCCTCTTCCGGAGCCGTTTCTATTACAAAAGTATCAATTGGAGCTGCTAATACCTCTGGTTTTGCTATTGGTGTGATTTCCATAGCGAGAGGCTTGGCAACAGGTTCCCGGTTAATATTCGATGCGTTGCTTATTGTAGGTTTTAATGCTTCTTTGTTAATTTCAAATTGATTACCATTGGTTTTCAAATGAATACTGTCCTCTTCTTCGGTTACGGCAAACTCTTCTAAATTATAACCACTGTTCTCCTTTTTGATGGGACTGGCTGTTGCTAAATCAGTCTTTAATTCTTGTTTTGTTTGATCAAAAAAGGATTGGATTTTTTCTGGTGAAATTTTAATTTTGAAAATTACATATATAATTAACCCAAATAATAAAATCAATAAAGTGCCTGTTTTTCCAATGTAATCTTGTGAAAAAGAATTCAATTCATAACCAATTACACCTCCTAATTCAGGTACTGAAGTAGCAAAAAAACCAAACAAAACTGATAAAACGACGCTCACAAATAAATCCCAAAACCAAATGTTTTTTAGTTTTTTTAAAGGTAATCCTACTATTAAATATATTCCAGTTAAGAAAAATAACCGGACAAATATAAATGCAGCAACTCCAAAACCGTTATAAATTAGCAAATCAGCTAAAAAAGCGCCAAATTTCCCCAACCAATTTTGAACAATTTCCGTACGATCCGCAATCGCATGAACTGCGCTTTGATCTTCTTGACCGTAAATGTAAAAGGAAACAAAAGCAAATAATAAAGCAATTGAAAACAATACTAACAGTGAGCCAAAAACAATTTTATGTTGTTTAGTCACCCTCCAAGGACTATTCTCCGGAGTTTTAGAATCATTTTTTTTGTTTAAAGGAGGTATTTTTGTTGTTTTTGCCATTCGAGTTGTACTAATTCTTACAGGAATTTTGGTGTATAAATAATTAAACCGATTGTTATTGCTGTTAAAGCAGCAAAAAAGACCGCTCCTGCGGCAATATCTTTAATAAACCCAATTTTTTCATTATAATTGGGATGGATAAAATCAGCTACTTTTTCTACAGCCGTATTCAATCCCTCAATGCTAAGAATTAATCCTATTGCCAGAGTTTGAAACAGCCATTCTGTTTTAGTAATACTAAAATAAAATCCAGCAATAGTCAACAGTATGGCTATTGAAACCTGAACCATTATACTGTGTTCTGTGCGGATCAATTTTAAAGCGCCCTTAAATGCATAAGTGACGCTTTTTAATCTTCCCGTAATGAAAGTGGTATCTTTTTGAAACTCCATTAAGATGAAATTAAAGTACAGCTAAAGCCGCTTCATAATTTGGCTCGTCTGCAATTTCAGCCACTTGTTCCGTATGGGTAACTATTCCGTTTTGATCAACAACAATGATTACTCTGGAATGCAATCCGGCCAGAGGGCCATCAGTGATTTCTAAACCATTTACTTTGCCAAATTCACCACCTTGAAAATCAGATAAATTAATGACATTTTCAAGTCCTTCAGCACCACAAAAACGTTTTTGGGCAAAAGGCAAATCTCTAGAAACACATAATACAGTTGTATTTTCTAAAGTACTGGCACTTTCGTTAAATTTTCTCACGGAGGCTGCACACGTTCCTGTATCTATACTTGGAAAAATATTTAAAACTAGTTTTTTACCTTGAAAATCACTAAGCGAAGCTACAGAAAGATCTGTTTTAACTAATTTAAAATCAGCTAATTTAGTCCCTATTTTTGGTAATTCTCCTGAAGTGTGTATTGGATTTCCTCCTAATGTTATTAATGCCATAATTTTGTTTTTTTAATAAGGTTCAAAAGTATGAAAATTATTTAAGAATAAGACCTCAAACAGGTGTTTAAAGTTTCCATTTTTACCTCTTATGATAAACCCGCAGGTACTGCTGTATTCTCTTTTATTGAATAAAACACACACACATTGTTAAGTACGTTTTTAAAATATTGAATATGATTTATTTTATTTGTCGATAGAATCTAGTACTCGTTTCATGAAAGTATTTAAAGCTTCTTTTTTATCAGTTCCGGTTTTTACCAGTTTGCTCATCTCTAAAGCACCTTACATAGTAGAAATTAATTCGCCTATCACATCCAGTTCTTTGTATTTCAAGAATGAAATTTCAGTCATTGCCTCAAGAACTTCTATAGTTTCAATGATATAATCTTCATCATTTTCTGAAGCTAATTTTTTAAATTTTGGTAATTAAATCCTGTAATGTATCTTCGGTTAATTCGATTAAAATAAGTTTGTTTTTTAAGGTTGAAAGAGGCAAAGGTTCAAAGCGACAATGCATGAATTTGTGCAACAAAAAACCTTTGTTGCTCTGAATCTCTGAACCTTTATTTCTTTATTTGAATTAATTTAGTACACAACAAAAACATATATTATTGAAATTCAACCAAATAAAGCCCCTGTAATTTGCTAAAAAATACTGATATTTCGTGCGTTATAGAATTATCACCACATAATTTTTATAGTGAAGAATACCAGTCTTGAGGGTAAAGACACGGAGCTTATTTCAGTTTTACAAGATCATTTCAAAGGAGAACTCAATTTAGCAAGGGTCAAGCTCATTTGTTTATTTATTACGGCTTTATGCAAAATAAAGACAATCAATTATGATAAGTTAGCATCTGGATTTGCGACAATTGCTACTAAAAATAGCTCTTATAGAAGAGTGCAATGATTCCTGAAGGAATTTTTTTTCCCATGAAAATAGTTTCTTCTTTGATATTCAATTTATTACCAACTAAATCCGATTTGGTATTGGTGCTAGATAGAACCAATTGGAAGTTCGGATTTTTGATTAATGATTCTTGATTTCAGATGTGGTAGAACCCTTAAGATCAAATTTATCTCTTTTATTTACTTTATAAATAATACCATTTGCTAAACTGTTTTTATTTTCTCCTATTTGAATCATTCAGAGCGCTACCTACATAGAAAACAAGAAAAAAATTGCTCAAGAATAAAGACAGCTATGCTTTTATTTCGTCTGTAGCCTGTTGATACTCTCCCGTTCCGGAACTGTAAACAATCCATAAGAAATTGTCATTATAATTACCCTAAAGGAATTTGAATTTTAGAAAAATTTTTTTTATATGTGATAAATGTTACTGAATGCAAAAATTTAACAGACAATCTTTGCAATCATAAATTTTACAATTATGGAATATATTGGTTATTTTTCGTCAATACTCATTGGAGTTGCATTAGGGCTCATTGGCGGTGGAGGCAGCATTCTTACCGTACCTGTTTTAGTCTATTTATTTACAGTTGAACCCGTGATTGCAACTGCATATTCATTATTTATTGTTGGCTTGACAAGTGCGGTAGGAAGTGTTGGCTATTTCAAAAAAGGTTTGGTTAGCATAAAAACAGCTATTGTTTTTGGTATCCCATCAATTATCTCCGTTTTTACAACAAGAGCAATGATAGTTCCTGCAATTCCTAAAGAGCTGTTTTCTGTGGGAAATTTTATCTTGACTAAAGACCTTTTTTTAATGCTGTTTTTCGCTGTTATAATGATTATTGCTTCTTATAGCATGATTAAAAAAGACAAAAAACTCGCTTCTGAAGAACCACACGAACAAAAATTCAATTATCCACTTATACTTATAGAAGGAACACTTATAGGAATAATTACCGGACTTGTAGGAGCTGGCGGTGGTTTTTTAATTATACCGGCTTTGGTTATTTTGAGTAAACTTCCTATGAAAGAAGCGGTTGGGACTTCATTAGTAATCATTGCTGCAAAATCTTTAATCGGTTTTTTCGGAGAAGGTGGAGAAAACGTTATTGATTGGCAATTCTTATTTACCATTTCAGCATTTGCAATTGTTGGAATTTTTATTGGTACAGCATTATCCAAAAAAATTAATGGCAACAAACTGAAACCCGCTTTTGGCTGGTTTGTTTTAGTGATGGGGATTTATATTATTACTAAGGAGTTATTTCTAAAATAAAATTATTGTATAACAAAAGTCACGTTGATACAGAAGCAATTTAAATAAATTTATCTTCTTATTACTAAAACAAATCCAAAAACAAATGGCTAATCAATATCAAATATTAATAATCAAAGGTCGAGGTAATTCAGTACTTTTTGTTACTCCACAATTGCTTATTAAAAAAATTTAATCAACCAAAATCAAATTGTACAAGAGAAGCGGCAAAAATTGTATCTACGCGCCACGACATTCATATTAATAAAATACTACAATTACAGTTATAAAATACTTGTGTAACATATGTCACCATTTTTAATAAATGTAATCTGTAATTTTGGTTTCAAATGAATAATAAACTTAAAAATAAACGATATGTATTTTCAACACATTTACGACAAGAGTCTTGCTCAGGCAAGTTATTTTATTGGCTGTCAAAAAGCAGGTGTAGCCGCAGTTATCGATCCTAAAAGAGATGTTGACACCTACCTTGAAATTGCCAAGCAGAACAATATGAAAATTACTCATATTTTAGAAACACACATTCATGCTGATTTCCTAGCTGGTTCCAGAGAATTAGCAGCTTTGACGGGAGCAGAAATGTACCTTTCAGCGGAAGGCGGATCCGATTGGAAATATGAATTCCCTCATGTTGACATTAAAGATGGTGATGTTCTGAAAGTAGGAAACTTAAAAATAGAAGTAGTTCATACACCAGGACATACTCCGGAAAGCATCAGTTTTCTGCTAACCGATACGCCTGCCAGCGATGAGCCTGTCATGTTGTTCACCGGTGACTTTGTATTTGTGGGAGATGTAGGAAGACCTGATTTGCTTGAAAAAGCAGCAGGAATGAAAGGAACACAGGACATTGGCGCTAAACAAATGTATCAATCCATTACTAAATTTGATGCATTACCTGATTATATTCAAGTATGGCCAGGTCATGGAGCAGGTTCTGCTTGTGGAAAAGCACTAGGAGCCGTTCCAAGCACCACTGTAGGATATGAAAAAATAAGAAACTGGGCTTTTCAGCATAAAAATGATGAAACTGGATTTGTAAAATATTTATTGGAAGACCAACCGGAACCGCCAAAATATTTCGCGATGATGAAAAAACTAAATAAAGTAGATCGTCCGCTTCTTACAACTGTTCCAAAATCAAAACAACTGGATTATAGCGAGTTAACAGCAGCTTTAGAAAAAGGAATCAAATTGATTGATGCAAGAGATAAAACGGAATTTTCTACAGGATTTATTCCGGGAAGCATCAACATTCAAGGGAATAATTCATTTGCCACTTGGGCAGGATGGTTTCTTACGTATGAAGAACCTTTTATGTTGCTTGCCGATGAATCACAATTAGATGATTTGACCAGAAAACTAATGCGAATTGGATTAGACAACATCCACGGGTACATTCCTTCTACGAAAATATGGGAAGAAAATGGCGGTTCTTTGGAGAAAGTAAATCAAATTACAATAGAAGAATTTAAAGCCTTACAACAAGAAAAAGATGTTCAAGTTGTTGACCTTCGTGGTGTTGCAGAATACAATGCAGGTCATATCAAAGAAGCTGATAATGTATTTGTAGGTACTTTAGTAAATAATCTGGACAAAATAAGTAAGGATAAAAAAGTATTAATCCATTGCCAAGGTGGTGACAGGGCAGCAATTGCCTATTCATTATTAGCGCGAAATGGGTATAAAAATGTGCTCAACTATTCTCCTGGAATGAATGAGTGGATGAGCCAAAATAATCCTATTGAATACTAAAAACCTCAACTATGTTCGGAATTTTTAAAAATCTGTTTTCAAAAAAAGACACCACACAAATGGAAAAATTAATAAACGAAGGTGCTTTCTTAGTAGATGTTCGCACACCGTCAGAATTCGCAGAAGGTCACGTAAAAGGTTCAACCAATATTCCTTTGGATCAAGTGGCGAGCCAATTAGAAGAATTCAAAGAAAGAGAGCATATTATTGTTTTCTGCCGTAGCGGTAATCGCAGCGGTCAAGCCAAAATGATTTTGGAACAAAATGGTTTCAAAAACGTGACCAATGGTGGTACTTGGCAAGATGTAAACGAAGCGATAAGCAAATAAACAGCTGTTGTTTTAAAAATCGTGTATGCAGTTTAAAACAAGAAAAGTAGTTGTTTTAAACTGCATATTTATTTATTTATTCAGCAATGAAAATTAGAGGACAATAAAAACACTTTGATTTTATTCTACTTATAAATACTGAAAAAACATTTGATTTTTCAAATTCATTTAAATAAAGAAGTAAATTTGATAGTGCTTTTAGAAAAAATTTTCATTTTTACTCTTCTACGAAACAAATACAACTAAACTACTTTTTGCACTTAATTATAAAATAATATGGAAACAAAAAAAGCAGCAAACAAAGACTTAATTTTAAGAGAAAAATTAGCATTGCAACGGACTGTATTGGCCAACCAATCTACTTTTCTTGCCTTTTTGAGAACGTCAATGTATTTTTTGATTGCAGGTTTAAGTTTGAGAAATCTGCTCAAAATTGAAAATAGTTTACTGATTGAAATCGCACTTTTTATCACTTCATTTATCATTTTTGTTTTTGGGACAATCAACTATTTCAAGCATAAAAAATCCATCCTAGAAAATAAAAAACACATAGGTGACTACCAATTAGAATATTACAAATTATAAGAACTTACACTTTTTTATTCCTAACTTCTTTTTCAAACGAAGATTTTAAATTCATAAATTACATCAATTGAAAACAAATACAACCAAACTTGGACTGAAAGAAAATTGGAAACAATTTACTATTTTGGTTATTGTCAATGCCTTTGTCGGCGGGATGATAGGCATGGAACGAACCATTATTCCAAAATTTGCTGAGATTGAATTTGGCATTGCTTCAAAAACGGCTATTCTCTCTTTCATCATTGCCTTTGGAATTACAAAAGCCATTACCAATTATTTTACGGGCAAACTGGCGAACCGTTTCGGAAGAAAAAATTTGCTTTTATTCGGTTGGATTCTAGCCATTCCAATTCCTTTTATTTTAATTTATGCAGAATCTTGGAACTGGGTGATTTTTGCCAATATTTTATTGGGAATTAGTCAAGGACTTACCTGGAGCAGTACAGTGGTGATGAAAATTGATTTGGTTGGGGAAAAAGATCGTGGACTTGCGATGGGACTCAACGAGTTTGCCGGTTATTTTGCCGTTGGATTAGTTGCTTTTCTGTCAGGCTACATTGCACAAAAATATGGCATTACGCCCTACCCTTTTTACTTGGGAATTGGGATTTCGATAATTGGTTTTTTATTGACTTTGTTTTTTGTGAAAGATACCCGAGTATTTGCTCACCAAGAAAACACAACGAATAGAACTGAAAAATTAGATAATATTTTTCTCGAAACCACTTTCAAAAACAAAACATTAAGCGCCATAACACAAGCAGGATTAGTCAATAACCTGAATGACGGTATGATTTGGGGACTTTTACCTATTGTGTTGCTTTCTTTGAATTATGATTCACAGAATATTGGAATTATAACCGCTATTTATCCTACCGTTTGGGGTTTTGGACAATTGGTAACCGGAAAAATGTCAGATGTTTATTCGAAAAAAAAGATGTTGTTTTGGGGAATGTTACTTCAGGGAATAGCGATACTTTTTATTCCTTTTGCTGCAGCATTCTATCAGTTGGCCGCAATTTCAGCATTTTTGGGTTTAGGAACGGCGTTAGTCTACCCCACCTTTTTATCTGCCATCGCACAAGCTACAACTCCACATCAAAGAGCAGAAAGCATTGGCACATTCAGACTTTGGAGGGATTTAGGATATGCGATAGGCGCGATTATTTCAGGAATAACAGCTGATTTATTTGGTGTAAATTATGCCATTGTTCTAATCGGTGTCATCACCATTGTATCATCACTAATTATTGAAATCCGAATGCCGAAAGACTCTTTATAAAAAACAACCCGCTAATTTTAATCTAAAATCGTTTCTTTTTAGAGAATAATAATAATAATAATAATAATTTAAAAAAATGGAGCCAAAAAAATCAAAAAAATCGACTGTTCAAAATATTGTTTTTATCGTATTAATAGCACTGCTTCTGTTCAGTCCGTTGGGCACTTTTGTAAAAGTACAACTGAATCGATTAATTGCTTTTTCGCCTAAAACAATTGCCGTTATGGATCAAAAAGAACTGTCAACTTATCAATGGCAATTAAAAGACGCCACCGGAAAGACGGTGTCATTGGACGCATACAAAGGTAAAATAGTATTCATTAATTTCTGGGCCACCTGGTGTCCACCTTGTATTGCCGAAATGCCAAGCATTCAAAAATTATATGTTGATTATCAAGACAAAATAGTCTTTTTGTTTGTGACAACGGATTCCTTCGAAAAAGCAAATGCTTTTATGATTAAAGAAAATCTGACGCTTCCTGTGTATCAATCGGTAACCAATCCTCCATTAGAAATGGAATCAGCGACAATTCCGGCAACCTATATTATTAATCAATCAGGAAATGTAATCGTAGCCAAAATTGGAACAGCAAATTGGAATAGTGATTCGTTCCGAGAAATGCTAGACGAGTTATTAAAAAAATAAAATTATTGTCATTTTTTACTTTTTTTTCTTGTGTGACAAAAGTAACACAACTACTCATTTATAAATATAACCTTTGTTGTAATAAAAAAATAAATATGGAAATTTTAGAATTAATCAAAGAACCTTGGCCTTGGTACATTGCAGGTCCATTAGTTGGACTTACGGTTCCGGCTTTGTTAATCATTGGAAACAAATCATTTGGTATTAGCGCCTCTCTACGCCACACTTGCGCCATGTGCTTACCGGCAAATATTACGTTTTTCAAATATGACTGGAAAAAAGAAATTTGGAATATGTTTTTCGTTTTCGGTATTATATTAGGTGGTGTGATCGCGTACAGCTTTTTGTCAAATCCAAATCCAATTACTATTGATGGAAATCTAAAAACCGAATTGGCAGGCTACGGTATAACTGAAATTTATGGAATGTTACCGGAACAATTGTTCTCGTGGGAAAGTTTATTTACACTCAAAGGCTTTTTTATGATGGTTATTGGTGGCTTTTTTATTGGTTTTGGTTCTCGCTATGCGGGAGGTTGCACCAGCGGTCATTCTATTTCTGGTTTGTCTAATTTACAAATGCCATCGCTTATAGCAACATGTTGTTTCTTCATTGGCGGATTGATTATGGCAAATGTTATTTTACCATTTATTCTTTCACTCTAAATTACAAATTATGAACATTAAAGATCAAAATACAGATTTCGAAACGCGTTCTTTAGATACGGTTTGTATCAACGAGAGCCAATTAGAACACAAATGGTATCACAATTTGAAATACTTAATCATAGGTGTTTTGTTTGGTATTGTATTTATAAAATCCGAGGTAATCAGCTGGTATCGCATCCAGGAAATGTTTCGTTTCCAATCTTTTCACATGTATGGCATCATAGGAAGTGCTGTAGTGGTGGGGATAATTTCCGTTTTCATGATAAAAAAATTCAATATTAAAACCATTTATGGCGAAAAAATTGAATTTCATGACAAAACTTTCAACAAGGGCCAAATTTATGGTGGCCTTATCTTTGGATTGGGTTGGGCAGTAACAGGAGCTTGTCCTGGACCATTATTTGCACAAATTGGAACGGGTGCCACAGTGATGATTGTTACTCTGTTTTTTGCAATAGTGGGAACTTGGGTATATGGTTATTTTAGAGACAAACTGCCTCATTAATACCCTATGAATCCAGAAAAACAAAATATCATTCCATTTAAATCGCTCGTAAAAAGGCTAATCTATCTGTTTATAACCATTATCTTCCTGGTAATGGTTTTCTTCGTCGGTTTGTTTTTCAATACCACAATTACCGCTTCGTTTCAAAATAATGATTCAAATCTCGATTCTCTTTATATCGATGCAAAGAAAAAAGTGATTTTGCAAAATGAAACGGCAAAATTCTGGAAACCGGCTGACATCGCTCTGATTAAAGATTCAACTTTAAAACAGGAAGTAGAATATGGCAAAGATCTAATTGCGCATACGGCAAAATATTTGGGTCCAAATGGCAGTGTCAAACCAATTACTAATGGAATGAATTGCAACAATTGCCATCTGGATGCCGGTACAAAGCCTTGGGGAAACAATTATGGTTCCGTATATTCGATGTATCCAAAAATGAGAGCCCGAAGCGGGCAAGTTGAAGATCTTTATAAAAGAGTCAACGATTGCATCGAGAGAAGTTTGAATGGTCAGCCTCTGGAAAGAGATGAAAAAGAAATGAAAGCCATGATCGCGTACATTGAATATATTGGCAGTAATGTACCTAAAGGGAAAGAATCGAATGCCTCGGGAATTTATGATCTGGAATATTTAAATCGTGCTGCCGATCCCCTAAAAGGAAGCGCATTGTATAATAAAAAATGTGCCAGTTGCCATCAAATGAATGGTCAGGGAATTTTGGCCGAAGATAAAAAGGAATACACCTATCCGCCACTTTGGGGCAAAAATTCATATAATAGCGGCGCAGGATTGTTTAGAATCAGTCGGTTTGCCGGCTATATAAAATACAATATGCCATTGGGTGCATCTTATGAAAGCCCACAATTATCCGATGAAGAATCTTGGGATATTGCTGCTTATGTAGAAAATCTGGAAAGACCGTCGAAAGATTTAAGTCAAGACTGGCCCAATATTTCCAAAAAACCGGTGGATCATCCTTTTGGTCCATTTTCAGATTCATTTACGGAAACCCAACATAAATTTGGACCTTTCAAACCAATAAAAGCCGAAAAAACGAAAAACAAAAAAAACAATCTTAAAACTCCATTATGAAAAACCTAACGCTTTCATTTATCCTGGTATTTATCATGATTTCCATTGGCACATTGGCACAAAAAAAAGCGCAAAACCACAAAATCGTTTTTCAGTTTACCAATGCTACTGATACTTTGCAACAAAAAGCAATTGTAAACCAACTAAAAAATCTAACGACATATTGGCCAAATGCCAAATACGAAGTAGTAATTCACAGTATGGGTTTACCATTTGTAATGACTGCAAAATCAAAACAATTAGAATCCATAAAAGCGCTACGGGCAAAAGGAGTTCGTTTTTTAGTATGCGAAAACACCATGAAAAGTCAGAAAGTAACCAAAGACCAATTAATCTCCGAAGTAGAATATGTGCCGGTTGGAATTGCTGAAATTGTAGAAAAACAAGAGCAAGGCTGGAGCTATATAAAGGGAGGATTTTAAATACCAGTACCGATTATTTTTAGCAAAATAAAATGAACTACCGTATCAAAATCTGTTAAAAAACAAACCTAAAAACCTAAAAAAGATGAGCAATAACCGAAGAAATTTCCTGAAATCAGTAGGAACTTTAAGTCTAGGCGCAGTGATTATTTCACCTATTTCCGTTATTGCAAATACAACTGAGCCCACAGAAAAAAACTTGAATATAGCAATCGATGGTACTAAACCGCAAACAATTACTATTCTTCAAACCACTGATGTGCATTGTCAGATTCATCCGCATGATGAGTTATTTTGGGAAAATGGGAAAGCTGTTTTTAGAAAAACGGGCGGTTATGCCTACATGGCAACTTTACTGAAACAACTCAAAAAGAAAAACCCAAATACGTATACCATTGACACCGGCGACATGTTTCAAGGTAGCGAATTAAGCGTAGAAACTACCGGTGAAGCTTTTGTTCCCATTTTAAATGCATTGAATTACGACTTATATCTTCCCGGAAATTGGGAGGTGATTTATGGAAAAAGAAAGATGCAAACGTTATTAGGTTCCCTTGATGCACCAAAAATTTGTACCAATATGTATCATGACCTGGTCAATGGAAAACGTGGGGAACTTATTTTTCAACCGTATACTATTTGGCATGTTGCCGGAGCAAAAATTGGTTTTTTAGGATATACCGATCCATTAGTACCGCTAAGACAAAGTCCCAATTACAGCAAAGGTATTATCTATACTGATCCTGAAGAAAATCTGGCGCATTATGTGGATGTCCTTAGAAATCAGGAACAATGTAGCTATGTACTTATAATTGCACATTTAGGTTTATCGCAGCAAATAGCATTGGCAAACCGACCGGAATGTGAGGGTGTAAACTACATTTTGGGTGGCGACACACATGAAAGAGTGCGCAAACCAATTGTTTGTAAGTATTCAAAAGTGGTTGAACCGGGAGCTTTTGGTTCGTTTATTGGAAAATTAGATTTAACCATTCTCAACGGAAAAGTCATTGAGGACAACTATGAACTACTGGAAGTTGACTCTCCAAAAATAAAACCGGATGCAACAATAGAAAAATTATTAATAGAAAAAGAATTCGTTTATCAGGAACAAATCAATACCATTATTGGATACAGCACGATTCCTTTGTACCGCTATTTTGTAGTAGAAAATCCAATTGACACAATGATCCTGAATGCCTTACACTGGAAATTTCCAGATATTGATATTAATCTTTCGAATGGATTTCGCTTTTGTCCACCAAAAACAACACCGGATCAAACCGGAAACATTCCTATTACAAACGGATTTATCTTTGATATGTTACCAGTTGACAGCACAGTAAGAACAGCCAAAGTTACCGGAAAGCAATTGAAAAACTGGCTGGAAAAAGAATTAAACAATGTTTTTGCTGATGACGCTTCTAAACGCTTTGGTGGATGGGTAGTTAAGTTCAAAGGAATGGAAGTCCGCTTTAATGCTTTTGCCGAAATGGACAAAAGAGTTCAAAGTATTACGATGAAAAATACGCCATTAGATCCTGATAAATTGTATTCAATCATGGCCTGTGAGCGTGACGGAGATCCTGTGGACATGCTTTGCAGGATGAAAGGCGTCATGGATGCTAAAAACACTAATGAAACCTTGCATTCGGTGATGAGAGATTATTTAAAACAAAATTCTCCTGTTACACCTACACCGCAAAAAAACGCAATAATTCTTGATGCTCCTGAAACACTCTTAACTCAAGTTACCGGTGTTGATTATACTTTCAGATAATAATTAAGTCGTAAAGTCAAAAGTCATAAAGTTGAATGTTTAAACATTCGGCTTTATTTTTTGGGCCAATGTGATAAAAGTTACCTCCCATTTATAGGACTCCGATTATTTTTGTAAAAAAATTAAAGACTTACAAATGAAATCTTTTTTCGCTATATTAATCTCAACTTTTTTACTTTTAATTAGTTTCCATTCCTCGGCACAATATCAGGAAGTTTCGAATAAGCCAGCCGTTTGGAAAGAGAAAAATAATAAAAAAATTGATTCCACCTCGATTTTAAATGCTTTCAAAAACGGAAACTTCATCGGCCATTTTCGCTATTTTTTTATGAGTACCAACAATGAAAGTGGCTTATCTGATTATTATGCCAATGCTGTTGGTGGCGGTGTAAAGTTTGAAACGGCTAAATTTCATAATTTTCAATTTGGGGTCAGTGGCTATTACATTTATGATATCGGTTCTTCTGATTTTTCTAAAAAAGATCCGGTAACAAATTTATCCAATAGATATGAAGTAGCGCTTTTTGATTTTCAAAACGTATCAAGTAAAGACAATTTAAGCCGGTTAGAAGAATTATTTTTAAAATACAACTACAAAAATTCTAATGTAACCCTTGGAAAACAACTACTGAATACGTCGTTCATAAATCTGCAGGACGGCAGAATGCGGCCTACTGAAGTCGATGGAATATGGATCGATTTTAATGAACTCAAAAAAACTAAAATAAATGTAGGGTACCTATACGGAATTTCGCCACGAAGTACCATGAAATATTTCAGAATTGCAGAATCCATAGGGATTTACCCAACTGGCGTGAATCCCGATGGAACAAAATCCGATTATGCAGGGAATTTAGACAGTAACGGAATTTATATTGTAGGCATACAAAATGAATCGATAAAGAATTTAAAAACACTTATATGGAACCAATATGCTGAGAATATATTCAATTCGGCGCTATTGCAAATGGACTACAAATACAATTTAAATCCAAACTCGAAACTGCTTTTTGGTTTTCAGACGATTTACCAAAATGCCTTGAATTTCGGCGGAAATAAAAATCCACGCAAAACCTATTTTGAAAAAAATGGCAATTCACAAACTTTTGGTGGAAGATTAGGCTGGCAGAATAAAAAAATAGAAATTACTTTAAATTACAATCGAATAACTGCTAAAGGAAGGTATTTAATGCCACGAGAATGGGGACGAGACCCGTTTTACACCTTTATGGCCAGAGAACGGAATGAAGGTTTTGGAGATGTGCATGCGGTAATGACCAAAATACAATATACGAATCCTAAAAAAACATTCAAATCGCATTTGGCTATAGGTTATTTTGATTTGCCAGACGTAAAAAACGTTTCCTTAAATAAATACGAATTGCCTTCTTATGTGCAGACCAATGCTGATGTTCGCTACCAATTTCAGGGGATGTTAAAAGGGTTTGATGCGCAATTATTGTATGTACACAAGTTCAATGCGGGTGAAACCTATGCTAACAAAAATTATATTTTAAATAAAACAAATATGAGTACTATTAGTTTTATACTCAATTTCAATTTTTAAAATATGGCTTTTTTTTTAATCCAAATAATAAAATTTCATGATCAGATAGTGCAGCACTAAATACAGTAAAGTTCCCACTATGATTAATGTAACAAGACAACTGATCAAATTGAGTACAACATTAGGGATAAACTTCAGTCTGGGATGCGTGATTATGGGTTCCCTATGAAGTTTTTTGTGAATACTTTCCTTTGCTATTTTGATTTTCTTTTTGATGGTCAATAGTTTTTTTTAAAACAACAGTCGCGAATAATTCTTGTTGTTTTTGGTTCCGTAATTACAGTATTCTAAAGTACATAATAAATTCAACATAAATAACGCATCAAACCAAAAAAGAGTATTGCAATTCAAAATACTCTTCTAATTGTTAGTCTTACAAAATCAGTGTAGATCAAACCTCTTTTATATTATGACACGGTTTACATTGGCCTGTTTATATCACTTTGTTATTTCCTTTATTTTTCAAGAATATCACTTCAATTATTTTACTGGTCATTGCTGCCTTTATTTGGAGTCGATTAGACAATACTTCAATTATGTTTTTTTCTTCCTTCTCCAATTTTCCATCCGCAAGTAGTACTTCTAATGCAAGTGCAAAAACGGTTTCTTTATCTTCTTTCTGGATCCATTCACAACAGGCAGAAAGATATTTTAATTGCCCCATTTCAATTCTTAAAGTATAGGATTTTGCATAAAGAGGCGCAATATCGATTCCTATAAATTGTTCTTTAGAATGCAATACTCTTGATAATGCTGCTGTTTCCGAATCAGTAATTTGATTGTCCGCAGAAATGCAAGAATATAAAATTCCAACCCAAGCTTCATGAGCTGATACTATCGGATTTTGATCCTTACTTTTTTTATCGTCAAATAAACTCATTTTTTTGTTTTTTGGATTAAAGTTACAGCTAACAGCACCAAGGATGACTTAGTTTGGGATTAAATTATCATTTATTTTTTAGTTCGCACTAAATTTATCAGTATAAGAAGTATTATGTCAATGCTGAGATATTCCATAACCACCTTTGCTATTCCATTTCCTTTATTTAAACATAAATCAGAACTAAAAAAAAGTGGAGCCCAATTCTAGTAAACTAGTGCACTTAAAACCAAAAGAATACCAATACACAAATGCAGATGACTTTTTAATTGATTATTCTTAATAAATTGATAAATTCAGAATTAATGACAACCACTATAGTTTTTATCTATTAAAAATTAATTTAGGAAAAGTAATTTGTATGTAACTTTGCTTTAAAGAAAATAAAAAACAAATCATACTATGGAAAATAACACAAACCCGAGCTCCTCATCTTACGATGTCAACGGAGAAAACAAATGTCCATTTAATCATGGTGCGAGTGCTGGTACTCCTGCAAAGCATGGTGCTGGTTCAGCTTCCTCAAATCGGGACTGGTGGCCAAATCAGTTAAAATTAAACATTTTACGCCAACACTCTGAACTGTCAAACCCAATGGGGGATTCGTTCAATTATGCGGAAGAGTTCAAGTCTTTAGATTATGCTGCCTTAAAGCAAGATATTATGGATTTATTGAATACTTCACAAGATTGGTGGCCGGCAGATTATGGTTTTTACGGAGGATTCTTTATTAGAATGGCATGGCATAGTGCAGGAACTTATCGTATTGCTGATGGACGCGGTGGTTCTGGAGCTGGTACACAACGATTTGCACCACTAAACAGTTGGCCTGATAATGCGAATCTAGACAAGGCTCGTTTGTTACTATGGCCCATCAAACAAAAATATGGCAGAAAAATTTCTTGGGCTGATTTATTAATTTTAAGTGGTAACTGTGCATTTGAATCCGCAGGATTTAAAACTTTCGGTTTTGCTGGAGGTCGTGAGGATGTTTGGGAACCAAATGAAGATATTTATTGGGGTTCAGAACGGGAATGGTTAGGTGACAATCGTTACAATGAAGAACGCGAATTAGAACAACCGCTAGCCGCAGTTCAAATGGGATTAATCTATGTAAATCCAGAAGGGCCTAATGGAAATCCAGATCCAGTATTGGCCGCTCATGATATTCGTGAAACGTTTGCTCGTATGGCAATGAATGATGAAGAAACCGTAGCGTTAAGTGCCGGTGGACATACATTAGGTAAAACCCACGGTGCTGCAGATCCAAATAAATATGTAGGACGAGAACCGGCTTCAGCCCCTATTGAGGAGCAAAGTAAAGGCTGGAAAAACAGCTTCGGTACCGGAAATGCAGGGGATACAATAACCAGCGGTCTTGAAGGAGCATGGACAACAACACCTGCAAAATGGAGTAATAACTATTTTGAAAATCTCTTTGGATACGAATGGGAATTGACCAAAAGTCCAGCTGGTGCCCATCAGTGGAAACCAAAAGGGGATGCAGGCGCTGGCACGGTGCCAGATGCTCATGATCCTTCCAAAAGTCATCAACCGTTTATGCTGACTACAGATCTTTCATTACGTTTTGATCCTGCTTATGAAAAAATATCAAGACGCTTTCTAGAAAATCCGGCAGAATTTAATGATGTATTTGCCAGAGCATGGTTCAAGCTTACTCACAGAGATATGGGACCAAAAGTACGTTATCTGGGACCAGAAGTTCCTGCTGAAGAACTAATTTGGCAAGATCCAATTCCTGCGGTTACACATCCATTGGTTAATGATCAAGATATAGTTAACCTTAAAACTATTATTCTTGCTTCAGGATTGTCTGTTTCAGAATTAGTTTCAACTGCGTGGGCATCTGCCTCTACTTTCCGTGGTTCTGACAAACGTGGGGGAGCTAATGGGGGTCGCATTCGTCTTGCTCCACAAAAAGACTGGAAAGTGAACAACCCAGCACAACTGGAAAAAGTGCTTAACAAACTTGAGAATATCAAAAAAGAGTTCAATAGTGCTCAATCTGATAGTAAACAAGTTTCAATTGCTGATTTAATTGTTTTAGGTGGTAGTGCAGCGATAGAGAAAGCGACATCAATAGCAGGTCAAACTATCTCAGTACCATTTACACCTGGACGTACAGATGCATCACAAGAACAAACAGATATAGAATCATTTGACGTTCTTGAGCCTCAAGCAGATGGTTTCCGTAACTATGTTAAAACAAAATATACGATATCAGCAGAAGAAATGCTGATTGACAAAGCGCAATTATTGACCTTAACAGCTCCAGAAATGACTGTTCTTGTAGGCGGTATGCGTGCATTGAATTCAAACTTCGATCAGTCTCAAAATGGTGTTTTCACGAAACATCCAGAAACCCTTACAAACGATTTCTTTGTAAACCTACTTGATTTAAGTACCACCTGGAAAGCAGTTTCTGAGTCAGATGACGCATTCGTAGGAAGTGATCGTACAACAGGCGGATTGAAGTGGATAGGAACTCGTGTAGATCTTATTTTTGGTTCTAATACGGAACTAAGAGCCATAGCTGAAGTTTACGGGTATAAAAACGGTCAAGAAAAATTTGTAAAGGACTTTGTAGCAGCATGGACTAAGGTGATGAACCTAGACCGTTTTGACTTACTTTAATTTAGATTTTATAATTTGTTTAAAAAGGTGGTCTGGCAACAGACCATCTTTTTTTATTTGTAATTGGATTTACAAGTTCATTCATTCTTCATCAAAGCTTTATCCAAAGACCAAAATCCACTCCCTTTTATTAGTAAATAAAAACTACCTAAAAGCATTGCCCAATCAGTTCTGCTACCATGAAGCAGTTCCCAAAATCCGTTTTCTAAATAAACATCTGATTTTGTTGTTGCAAATGCTACTAGCATAACTATAAGTAAAGGAATACTTGCTAAGCGCGAACACAACCCAATTAAAAGTAAGACGCCACAAATAATTTCAAATGCACCAACAAAACTTCCTAATAAATCAGGTGAAGGCAAACCTATTTTTTCAAATCTCCCAGCTCCGCGAATTGCTGGAAACAAAAACTTTTGAATACCTTCCGATAAAAACACTGCTCCTACTATGAAACGAATGATTATTGTGGTTTTTGAATTGTCTGTATTAATGATTTTTTCTAACATATTATTTTCTTATTGGTGATTCTGTCTGTGGGTGTCTTGATCGTAAAAAAAGGTGCGTTTTCCATTGCATGACATCGGTTACAGTTGATTGTTATATTCTCAAATTCTTTATTAAAGATCAAGGTGTCCTTACTTTGAATACTTTTTTTCATTTCGGGTAAAATAACCGTCAAAAAATGGTCGGCTGATGCTGCTCTTTTGGGACTCCGCTCAAGTCCATTTTTTATGGTGGTGTACTGTCATCTACTTTTATAACTCCGGAAGTATACGCACTCTTCCTAACTTCTCCTGCTGTTGTTCAATAAGCAATTTTTGGTGATTATAGCTTTTTTTCCATTCTGTAGTCTTCCATTTTATACCCGTGCTTTAGTTCAATATCCTCTTCGGAAACAATTTCAAACCCTATTTTTTTATAAAAAGACAATGCGTTGTTGAATTTATTTACGTTCAAAGAGACCGCAACCGAATTATTTTCTCTAGCCAAATTTTCAATTGTATCAATCAATAGCTTCCCTGCTCCTTTTCCTTGTGCTTCTGGAAGCAAATAAATCTTGTGCAGCCGCGTTAGGTTTTGCGCTAAATAATTATGTGAATAAGAGGCAAAACCAAGGCAAAATTCATCCTGATGTACCAAAAGAAAACGATGTCCTTTTTGGATCAAATTTTCAAGTAATGCGTGTTCTGAATAAAAGAGTTCAAGCATATAGTCAATTTGTTCTTTTGACAATATGGCTCCATAAGTTTGAGGCCAAGTTTTATAGGCAATCTCCTGAATGGTTTTTAAATCTTTCGTAGTAGCTTCTGATATTGATATCATTCTGTTTTTTTGTAATTTAATTAAATCACATCCCCTTTTGGAATAAAAATATAAAATTTAGCCCCTACATTTGGCTTCCCTTTTACTTGTATAAAACCATTGTGGTTGTCTACAATTCTACTGCAAATAGCCAATCCCAACCCGGTTCCTGAATATTTAGAATCAGTTTCCAAACGCTTGAACAAAAGAAATATTTTTTCGGCATATTCCTGTTTAAAACCTATTCCGTTATCAGTAACAACAATCTTATAATACTCGTCTTTATTGCTTATTTTATACTCCCGGACTTCTTTATCCGTAATGTTTTTAGAAGTGATACTTATTTCAGGAGCTGTATCTTCCTTGCTGTATTTAAGTGAATTGGAAATCAAATTAATAAAGAGCTGTTTAATTTGAAAAGGTATTGCAGTAATGGTTGGTAATTTACCTATTTGAATTTCGGCTTTTTTCTCTTCAATATTTGATGATAAATCCTGGAGTATTTCGCCCAAAACTACATTCAAATCCGTTGTTACAAAAACTTTATCGCCTTTTATAGTTCTGGAATAATTGACTAAATCAATTAATAACGTTTGCATTCTGTTAGCTGCCACTCGTACTTTAGAAAAATATTCCTTCCCTTGTCGTGAAATCAAGTCCAATTCTTTTTCTTCCAGTCTGGAAATGAACATTTGAATCTTACGAAGCGGTTCTTGCAAATCATGGCTTACAATGTCATTAAAAGCTTCCAGTTCTGTATTAATATATTTTAGTTCTTTGTTACTTTCTTCTAATTCAAGTGTTTTTTTATATTGATTAGTGATATCATAATTTACCCCAATTTTTATTAAATCTCCTTTTCCATTAGTAGTAAAACTTCCAACACCCATAATATATTTGATATCGCCGTTTGGTGTTAAAAACCGAAATATCATGGAAGTCGACTGGTGATTTATCAAAGAATCCAGGTGTACTTTCGTTACATATTCTAAATCATCGGGATGTATGTATGGAATCGAATTTTCAATATTAGGTTCGAAAGCTTTAGGCTCAACTCCCATTAAACGGAATAAATTATCTGAAAAAGTATACTTTTTTGTTTCTATATTAACCATCCAATGTCCAAAACCTGCTGTTTTTTCTGCAGCGTTGTAGGATTCGTTTAGTAAATTTAATGCGTCATTTGCTTTTTTGAGTTCGTCAATATCAACATTCATTTTTTGAAAGGAAAGCAATAAAATCAAAAGCGAGAGGATGACTAATAAAAAAGCCGTAATTAAGGAGTCCTGCAATTCAAATTGATGGTTGTCATTTTGAAATTTTGTTTTTCTACTTTCCGAAAATATAATTTCGGTCACAAAGGATTTCATTTCTTCAGTGACTTTACTACTTTCGAGTAACTTTGCATTTAAATCAATCGGGCCGGAATTTTTACTTTTAGCAATAATGTAGGTTTGTCTGAATAACTTAAAGCGGTAATCGATGATTTTTTCGAGCTGTTCAATATCTTTATTTCTCAAAGCGTTATTAGCGGTCAACTCTTTTAACTTTTTGATGCTTTCCTCTATTTTTCCTCTGCTCAAAAACCGATTTTCAATATAGCTATCTTCTTTTGTTATGATATAACTCCGCAAACTCGTTTCGTAAATACTGATAATCGACAAAAGTTTCTCTAATTCGATTTGGGTTTCATTTGAATTTGCAATTAATTCAACTGTTGAATCCAGTTTTTCCATTTGAGAATAAAACATTGAAGCAATATAACAAACCACAACAATTGCAATGGCCAAAGCTATTTTAAAGACTTGAGAATTTTTATATAGTCCTAAAATTTTCATTTATTCTTTTTTATATGCTAAAGAAAAAAGTTTCTATGTTTAGTCCTGAAGAATGAAATTGCCAATTCATGTGTACAACTTCCTTGATTACTTTTTTCAACATTATAAAGTCATTTGGTTTTTTAATATAAATATTGGCTCCTTTGACAAAAGTATCTTCAATATCTTTCTCTGAGGAAGAAGTAGAATATATTGCAATTGAAATCTCTTTAAATCGACTATTGGCTCTAATCTCATTCAAACAATCCAGTCCTGTTTTTCCGGGCATATTCAAATCCAAGAATAAAACATGAGGCAACTTACTTAATGGATTTTCTAAATAATCCATCAGATCTTTACCATCTTTAAACAGCGTTAAATCATTGTTCATTTTGAGTTCTTGCAAAGCTTCACTAAAAAAAGTGCGATCATCTTCGTCATCATCAGCCAGAAGAATATGCATTGAATCTTGGTGTGCAATCATAAAATAGGGAATTATTTTTTAAATTTTATTTATTCTTTGTTTGATAATTTCCTTCTTTTACCTACAATTCTTTTAAACAAGGAAGGAGTTAATCCGGTTACTTTTTTAAATTGCGTAGACAAATAGGCTACACTGCTATAGTTTAACTCATACGAAATCTCCGTTAAAGTCAGTTTCTCTTCAATTATTAATTTTTTTGCTCTTTCAATCTTTTGAATAATAATGAAATTCTCAATAGAGGTATGGGTATATTCTGAAAAAACATTAGTGATATACCCATATCTGAAGTTCAGTTTGTCTGCTAAATATTGAGATATCGTTACGTCCGGAAATTTATCTTTATCGTACACTATTTCTATAATAGCATCTTTAATTTTTTGGATTAATTGTGCTTTTGGATTATTGATAATTTGAATCCCATATTTTTTTAAAACATCCTGAAGTGCGTTCAAACTCTCTTCTGAAATAGCATCCACAATTTCAATTTGCCCTAAGTCTAAAAGTTGATAATTAATCTCTAATTTTTCTAATTGCTCTTGCAATATAGCCCTGCAAGCTATGTTTCCATCATAATTAAAATTGAGCTTCATAGCAATAGATAATTGTTAGAATTAAATTTAAAAACATAAATATAAATCAAAAAATATAAATTTACAGCAAAAAAAAATAGTTTAGAATTAAAACAGCATTCTTTAAAAAGAAATAAAACACAAATTACTGATTACTAGTATAATTACGCGAATATAAATTTATTTAAAATAAAAACACAAACACAGAAAATAGATTTTATCCATGAATTGTTTCTTTATTTCCATAATTTGTTATAACATTCTCCTCAAATTCCAGCCATTCTCTCCATCGTTTTTCAACATCGATTCCTACCCCATATTTACGTGCATAGGTTATAAAAGTGGTATAATGTCCTGCTTCGCTTTCCATTAAATTCCTATAAAAAATAGCTAATTCTTCATCGTTGATATTCTCTGAAAGCACCTTGAAACGCTCACAGCTTCTGGCCTCTATCATAGCTGAAAACAATAACCGTTCCACTAAAGCAGAAATCCTGTTTCCGGTAGCGTTTTTTTTCATGTACAGATACAGTTCATTGACATAATCATCCTTACGCTCGCGTCCCAACTTTAGGCCGCGTTTAATGATAATATCATGTACTTGCTCAAAATGATCAAGTTCTTCTTTGGCCAAAGCCAATAAATCCTTCACTAGATCCTGATGCTCCGAGTTATTGGTAATTATTGTAATCGCATTTGTAGCTGCTTTCTGTTCGCACCAAGCGTGATCTGTGAGAATTTCCTCGATATTTTTTTCTACAATATTGACCCATCTGGGATCTGTTGGTAATTTTAATCGTAGTACGGACATTTTTTTAGTCTTAAAGTTAGAAAGTCATAAAGTCATAAAGTCGAAAGCCAAAAACTAAGACAGAATATTAAATTCTAATCAAAGACTTTCGACTTTCGACTTTAAAACCTTTAAGACGTATTTTTTAGTATACGAAGATAGCTCTTTCGCTCATCATTTCGTTTACTTTATTGGCTACTTCTTCGATAATATCTTCATCCGTATGGTTCATTAATACCCGGTCTATTAATGCCACAATGGTTTCCATATCTTCCTCAACCAGACCACGAGTGGTAATAGCTGGAGTTCCTACACGAATACCTGAGGTTACAAATGGTGATTTATCATCAAAAGGTACCATGTTTTTATTCACAGTAATTTCTGCTTTTACCAATGCATTTTCAGCATCTTTTCCAGAAATATTTTTATTTCTTAAATCAATTAGCATCATGTGATTGTCCGTGCCGCCAGAAATGATTTCGTACCCTCTTTTTACAAAAGCATCTGCCATTGCATTTGCGTTTTTTTGCAATTGTAACGCATAGGTAAAAAATTCATCTTTCAAAGCTTCGCCAAACGCGACTGCTTTTGCAGCAATAATATGCATTAACGGACCACCTTGATTTCCTGGGAAAACGGCCAAGTCTAATAAGGAAGACATCATTCTGATTTCTCCTTTTGGAGTGGTTAAACCAAATGGATTTTCGAAATCTTTACCCATCAAAATTAATCCTCCACGAGGGCCACGCAATGTTTTGTGAGTTGTAGTAGTTACAATATGGCAATGGGGCAATGGATCATTCATCAAGCCTTTGGCGATAAGCCCGGCAGGGTGAGAAATATCTGCTAATAAAATAGCGCCAACACTATCAGCAATTACTCTGAATCGCTCAAAATCCATATCACGAGAATAAGCCGAAGCGCCTGCGATGATTAGTTTTGGTTGCTCTTTAGTGGCTATTTCTTGAATTTTATCGTAATTTAACCGTCCAGTTTCTTTGTCAACACCATAAAAAGACGGAGTATACAAACGTCCCGAGAAATTTACAGGAGAACCATGCGTTAAGTGCCCACCATGAGACAAGTCAAAACCTAAAATTTTATCTCCTGGTTTGATACAAGCGTGGTAAACCGCTGTATTGGCTTGAGAACCAGAATGTGGCTGTACATTTGCATATGCAGCACCAAATAATTCTTTAGCTCGATCAATGGCAATTTGTTCCACAACATCAACTACTTCACAACCGCCGTAGTATCTTTTGCCAGGATACCCTTCAGCATATTTGTTAGTTAAAACAGAACCAGCTGCTTCCATTACTTCATCACTTACGAAGTTTTCCGAAGCGATAAGTTCTAATCCGTGAATTTGTCTTTCTTGTTCTTCCAGAATAAGGTCGAAAATTTGTTCGTCGCGTTGCATTTCTTTGATTTTCGTTAATTTTGATGCAAAAATACAAAAAAACGTTTGGTTAATAGTTAGATTATAATATATTTGATGAGTAATTTTTTAACAAAATAATTAACAAAATATGCCGATAACAGCTAACGATACCAATAGAAAGTCCTGGCTAGAAGTACCATTCAATAGTGATTTTCCCATTCAAAATATTCCTTTTGGTGTTTTTTTAACCAAAGAAAACATCGTAACAGTTGGAACTAGAATTGGAGATTTCGCAATCGATTTGGGTGCTTTACAACAATTAAATTATTTTGAAGGTATAGAACTGACCGATGATATGTTCATGCAGGACACTTTAAATGATTTTATTTCAGACGGCCAAAAAACCTGGCGTTTGGTTCGAAACCGAATTGCTGAAATTTTTGACGAAAAAAATCTGAAATTACAAGATAATACCAAAGACAGAGATATAATCATCTTTGAAATGGAAGATATAGAAATGCAGTTACCCGTATTAATTGGCGATTATACGGATTTTTATTCAAGCAAGGAACACGCTACAAATGTAGGGAAAATGTTTCGCGATCCTGAAAACGCATTATTGCCCAACTGGCTTCACATTCCTGTAGGATATCATGGACGAAGTTCTACCATTATTCCTTCCGGAATTCCTGTACACAGACCTATGGGACAAACCTTACCTAATGGTGAAACCACACCTGTTTTTGGGCCTTCCCGTTCTGTTGATTTTGAACTGGAAACCGCTTTTATCACTACGGATGTCAATATCATGGGAGAAAATATTGCAGTATCCGAAGCCGAAGATTATATTTTCGGAATGGTTTTATTGAATGACTGGAGTGCTCGCGATATTCAAAAATGGGAATACGTGCCGCTAGGCCCCTTCTTAGCAAAAAACTTTGCCACTTCTATTTCACCCTGGATTGTTACTATGGATGCTTTGGAACCCTTTAGAACAAGAGGACCCAAACAAGAACCGACGCCACTTCCCTATTTGCAACAAAAAGGAAAACATTCTTTTGACATTAATTTAGAAGTAGCCATACAACCTGAAAAATCAGAAGCAACTGTGATTTCACGTTCGAATTTCAAATATATGTATTGGACCATGAGCCAGCAATTAGCACACCATACCTCTAATGGCTGCCGTGTAAATTCTGGCGATATGATGGGCTCTGGCACCATCTCAGGCCCTACACCGGACAGTTACGGTTCCATGTTAGAATTATCATGGGGCGGGAAAAATCCTATAAAACTAAAGGATGGAACTGAACGTAAATTCATCAATGATAATGATACTGTTATTATGAAAGGATATTGTCTAAACGGACAAGTACGCATTGGCTTTGGTGAAGTTTCCAGCAAACTGCTCCCTCCTTTTGTTCGCAAATAAAAAATAAAATACTCCTTCAAAAACCTAACAATTGTACTCTTTTTGTTGGGTTTTTTTATGGCTTTTTTTAAGCATTAAACTAAAAACAAAAAAAAATCCACTTAAAATAAACTGCCGGAACAACACCATTATTTAATACTAAACCACAGGGAAAAAATCACCTTTTTATTCTCCTTTTTTGTACTACTCTCCTCATGTGGCGTAAAGCAAACCCAAAACTTGTTAAGCTCCGGAAATTACGATCAGACAATTGATAATGCGATTTCGAATTTGAATATCAATAAAGACAAAAAAAGCAAGCAGGAATATGTTTATTTGCTGGATGAGGCTGAATTTAAAGGTTCTGATTATGTTTCGGTTTTCACTAAAAACGAAACGAACATGATTATTCCGGTTCGTCTTCAAAATGATTTGTTGGACTTCTGCACATTGGGATTAAACGATAAATGGACTGTTTACCTCAGCAACAAACAAAAAGGAATTGGGTATGATTATGGAATGGCAATCCATTTTAGATAAATTTATATTTCGCCAGAGCAAATTAAAGAAAGATAATTTGTAAAAGAACGCATCATCAAAGACAGTGTCAAAAAACTGATTGATACTAATGGGAAAGAAGTTTTAGACGAAAAAGGAAAGTTGTTATGGTGGATAACCTCAAAACTATAAATGCCACTTACAAAGGAGACCGACTCGCCACTGATGATAATTATTCTTATTTTGACAGAAGTCCAATTCCTTTTCCTAGTAGCGAACAAATGGTTTATGACACTGGAGAAGATTTAAAATCTAAAATTAAAGAAATTATCAACCAAAACAAGTTTAGAAACTGATGTTTTAAAGACTTTACTATTCGATAAACGCCTTGATACTTATGCCTGTAAATGCGTTTTTCTTGGATTAAAAAAAACAACAATCTATTAAAACTTTGTTACAAAAGACAAAAGTAGCGTTGTGTTATAAAAATATGTGTACTTTTGTATCAATGAATACAATAAGTGTACATATAACTTCTTTGTCACGGAAAAACAGACCTTCTACTTCTCCCGAAGTACGGATGCTATCGATATAGTACCCAAAAGCTGTTTCGTATCTTTATTCATTTTATTTTTTTGTTTTGAAATTACCGCTATTTTTCACTGGATCAATCTATCCACAAATTAAAACTAAGGCATCATTAGTGCACTTTAATTCATTTTATTGTACTGCCCTGACCCGTTTTGAAAAAACAATAGATTTTAGAAAAAATGCATTTCAAAAAAGACCCCTAAATCATTTTATAACTCAAAAATCCAGCTTTTGACATGAACATTTCTATCATAACAACTCAGGAAGAACATTATAAATATTCACAGGAAATATGCGAAACCATAGAATTATCCGCACTATTGAGAGGTACGGGAATTGCTAAAAGAACTCCTGAATACATCCAGAAAAAAATGGAAAACAAAGACGCCATTATCGCATTAGACAACGGGAAATTTGCCGGTTTTTGCTATATCGAAAGTTGGCAACACGGAAAATTTGTAGCACATTCCGGGTTGATTGTACATCCGGATTACAGAAATCTAGGCTTAGCAAAAAAAATTAAATCATTTGTTTTTGACTATTCGTTAAAAAAATATCCAGAGGCTAAAGTTTTTGGAATCACCACTGGTTTAGCGGTAATGAAAATCAATTCCGATTTGGGGTATAAACCTGTTCCTTTTTCAGAATTGACGAGCGATCAAAGTTTTTGGAAAGGATGTCAAACCTGTACCAATTATGAAATTCTAAAAAGTAAAGACAACAAAATGTGTTTATGCACCGGAATGCTTTATGACCCAAAAGAAAAGCCTAAAGATCCGCCTAAGCACCCCTTTAATGTCAAAATATCAAACCGATTAAAATCAATTAAAGAAGCGCTTTTCTTAAAAAAATAACCCCCTCCCCAGCCCTCCCCGAAGGGGAGGGAGCCAAAGAGAAAAATAAAATAATCATAACAAAAAATTCCCCTTTGCCAGTTTCGGCTCCCCCTCCTTCGGAGGGGTTGGGGGAAGAAAAAACAATAATTATGAAAAAAGTTGTATTAGCTTATAGCGGAGGATTAGATACCTCATATTGCCTAAAATATTTAAAAAACGAAAAAGGATATGAAGTTCATACCGTTCTTATAAATACAGGCGGATTTGATGATGATGAACTAGCCGCTATTGAAGAAAGAGCCTACGAATTAGGAAGTGCGCAACATGCAAATCTTACCATTGTAGATAAATATTATGACAAAGCCATTAAATATTTGATTTATGGAAATGTATTAAAAAACAATACGTACCCATTATCAGTAAGTGCAGAGCGTGTTTTTCAAGCTATAGAAGCGATAAAATATGCAAAATCTGTTGGTGCTGAAGCGATTGCTCACGGAAGTACTGGTGCAGGAAATGACCAAATTCGTTTTGATTTAATTTTCCAAACCATTGCTCCCGAAATTGAAATCATTACACCTATCAGGGATTTGAAATTATCAAGACAAGAAGAAGTTGATTATTTAGCTCAAAATGGAGTTCATTATTCTTGGGAAAAAGCACAATATTCCATTAATAAAGGATTGTGGGGAACAAGCGTTGGTGGTAAAGAAACATTGACCTCAAATCAAACTTTACCAAGTGAAGCGTACCCTTCGCAATTGCAAAAAACGGGAGAAGAGAAAGTGACACTACAATTTGAAAAAGGACAATTAGTAGGCATCAACGGAACATTGGATACCCCAACAAAAAACATCGTTACCTTAGAAAAACTAGCAAACGCTTACGCTATAGGTAGAGACACGCACGTAGGCGACACCATTATTGGAATTAAAGGAAGAGTTGGTTTTGAAGCCGCTGCACCTTTAATCATCATCAAAGCACACCATTTGTTAGAGAAACATACGCTAGGTAAATGGCAACAATACTGGAAAGAACAACTGGGAAACTGGTACGGAATGTTGTTTCATGAAGGACAATTCTTGGACCCTGTAATGAGAAACATCGAGGCTTTCCTAGAAGACACTCAAACGACTGTAAATGGAACGGTTATCGTTTCTCTAAAACCATATCACTTTACATTGGACGGAATTGAATCTGAAAATGATTTAATGAATACTACGTTTGGTCAATACGGTGAAATGAACAACGCTTGGACATCTGACGATGCCAAAGGATTTATCAAAATTCTGGGGAATGCCCAAAACATATTTTCATCTGTAAATAAACTGACCCATGATTAATTGAAATTCTGAATTAATCAATAAATATAAAATTTAACCACATAGAAACATAGAAAAAAGAACTTATATAGACCAATTTTTGGTTACACAAAGCTATATTTTACTCCAATAAGTGAAAAGCTTTATAAAATTAATAAAATCTATGTATCTATGTGGTTAAAAAATAATACAAATCGAATTACTCCAATAAGGATTAATTCTAGTACGTTTAAAAAATAAGATTATGATTAATATTGGAATAATTGGCGGTTCAGGTTATACTGCGGGTGAACTCATCAGAATATTGATGTTTCATCCCAATGCTACACTTGATTTTGTTTACAGCACGACAAACGCCGGAAAACCACTTCATGTCGCGCATCACGATTTGATGGGTGATATCGAAATGAACTTTACCGATACTGTAAATCCAAATGTGAATGTAGTTTTCTTGTGTTTAGGTCATGGTAAATCAAAATCGTTTTTAGAACAAAACCAATTTGCGAGTCATACCAAAATCATCGATTTAGGAAATGATTTCAGATTAACAAAAGACAAAGAATTTAACGGAAAAACTTTCGTTTACGGTTTGCCCGAATTAAACAAAGCGAATATAAAAAATGCCCAATTTATCGCTAATCCAGGTTGTTTTGCGACAGCAATTCAATTAGCATTATTGCCATTGGCCAAAAATGAAATGCTTACGACTGATGTTCATATCAATGCCACAACCGGAAGCACGGGAGCTGGAGTTTCCCCTTCGGAAACAACACATTTCAGTTGGAGATCAAATAATATGTCGCATTATAAAGCTTTTGAGCACCAACATTTAGGCGAAATAAACCAAAGTGTCAATCAATTGCAGGCGGATTATACCAGTGAATTGATTTTTGTTCCCAACAGAGGTGATTTTGCCAGAGGAATTTTCGCAACATTATACACAACAATCGAAGAAAACCTGGAAGATGTAGTGGCTAAATATGAGGCTTTTTACAAATACCAACCTTTTGTAACGGTTACCACCACTGGAATCAATATGAAACAAGTAGTTCAAACGAATAAATGTATTATTAGTTTGATGAAAAAAGGAAACCGGTTATTGATAACATCAATAATTGATAACTTAACAAAAGGAGCCTCAGGACAAGCCATTCAAAACATGAATCTACTGTTTGGACTGGATGAAACCACAGGATTACATTTGAAACCAAGCGGATTTTAATCCCCTCCCCAACCCTCCCCGAAGGGGAGGGAGACGAAATGCAAAAAATAGTATAAATATAAAAACAACACCCCCCGTTGCAAGTTTTTATTCCCCCTCCTTCGGAGGGGGTTAGGGGGAGGATTATTATGAACTTATTTGACGTTTACCCATTATACAATATCACACCTGTTAAAGCACTAGATTGTACTATTACAGATGAAAAAGGTGTGGAATATTTAGATTTATATGGCGGTCATGGTGTAATTTCCATTGGACACACCCAACCGGATTATGTTTCCAAATTAAAAAATCAATTGAATAATATTGGTTTTTATTCCAATGCGATTCAGAATCCATTGCAAATAGAATTAGCAGAGAAATTAGGGAAACTTTCAGGATTGGAAGACTACACTTTATTCTTGTGCAGTTCTGGAGCTGAAGCCAATGAAAACGCCTTGAAATTAGCCTCTTTTCACAACAATAAATCTCGTGTGATTGCTTTTGATAATTCCTTTCACGGAAGAACTTCGGCGGCAGTTGCGGTAACAGATAACAAAAAAATTATTGCTCCAATCAATGCACAACAAATCGTTACTTTTTTGCCACTGAATAACATTGAGTTGGTAGAAAACGAACTAAAAAAAGGAGATGTTTCTTCTGTTATAATTGAAGGAATTCAAGGAGTTGGCGGTTTAGACCAAGGCACAACCGAATTTTTCCAAGCTTTAGAAAAAACATGTGCAGCTTATGATGCTGTTTTAATTTTGGACGAAGTGCAATCAGGATACGGAAGAAGCGGAAAGTTTTTTGCACACCAACATCATGATATCAAAGCAGATATTATTTGTCTGGCCAAAGGAATGGGTAACGGATTTCCTATTGGCGGAATCTTGATTTTTCCAAAATTCACAGCGAGTTATGGATTATTGGGAACTACTTTCGGTGGAAACCATTTGGCTTGTGCCGCTGGAATTGCTGTTTTGGATGTGATTGAAAACCAAAAATTAATGGATAACGTAAATGACGTTTACGCCTATTTTTTAGAAGCTATCAAACAAGTTCCTGAAGTTATCCAAGTAAAAGGAAGGGGATTAATGCTAGGAGTAGAATTTGATTTTGACGTAAGTGCACTTCGTAAAAAAATGATTATGGACAAGCATATTTTTACCGGAAATGCGAACAATAAAAACTTATTAAGAATCCTTCCTCCATTGACAATCAAGAAAGAAGCAATTGATACTTTTATTGTAGCTTTACAAGAAACATTGGCAGAATTGAAATGATTTTTTAAACATATAAGTCATCTAACCTCTTAAACTTTTGTGCCTTATATGTTTATATTTTTTTAAAATAGTAAACCAAAAACTAATGAACCACGTATTAGCAATAGAAAAACGAAATGCCGTTTTAAGCCATATGGCTAAACTTCTTGAACAAGAAAGAGCCAATCTTAAAATTGTAAATCAACAGGATTTGCAGCATTATTCTGGCGATGATTTAGCCATGGAAAAACGTTTATTGGTTGATGACGCCAAAATTGACGGTATGATTTTATCCATGCAACAATTGGCCAGTCAAGAAGATCCTATTGGCGTAGAGCGTTTTAATTTCGACCATCAAAACGGAATGAAAATAATCAATAAAACAGCGGCTTTTGGAACCATAATGATTATTTATGAATCCAGACCCGATGTTACTGTTGAAGCTGGCGGAATCGCTTTTAAATCCGGAAATAAAATTCTATTGAAAGGCGGAAAAGAATCTTTGCAATCCAACTTGAAAATTGTGGAATTATGGCATCAGGCTTTAATAACAAACAATGTATCAAAGGAATGGGTGGAATACTTGAATTACAATCGGGAAGAAACACAAACGTTTTTAGAAAAACCCACACAAAAAGTGGACTTAATCGTTCCTCGTGGTGGCGAGAACTTAATCGCTTTTGTAAAAAAACACGCTACTTGTCCCGTAATAATTAGTGGTCGAGGTAATAATTTTGTGTATGTAAATAAAGAAGCCGATTTAAAAAAAGCGCTAGACATTATTATTAACGGAAAAACCTCTAACATATCCGTTTGCAATGCTTTAGATAAAGTTTTAATTGATACTAATCTTGAAAACTGGGAAGCTTTTGCAAAAAAAATAACTACCGAATTACAACAAAGAAACGTTACGATTTTGGGAGATGAAAGCATTTCCAGAGCAACAGCTGTTCCTCAGATTGAATCGGATTTAATTTGGTACGAAGAGTTTTTGGATTATAAAATTGTTATTGGAACAACCAATTCGGATCAGGAAGCAATTGACAAAATAAATAAATATTGTGGAGGTCATTCGGCTTCTATAATCACAAAAAATGATGCAATTGCCCAGAAATTCATGGAAAATGTAGATACTGCAGCCGTATATCAAAACGCCTCTACCCGATTCACGGATGGAGGACAGTTTGGTTTAGGTGGCGAATTGGCGATAAGCACGGACAAATTACACCAACGTGGGCCAATCGGCTTGCAACATCTAGTTACTAATAAGTGGTATATTTACGGAAATGGACAAATCAGGTAAAAATTAGTAGAGACAAGTTGCGACTTGTCTAAACAAAAAATAAAAATGGCCAAAAAAAGAATTTTATTAAAGTTAGGAAGCAATACATTAACCAAAGAAACCAATCACATTTCGAGAGGAAAGATTGAAGATATTGGAATGCAAATAGCGGCTTTACAAAACGAGTACGAGTTTATCATTGTGAGTTCGGGCGCGATTGCTGCGGCCAAACAATTTGTAAAACTGGACAACCACGACAAAGATGTTTTTGTAAAACAAGCACTAGCTTCGATTGGTCAGCCACATTTAATGCGGATTTATCATGAAAATTTCCGTGATTTAGGATTGCTGATTTCGCAATGTTTACTTTCTTATTCTGATTTTGAAAAAGAACAATCTAAAGTAAATATCGTAAACACCATCAATGTGTTAGTCAAAAATAATTATATCCCAATTATCAATGAAAATGATACCGTAGCAACGGATGAGATCCAGTTTGGTGATAATGATAAATTAGCTGCGCTGACAGCCGTTTTATTAAATGTTGACCTTCTGATTATCGCCACCAATACGAATGGGATTTATACCAAAGCATCCATCCATGATGCCGTTCCTGAAACCATTTCTTTGGTAACTGATTTAAAAGTATTGGAAAAAGAAATCGGCGATTCAAAATCCTCACATGGAACTGGCGGAATGCAGTCTAAAATTGAAGCATCGGCAATCGCCAAAGCCGCTACTATCGAAACCTGGATTGTAAATGGCTTGGAAGACAATTTTATTTTGAAAGCTTTAAAAAACGAAATACCATTTACTAAAATTGTATAAATGTTGATGCGGTTAATCGTTAATTCGGTTAATTTATTAAACACACGAGCAAAGCGAACTGACGAAGTAAATAACCGATTAAACAAATTAAGATAATGAACTACATATCCATACAAAACATAGATTCGCTCGACGAATGGGTGAAACAAGCCTTAAAAATCAAAAAAAAACCACTTAAAAATAAAAAACTTGGTAAGAACAAAACCTTAGGAATGTTGTTTTTTAATTCCAGTTTAAGAACACGTTTGAGTACACAAAAAGCAGCTTTAAATTTGGGAATGAACGTCATGGTAATGAATTTCACCAGCGAAGGTTGGACATTAGAATTTGAAGATGGAGCCATCATGAACTCCGGTGCTTCGGAACATATTAAAGAAGCGGCTGCAGTAGTTTCTCAATATTGCGATATTATTGCCATCAGGGCTTTTGCCGGATTGGTAGACAAAGAAAAAGACAATGCCGAAACCGTTCTTATGGGTTTCTTAAAATACGCCACGGTACCGGTTGTCAATATGGAAAGTGCTACAGGACATCCATTACAATCACTAGCCGATGCAATTACAATGGCTGAACACAAAACGGAACACCGTCCAAAAGTAGTTTTGACTTGGGCACCACATCCTAAAGCTTTACCTCAAGCGGTACCCAATTCCTTTGTGGAAATGATGCAATTACAAGAGGCTGATTTTGTAATTACGCATCCTGAAGGCTACGAATTGAATCCTGAAATCACGAAAGACTCCAAGATTGAATACGACCAAGACAAAGCTTTCGAAAACGCCGATTTTATCTATGCCAAAAACTGGAGCAATTATAACGAGTATGGTCAGATTACAAATTCCGACCCAAACTGGACCGTAACTGCCGATAAAATGAAGCTGACCAATAATGCTAAATTCATGCACTGTTTGCCAGTAAGACGTAACGTAATTGTAACGGATGAAGTGATTGACAGTGAAAATTCAATTGTTATCGAACAAGCCAATAATAGAACCTATGCCGCGCAATTAGTGTTGCAGAAGATTTTAGAAAGTGGAAAATAGAGAAAAGATTTTTAAAATATTAAAAATGAGTCCAAAACCCAAAACCCAGAACCTAAAATCCCTTTCAATCATAAAAATTGGTGGAAACATCATTGATAACCCAACGGAATTGTCACAATTTTTATCCGATTTTTCTAAGATTGAAGGCTACAAAATACTCGTTCATGGTGGTGGAAAATCAGCTACCAAAATGGCTGAAAGTATTGGTTTAATTCCACAAATGATTGATGGAAGACGCATCACCGATGCCGCTATGCTTGATGTAGTTGTGATGATTTATGCAGGTCAAATCAACAAAAATATTGTTACCCAATTACAATCAAAATCAACTAATGCGATGGGGTTCTCTGGTGCTGATGGAAATTTAATTCTATCGGATAAAAGAAACCATCCTACAATCAATTATGGTTTTGTGGGCGATGTAAAAAAAGTGAATACGGAATTGTTAGAAACATTACTTTCAACTGGAATAGTTCCTGTATTTTGCGCAATAACACACGATGGAAAAGGACAATTATTAAACACGAATGCCGATACCATTGCTAGCGAATTGGCAATTGCTTTATCAGAATTTTTTGATGTAACTTTGAATTATTGCTTCGAAAAACCCGGCGTTTTACATGATGCCGAAGATGATTCTTCCGTAATTGAGAACATAAATCAAGAATTATATTCTAAATTAAAAGTCGAAGGCGCCATACATTCTGGCATGATCCCTAAATTAGACAACTGTTTCAACAGTTTATCCAAGGGAGTTCAAAAAATAAAAATTGGTCATCACCGAATGTTGAAAGATTCAAAGGCAATTTGCACACGCATCAAATTATAAAAAAAGTTGAACACAAATTTCACAGATTTGCACAAAATTTTTTATTTCAATTAAAAAAAAATCTGTGAATCCGTGGCTAAAATAAGTATGAAAAATATAGAAATCCTTACACAAGAAGCCATTTCGCTATTAAAAGCACTGATTGAAACGCCTTCATTTTCAAGTGAAGAAGACCAAACTGCACTTTTAATCGAAAATTGGTTTACACAAAATAGTATTCCTTTCGAAAGAGAGAATAACAATATTTGGGCTTTCAATAAACATTTTGATACCACCAAACCTACGCTATTACTCAATTCGCACCACGATACTGTAAAACCAAACCAAGGTTATACTAATGATCCATTTGAAGCTATCGTAAAAGACGGCAAATTATTTGGACTGGGAAGCAATGATGCGGGAGGTTGTCTGGTTTCACTTTTAGCCACTTTTGTACATTTTTATTCGAATGAGAATCTGCCTTACAATATTGTGATGGTAGCTTCAGCCGAAGAAGAAAGCAGCGGGAAAAATGGATTAAACAGCGTATTGAAACATTTACCGAAACTTGAATGTGCGATTGTGGGAGAACCTACATTGATGCAATTGGCCGTAGCCGAAAAAGGATTATTGGTACTCGATGTCATCGTAAAAGGTACTGCAAGTCACGCTGCACACAACAATCCTGACAATCCTATTTACAATGCGATACCCGTTATCGAATGGTTTAACAGCTATCAATTCGAAAAAATATCGGAGGTTTTAGGTCCTGTAAAAATGACCGTAACACAAGTCACTGCAGGTAAACAACACAACGTAGTTCCCGCCGAATGTCATTTGGTTGTCGATATCAGAGTGAATGATCGTTATAATAATCAAGAAATATTAGATATTGTAAAAAAACATTTGACTGCCGAAGTCAATCCACGTTCGATGCATTTAAATGCGTCATCAATTCCTGTTGCACACGAATTAGTACAAGCAGGAATAACATTGGGAAGAACCACGTATGGATCGCCTACCCTTTCGGATCAATCGGTTTTGAGTTGTCAATCCTTGAAATTAGGACCTGGTGAAACCCTGCGGTCACACTCGGCAGACGAATTTATATTTATAAACGAAATAGAAGAAGGAATTCAATTGTATATCAAAATACTAACTGATTTTTTTAAATAATAATTATAATCTGAAGGGACAAGTCGCGACTTGTCCCTACGAAAAAAAAATAAAAATCATGAAACTTTGGGAAAAAGGAATACCAACAGATAAACAAATAGAACATTTCACCGTTGGTAACGACAGAGAACTGGATTTAGTGCTGGCAAAATACGATGCTTTAGGTTCTATAGCACATGCAAAAATGCTTGGACAAATTGGTCTTCTAACAGACTCCGAAACCGTTTCTCTGGTTTTGGCTTTGGAAGAAATTATAAGAGACGTTGAAAACGGTAAATTCGAAATCGAAGACAGTTTCGAGGACGTACATTCTAAAATCGAGTATCTATTAACGGTAAAATTAGGCGATGCGGGGAAAAAAATTCATACTGCTCGTTCTCGTAACGACCAAGTTTTGGTAGACGTTAATTTGTATCTAAAAGACGTGGTTAAAGAACTAAAGCAACAAGTAAAAAGTCTTTTTGATTTGCTAATGGAGTCGGCCGAAAAACATCAAAATATTTTATTGCCAGGATATACTCACCTTCAAATTGCGATGCCTTCTTCTTTTGGAATGTGGTTTTCTGCCTATGCCGAAACCTTAATTGATGATGTAACGATGCTGAATGCCGCTTTGAAAATTGTAGACCAAAATCCATTAGGTTCGGCCGCAGGTTACGGAAGTTCGTTTCCTATCGATAGAACATTTACGACTAAAGAATTAGGGTTTGAAACCTTAAAATTCAATTCTGTAGCGGCACAAATGAGCCGTGGAAAATCAGAAAAAACGATTGCTTTTGCCATGAGTAGTGTTGCTGCAACTTTGGCAAAATTTTCTATGGATGTTTGTTTGTATATGAGTCAGAATTTTGATTTCATCACTTTGCCTGCCCATCTTACAACAGGCTCGAGTATCATGCCGCATAAGAAAAATCCGGATGTTTTTGAATTGATTCGTGGAAAATGCAACAAGATTCAAGCATTGCCATACGAAATTACTTTAATTACCAACAACCTTCCTAGTGGTTATCACAGAGATTTACAATTGTTGAAAGAAGGTTTATTTCCAGCAATTCAAAACCTAAAAGCATGTTTAGATATCGCTATTTTTGCGATTAAAGACATTAAGGTAAAAGAACACATTTTAGACGATAAAAAATACGATTATTTGTTTACGGTAGATTCCTTAAACGAAATGGTTGTTGCAGGAATGCCTTTTAGAGATGCGTATAAAGCCGTTGCTGAGCAATTAGAAAATGGTACTTTCCAATCTCCAAAAGAAACCAAGCACACTCACGAAGGAAGCATTAATAATTTGTGTTTAGATCAAATTAAGAAAAAAATGGACGATTCCTACTAATTATTTTTACCGGTTTGTCTAAAAAATAAAACCGCAAATTCGCTAATTTAATACAGTGATTAATTAGCGAATTTGCGGTAAACTATTTAAAACAATCCTATTTACTATACTTTTCTTCCTAACTCCTCCGCATCAATATCACTGTGCGAAACATTATAAATGGCTTTTCCGTCTTTAATTAAAATCAATTGTGGTGATTGATGATGAACTCCAAAACGATTCGCAATTTCATTAGAAATATCGCGATGCGCTATTAAATCTAAAAAATAAGGTGTAACTTTATCTGAACTATTGAACTCATTTTCAAACTGTTTTAGCGCCATTCTACTTATACTGCATCGAGTACTGTGTTTGAAAATGGCTACCGGTTTTTCATTTGAAATAGCGATAATTTCATCCAGTTGTACCAAATCAGTTAATTCATTCCAGTTGATTTTGTTTTCTTTAAAATCCTTGTCGTCTGAACTACTAAAAATATTTTTGAAAAAACTCATAATTGTCTTTTTTTAAGACATTTTGACTTTAAAGTATGATACCAATCATAAATTTTCCGTCAATTTGTCTGTATTATTGTATTGGAATATATATTGAATATAGTTCGTAAAGTTAAGTAAAAGATACAAAACAATGTACCATCATGAACATAAATAAATTTACAATCAAATCCCAGGAAGCCATTCAGCTTTCTCAACAATTGGCACAAAGCTATGGGCAACAACAAATAGAAAATGAACATATTTTTAAAGCTATTTTTGAAGTCGACGAAAATGTGGCACCTTTTATTTTAAAAAAACTGAATGTAAATGTGCCCTTGTTTCTTCAAATATTAAACAGTACAATCCAGAGTTTTCCAAAAGTTTCTGGTGGCGAAATTATGCTTTCCAGAACTGCAAACACCACGTTGAACGAAGCTGAAATTATTGCAAAAAAAATGAATGATGAATTCGTTTCTGTGGAGCATTTAATTTTAGCAATTTTTGATTCTAAAAATAAAGTATCCCAAATATTAAAAGATCAAGGCGTTACCGAAAAAGGGCTAAAAGCTGCTATCGATGAATTGCGAAAAGGAGAACGGGTAACTTCGGCATCTGCTGAAGAAACCTATAATTCCTTAAATAAATATGCCAAAAATCTTAACGAATTAGCTCGAGCAGGGAAACTCGATCCAGTAATTGGTCGTGACGAGGAAATACGCAGGGTATTACAAATTCTAACCCGAAGAACTAAAAACAACCCAATGCTTGTGGGAGAACCAGGAGTGGGAAAAACCGCCATTGCTGAAGGATTGGCACACCGAATTGTAGATGGAGATGTTCCAGATAATTTGAAAGATAAAATCGTTTATTCGCTTGATATGGGAGCTTTGATTGCTGGCGCCAAATACAAAGGAGAATTTGAAGAACGATTAAAATCCGTGGTGAAAGAAGTGACTTCTGCCGAAGGCGATATAGTTTTATTCATTAACGAAATCCATACCCTTGTGGGAGCTGGTGGTGGCGAAGGCGCTATGGATGCGGCTAATATTCTGAAACCGGCTTTGGCTCGTGGAGAACTTCGCGCCATTGGAGCCACAACATTGGACGAATATCAAAAATATTTTGAAAAAGACAAAGCACTCGAAAGACGTTTCCAAAAAATTGTGGTCGAAGAACCGGATACCGAAAGTGCTATTTCTATTTTGCGCGGAATTAAAGAAAAATACGAAACGCATCATAAAGTCCAAATCAAAGACGATGCTATTATTGCCGCTGTCGAACTATCGCAACGGTATATTACCAACCGTTTTCTTCCAGATAAAGCTATTGATTTAATGGATGAAGCCGCTTCAAAACTACGTATGGAAATCAATTCGAAACCCGAAGAACTGGATGTTTTGGATCGAAAAATCATGCAATTGGAAATTGAAATTGAAGCCATTAAACGAGAAAAAGACGAAAGCAAACTTAAAATTTTGGGAATGGATTTGGCCAATCTCAAAGAAGATCGCAACGAAATCTACGCCAAATGGAAATCAGAGAAAGACGTTGTCGATAATATTCAAGCCGTAAAAACGGAGATTGAAGACTTTAAATACGAAGCTGAACGTGCAGAACGTGAAGGCGATTATGGAAAAGTAGCTGAAATTCGGTATGGTAAAATCAAGGAAACACAAGAACGTTTAGCCATTTTACTCAAGGAATTACAAGAAAACCAATCCGGAACTTCGTTGATAAAAGAAGAAGTTACCCGCGAAGACATTGCCGAAGTAGTGGCTAAATGGACCGGAATTCCAGTAATGAAAATGCTTCAGGGCGAACGAGAAAAACTACTGAAACTGGAAGATGAATTGCATCACAGAGTGGTAGGACAGGAAGAAGCCATTGAAGCCGTAAGTGATGCCGTGCGCAGAAGCCGCGCGGGATTGCAGGATATGAAAAAACCGGTGGGAACCTTTCTTTTCCTTGGAACTACGGGAGTTGGCAAAACCGAATTGGCGAAAGCCTTGGCCGAATACCTGTTCGACGATGAAAATGCGATGACCCGTATTGACATGAGTGAATATCAAGAACGCCACAGCGTAAGTCGTTTGGTGGGTGCGCCTCCGGGATATGTAGGTTATGATGAAGGCGGACAATTGACCGAAGCCGTACGTAGAAAACCGTATTCTGTAATTTTATTGGATGAGATTGAAAAAGCCCATCCGGACACGTTTAATATCTTGCTACAAGTCTTGGATGAAGGACGTTTGACAGATAACAAAGGGCGTTTAGCCGATTTTAAAAACACGATTATCATCATGACTTCAAACATGGGAAGCCAGATTATTCAGGAGAAATTCGAAAATCTAAAAGGAAGTGTGGAAGCGGCAACCGAATTGGCCAAGATAGAAGTTCTAGGGTTGCTAAAACAAACGGTGCGTCCTGAATTTATCAATCGTATTGATGAAATCGTAATGTTCACGCCATTGACTACTAAAAATATAGCTCAAATTGTAGGTTTACAACTAAAAAGCGTAAGCAAAATGTTGGCACAACAAGGCATCACGATGGACGCGACTCCGGAAGCTATTGCCTACTTATCAGAGAAAGGATACGATCCACAATTTGGAGCCAGACCCGTGAAAAGAGTGATTCAAAGAGACGTGCTCAATGAATTATCCAAAGAAATTCTATCCGGAAAAATAACAACCGACAGCATTGTGTTGATAGATGCTTTTGATGGAAAACTGGTTTTTAGAAATCAAAGTGAGTGAGTTTCTCAAGTTTCTAGAAACATTTAAACTTATGAAAACACTGGTCGAAAGGCTAGTGTTTTTTTATACTTTACAGTTTTTTTGAAGTAAACCAGCTGATTTGCTTGCCATTTTATAATTAAAATCCACAAAAAAGTAAAAACGACATTCCAACTTTAATTTATACCTGCAACTTCACAAGTTGGAAAGTGTACAATTGGAAAATTACACGAATTGGCTATAAAACAGAGTTTGTTTGCTTTTTTATGCAAGCTAAGTGCCTCTTCTACTTTTTCTTTGTTAGTAATCCGAACTTTTGGATTCAGTTTAATCACAATAAAGCGCCCGCTACCGTCGTCCGAAATTTCCAGAGTTGCCTCTGCCTCGTCCGTATAGGTTATCACGTCGATACCATTTTGTTTACAAACATACAAGTAAGACATCATGTGACAGGATACCACGCTACTCAATAACAGGTCTTCAGGATTGTACAAAGCAGGATCTCCTTTGAAAGCTTTAGCAGCCGAAACATTTAAAACAGCCTTACCATCAATAGTTATGGTATGACTTTTAGTATACGTCGCCGCTTCCTTCTTGGAAAAAAGCCAATCTAATTTAGCTTTAAATACATGTTTGAATTCCATACTTATTTTTATTTCAAATGTAATTAAAAACAGTATCGCTACTACAGAAAGATTTTGGGTGAATATTAACTAAAAATTTACCCGTTTTATAAATAGAGTAAATCAAAAAGTAGTAGCTTCGCATCACTAAACAATCAATATGCGTAGATTAGATTTGGGTACAACAATACCAAAATCCGCGCTGTAAAAAACAATCAAAATGGCATCAGGTTTTTTCGCACTATTAGATGATATCGCAGCAATCATGGATGATGTTGCAGTAATGAGTAAAATTGCAGCCAAAAAAACGGCTGGTATTTTAGGTGATGATTTAGCCGTAAATGCCGAGAAAGCTTCCGGATTTATTTCGTCAAGAGAACTCCCCGTATTATGGGCAATTACAAAAGGTTCTTTCCTAAATAAAGTAATCATTTTACCCATCGCCTTTCTACTGAGTGCATTTTTACCGGTAGCTGTTATCATAATTTTAGTACTTGGCGGACTTTATTTAGCTTACGAAGGCGCCGAAAAAATATACGAATACTTCTTCCCGCACGAACATGCAAAACACGAAATTTTAATGGAACTGTTGACCGAGGAACAAATTTTAGCTTTCGAAAAAGAAAAAATCAAATCAGCTATAGTAACCGATTTTATTTTATCAGTAGAAATCGTAATTATTGCATTGGGAACTGTAATTGGTAAACCCATTTCATCACAAATAATGGTAGTTTCCATCATTGCAATCATAGCAACCGTTGGTGTTTACGGCATTGTGGCCCTAATTGTCCGAATGGATGAAGCAGGTTTAAAACTGATGCAACTGAGTTCCAAAGAGAAAAGTTTTTCAAAAACGTTAGGAAATATTCTGGTACAAGCCTTGCCAAAAGTCATCAAAAGTTTATCCGTAATAGGTACAATCGCTTTATTATTAGTGGCTGGCGGCATATTTGTACATGAAATTCCGTTCCTGCACGACATACTACCACAAATACCGTCCATAATAACTGAATTTATAATCGGCCTTGTATTTGGTGCTATTGTCTTGGGAATTGTAACCCTGTTTAAAAAGATAATTGGCAAAAAGTAAAGACACTTTAGTCTCACTCATGAATATCAACAAAAACTGACTACTATAAATTTGTAACGGCAAGAGCAGAACACTTGCTTGCACAGAAAGTGATCTAAAGAACTGCACCAAAGAATTAAAGAATACCAATATACTAAAACAACTTATATATTCTGTGAATTGGAATCATCACACCTTGCTTTAATATCACATTTTTGTCTGTAACACCCCAAACCGTTGTATCAACTATTTTTTTTGATTCGTTATCCTCAAAGTAAATTTTAATTTTTGAATGTTCTAAATTACCCAATGCTAAAGCCCTGTTGATCTCACTTATTCTAGTTTTTATTTCGTCAACATCGTTAAGGACGTCTGTTTGTGGAAATTTAAGAAGAGTTATGTCTTCTTTATCGATGATTTTGAATTCTTCTTTCATAATTGTAAAAATTTAATAAATACTAAATTACAGTATTTTGGTAAAGTAAAAACTTGACCCCTTTTATTCGCTGTAATACTACCTACAAAAATAAAACCTCCTTGTTTTGTTAGTGCCAATTTTATATTAATTTTTTCTATGGCTCAAAATCCGGATGTTTAAAGTAAATGTTCTCTATATCCATGTACAAATTCTTTAAAAGTAAGTGTAAATCTAAAAAAACCAATAAATATGAACAACGACTAATTAAAATCCTAAAAAAAACACATTATCTCTATTTTCTACTCTTTATAAAATTCACTATTTTTGCAGTCTAAAATTTTAGTCATGCCAAACAAGAAATACAAAATAGCAGTCATCCAATTAAACCTTAATGATATTGCCGAAAACAATCTAAAAAAATGTTTAAGTTGGGTTCGTGATGCAGCAAATCAAGGTGCCGAAGTTATTTCGTTGCCGGAATTATACAGCAGTCATTATTTTTGTCAAAGTGAAGATGTAGATAACTTTGCTTTAGCAGAACCTTTGTATAGTACTTCTTTTATCGCTTTTAGTGCTTTGGCAAAAGAATTAGGAGTAGTAATTATTGTTCCTTTCTTCGAAAAAAGAATGGCAGGAATATACCACAATAGCGCCTACATTATTGATACTGATGGTTCCGAAGCAGGATTATACCGCAAAATGCACATTCCGGACGATCCTCATTTTTATGAAAAATTCTATTTCACCCCTGGTGATTTGGGCTTTAAAACGATTCCAACTAAAAAAGGAAAGGTTGGAACGCTGATTTGTTGGGATCAATGGTATCCGGAAGCAGCTCGTTTGACGGCTCTACAAGGTGCTGAAGTATTGTTTTACCCAACCGCAATTGGATGGCATCCACAAGAAAAAGAACAATACGGTGAAAACCAACATGGCGCCTGGATGAGTGTAATGAAAGGACATGCGGTTGCGAATGGCGTTTATGTTGCCGCAGCAAACCGAATTGGTTTAGAGCAATACTTGCCTGATACGGCGGGAATTCAGTTTTGGGGATCTTCATTTATTGCGGGACCACAAGGCGAAATTTTGGCGCAAGCCTCACACGACAAAGAAGAAATCCTGATTGCTGAAGTAGATTTAGACTTACAGGAAAATGTGCGTCAGAACTGGCCATTTTTCAGAGACAGAAGAATTGATGCTTTTGGTGATATTACAAAAAGAGCCATCGACTAAATCGTCATTATATAATTAAAAAATCCCTGCTAAGAAATTATTCTAAGCAGGGATTTTATTTAAAACTTCTACTTTTAATTTAAATCTGGTTGAAATATTTTAACGGTACCGTCACCTTCACTGCTCACCACTACTAAACTTCTTTTGGTTGGACTTTTCGAAGCTGGAATAAAAAGTAACCCTTCTGGTGCATCACCTGTTTTTAAAATCTGTAAAAATTTTGGAGTTGCTGGAATAGTGACATCATACACCATAAGAGCATCTGCTCTTTCCAATCCAACGAAAAGAATAGTTTTTTGTCCCATTTTAGCAACAACAACTGATTCTGGTTCTACTGATTTATCATCACTTCGATTGTCATCATAGACACCAAACTCTTGCGCTTTCTTGTCTAATTCATTTTTACTATCATAAACCATTTCTCCTGTGTTTCCATTCCTAATAGAGAACGAACGGGCTCCAAAAGAAACTAATTCATCAAAATCACCATCGCCGTCCGTATCACCCATTTTGGTATTGATATTCAATCTTCCCATACTTGCCTCAGCTTTTAAAGCCGCCGCATTAGGAAACGCTAATGGATCCAGAACAACCGAAGAGCTGCTAATTCTTTTTACATCAACAAAAGCACTATATTCTCTAGCATCTCCTTCATTTGCAGTAACAAAATAAGGAATATTATTTATTTCAAAATTACTAATTGCGTCGGGTTGAAACATTCCTTTAACTTTCCATGTATTAGCCAAAACACCTCCATCTTTATCACTAATGTCAATAGCATTTTCGGCAAGATTGTAGTCTTTAAAACCTAAAGGAAAAATAGTAGTGATCGTTTTGGTTGCCAAATCAATTTTAGCTACTCCGTTATTTTCCTGTAAAGTCACCCAAGCCGTTTTTGAATCAGCAGAAATCGTGATGTATTCCGGTTCAATATCTGAGGCAAAATTATTAGTTGGACTTGCAATTCTGAATCCTTTGGTTTTCAATGTACTCAATTGATTGCTAAAACTTCCGAAATTTAAAGTCGTCACTGCATAATTATTATTGACTGCGATAATCGAAACAGAACCGTCGGGATCTATAGAATACGTATCATTTGGCTCACCTTCATTGGCAGTCATGATATAATTTCCGTCAGGAGAGAAAGTAATCATATCCGGTAAAGCACCAACCGTAATTTCTTTGATGACACTGTACTTAGCCGTATCAAAAACGACCACCTTTCCTGCATCTTGCTTATTTGGTTTTGCTTCTAATGCAACTGCTAATTTACCATTAAAAGTTGCAACGCTATTTGAAGTTCCATTAAACGGCGTTAAATCGATACTTGCTACAAAAACCGGACTTGATGGATTAGATAAGTCGATAACATCAATTCTATTCGTATTACTGTTGTTTACGGTAAATAACTTTTTAGAAACCTCATCATACGAACTTATTTCAGCAGCTCCGGCACCACCAATCACAATTGAACCAATTTCTTTGAAAGTGGCAGCGTTTTCATTCATAACCAACTCAGGAGATCCCTCTTTATCAGAGTCCTTTTCGCAACTTGACAATATCATAATTGCCGCTAATAGTGTAATACCATATTTCTTCATAAGTGTATTTTTAATTTTTATCAAAAATAACTAGCTGAAGACCAACAAGAATTAACTAAATATTATATAATCATTACCAAAACTATTCTTATAAATTTATGAAATATTGGAAATGAATGGTTGCAAACTATTTTAAAATCCTACTGAATGTTTATATTTGCAGACTTTAAAATTAGATATGCTGTATGACTACAAATAATAGAAGATTTCCAGCTGAATGGGAAAAGCAACAAGGCATTTTACTTTGTTTTCCGCATAACGGTAAAGACTGGCCGGGGAAATACGAGACTGTTCAATGGGCTTTTGTAGAATTCATTAAAAAAGCAGCTTCTTTTGAGCAAGTCTTTTTAGTAGTTGCTGATGAAAACCAAAAAGAGAAAGTCAATACGATGCTGGAAACAGCTCATGTTGTGCTAACAAATGTTTCCTACATCATTCATAAAACCAACAGAAGTTGGATGCGTGATTCAGGTCCGATAATTGTCAAAAACGGAGCCGAAAGAGAAGCTTTGAACTTTAATTTTAATGGTTGGGCAAAATATAAAAACATTCAATTAGATAAATTTGTTCCTGCCAAAGTAGGAGAATTTCTGAATATTCCTATTACTCAAGTTTTATACAAAGGAAAACCGGTAATTTTAGAAGGCGGTGCGATTGATACTAACGGAAGAGGAACTTTATTGACTTCAGAAGAATGCTTGATGCATCCGGATATTCAGGTTCGGAATCCCAATTTCACTAAAGCCGATTACGAAGCCGTCTTCAAGGAATATCTTGGGATAACCAATGTAATTTGGTTAGGCAATGGAATTGAAGGTGATGATACGCACGGACATATTGATGATTTATGCCGATTTGTGAATGAAGATACTATTGTGACTATTGTAGAAACAGATCCAACGGATAATAATTACAAACCGTTGCAAGACAATTTAAAACGCTTGCAAAATGCCAAACTAGAAAATGGAAAATCACCTATAATTGTGACTCTACCAATGCCAAAACGGCTGGAATTTGATGGCTTGCGATTGCCTGCCAGTTATGCCAATTTTCTAATTTTGAACAATTGTGTTTTGGTACCTACTTTTAACGACAGTAACGACCGAAAAGCATTGAACATCCTTGCAGAATGTTTTCCTGATCGAGAAATCATTGGGATCAGTGCTACTGATTTTATTTGGGGTTTTGGAACATTGCATTGCCTAAGCCAGCAAATTCCTGAGTAAATTTAGAACAAAAAAATATAACACATAAAAAAGACTTGTGAATTTAATTCCTACAAGTCTTTTCTTTTTTTAATATTTTATGACTATTTATGTAATAACCATGGTATAATGTCGTATTTTAAAATCAGGATAAAATTATGTAACAATCTGATTTAAAGCTATTTTACTTAAAGTTAATTCTTTTGACTTTACGACTTTTAAACTTTCGACTTACTTATCTCTTGTAAACGGTATTTTTTGCCCATCAGGAATCAACATATCAAATCCCATTAGACTGTCATTAAATTCAAATTTAAGTCCCGCAAGTTTCGATGCAAACGTATTTTTTCCAGTTGGCTCCACGGAAAAGCTTGGATAATTGGTAATCAAAACATTTAATAACCCATTTTTCTCTGAAAAAACAATTTTTATAGGCGCCATTGATGTAGAAAAAGTTCCTAAATACCCATCCAGAATCACATCTTTTTCAATCAATCCTTTGTCTGCTGTCCAGGTGTTATTTGCTGTGTTGCTGTCCGGTAAAACATGATCCGGATCTAGTGTGATACTTTCGATTTCTTCCGTCGAATTGTGTTTAAAAGACCACGCTTTATTTTTTTGCCAAACTTCTACCGGCAATTGAACATGCGTTATTTTTTCGCTTTTCGTTTTTACGTCTAAACTTACCGGCATAGCCATTTTTTCGAAGTTTTCAATCGAAATTACAACTCCTTGTTTTGGGTCGTTTTTCACGTATTTGATTGAATTAATCCCTTGGTCTAAACGCCAATTGTATTGAAACCAACCACGCCAGAACCAACTCAAATCTTCTCCAGCAACATTTTCTATTGTTCGAAAGAAATCGTCCGGTTGCGGATGTTTGTATGCCCAACGCTCAATATAAGTTTTCAAAGCCAGATCAAATCGTTCCGGCCCAAGAACTTGCTCTCTTAAAATCACTAATCCTGAACTTGGTTTCGAATACGCCAAAAGACCTATATTAGACTCTTTCATGTTATCCGGAGAACTCATTATGGTTTCCAGATTTGGACTCGTGTACACTTCCGCCCTTTGATGCATATCCGCACGCGGCTCTTTATATTCCCCATTATTAAAATCTACTGAACTCAATGAATTAATAAAAGTATTGAAACCCTCATCCATCCAGGCAAACAGTCTTTCATTGGATCCTACAATCATAGGAAACCAAATATGACCAAATTCATGATCTGTAACACCCCATAAATCTGCTCCTTTTGACTCCCAGCTACAAAAAACAATTCCTGGATATTCCATTCCGCCTTCATTTCCGGCAACATTTGTAGCCGCTGGATACGGATATTCTAACCATCTTTTTGAATAATTTTCTATAGTAGCCTTTGTATATTCTGTGGAACGTCCCCATGCGGCATCTCCGGCACTTTCTATCGGATAAACGGAAATTGCCAATGATTTTTTACCGCTAGGTAAATTGATTTTTGCTGCGTCTAAAATAAATGCTGCTGAAGAGGACCAAGAGAAATCACGGGCATTTGTGATTTTGTAATTCCACGTTTTAGTAGTTGCAGTAATCATTTTTGATGAATTTTCAACTTCGGCAGCAGTACGGATAAAAACTGTTTTATCACTTTGTTTTGCTTGCGCTAAACGCTTTTGCTCTTCGGCAGAATAGACTGTGGTAGGATTCAGTAATTCGCCGGAAGCCACCACAATATGATTGGATGGTGCTGTAATACTGACATCAAAATCACCATATTCTAAATAAAATTCCGACGCTCCAAGATACGGATTCGTATTCCAGCCTCGTACATCATCATAGACACACATACGTGGATACCACTGTGCTATGGTGAAAATTTTTCCGTTTTTAGTTTCCAAAATCCCCATTCTGTCTGATCCTTCAAAAGGAGCTATAAACGAAAAGTCGATTTTTATTTTAACAGAACCGCCTTTAGCATTTAATACTTGCGGGAGAAATACCTGCATTCTAGTATCCGTAATAATGTACTTAACTTCTGCTTCAGTTGATTTTCCTTTTACAGTAGTAATTACTTTGACTGATTTTATTTTATGTCCGCCATCAAAAATTTGGCCTTGAGCCCCATTTCTACTTCCTGTAATTGGAACAACTGCATTTCCACGGGAATCCGCTTTGAATAAATTCTGGTCTACATTCATCCAAACAAAAGCCATTTTATCCGGACTGTTGTTCGTATAGGTGATGATTCCTGTACCCGAAATTTCGTTACTTTTTTCATCCAGTTTTGCCGTTAATTTATAATCAGCGCTATTTTGCCAATATTCAGCTCCAGGCTGACCACTAGCAGATCGTGTACTTGTTCCGTTTTTGGAATAAAAAAACGGAGCAAAAGCATCATGATAATCGTAGTTAGAAACTGCATTACCGGATGCATTTGCTGGGGTTTGCTGTGCCCAAATAGATGTAAATCCCAATAATAAAGCCAAATGCAGCATGACTCCGCGACGAATTTTTTTCATTTTCTAATTGTTTATATCACAAATTAATGAAAAAAAAGAGGATTTTGAACTATTGAGATCGAATTGATTCCATTATAAATCAATAAAATCATGTTTAAAGCGTATCAGAATTAAAAATTATAAAATATATTTACGCCAGAAAACCATTTTTAAAGTAACCCGAAAAAATAATTTTGACAACTCTAATTAAAAACTCGAATCTCACTGCAGAAATTAAACATTTTGGAGCTGAATTAATTTCTTTAAAAACAAACCACGATAGAGAATACATCTGGGAAGGAAATCCGGTATTTTGGGGCAAGCACGCTCCTGTTTTATTCCCAATTGTTGGGACTTTAAAAAATAATTCCTTTCACTATAATGCAATGGAATATCATTTATCGCGACACGGCTTTGCCAGAGATATGGAGTTTGAATTGATCAATGCAACAGAAAACAGTGCTGTTTTCTCCCTACACTCTTCTGAAGAAACTTTAAAAGCATATCCGTTTGACTTTGAATTGCAAATCATTTACACATTACACGGGCATAATTTATCGATTGCATATAAAGTAATCAACAACGGAAAAACTGCAATGCCGTTTGCTATTGGCGCACATCCTGCTTTTGCTTTGCCAAATCAATTCGAGAGTTATGCTATTGCTTTTGAAAAAGAAGAACCATTGAAATATTATCTTTTGGAGGATGATTTAATTTCAAATAAAACGAAGAAATTAGACGTTCTTAATAAATATATTCCGCTGACGTATGAGTTGTTTGAAAACGATGCTTTGATTTTCAAAACATTAAAATCCAATTCGTTGACTATTTTAGAAAATAAAAATCCAATTCTAAAAATACATTTTGATGATTTTCCAAGCTTAGGAATTTGGACCAAAATAAATGCGGCATTTATTTGTATTGAACCTTGGTTTGGTTATTCGGATACCAATGAAAGTTCCGAAAATCTATTTGAAAAAGAAGGCATTCAAATTCTAGAAACCAAGGAAACGTTCCAATCAAAATACAGTATCGAAATCCTTTAATTACTAAGATATGTTAGCTATAAATTTTAGTCCATTTCCTGATTTAGAAACCGAACGCTTGCTTTTGAGAAGAGTAAACACGAATGACATTAAAGAGATTTTCGCATTGCGATCCAATCCAGAAACTATGAAATATATTCCAAGACCTTTAGTAAAAACGAACGAAGATGCCTTGGAACACATTGCAATGATCGATACAAAAATTGAAGCTAATGAAGGTATCAATTGGGCTATTACGTTGAAAGACAACCCAAAACTTATTGGAGTTATTGGTCATTACAGAATAAAACCCGAACATTATCGTGCCGAAATTGGCTATATGTTATTACCTGAATATCATGGAAAAGGAATTGTATCTGAAGCAGTGAAAGAAGCTGTTAATTATGGTTTTCAAATCATGAAATTGCATTCCATTGAAGCGATGATTGATCCTGATAACGATGCATCTGCAAAAGTTTTAGAAAAAAATGGGTTTGTCAGAGAAGGACATTTAAAAGAAAATGAATTTTTTGATGGTCGTTTTTTTGATACTCTAATTTATTCTCTTTTGAACAAATACTAATTTTATGTCCTTTTTATTTAAAATTTAGTTGCGTGACTAATATAAATTAAAAACATAAAAACCTTACAGATAAATATTTTACATTTGTCTTTGATTTTCTCCAATAAGCTATTGGTCTAAATAATAGAAAACACTTTTTATGAAAAAATTATTTATTGTTTCTTTTTTTCTCTTCTGTATTGTATCCCAAAGTCAAACGTATATAAAAGCAAATGCTATGACTACTTTATTGACCATTCCTAATGTAGGTATTGAAACCAGCATTGGAAAAAAATCTACTTTTCAATTTGATATTACAGCCTCTTTATGGAAATCAATAAATGGTAAACCTAGAGAGTTTTATACTTTCACACCTGAATATCGTTATCATTTCAAAGAAAAATACAATGGTTTTTATGCAGGAGCACATATTGGGGCAAGTATATTTAATTTCCAAAAATGGAATTATATAAATACTACTTTGTATGAAAAAGGCGTTGGATATTTTATAGGTGCAACAATTGGATATCAAATAAAAATAAATGATAAATTTATGTTAGATTGTTTCTTAGGCGGTGGTTCGCATCAAGGTTTTTATAAAGGATATGACTTAGCTACGGGAGAACGATATGAATCGGCGAAAGGGTACAATAAAAGTGGCGAGTGGTTGCCCTACAGAGGCGGTTTTATGGTTTCCTATAAATTAAACTAGATTTATTTGGGCAATTTAGCTTCTGATTTTATATACAAATCTTCCACTTGTTTTCGTGCCCAATCTGTTTTTCGTAAAAAAGTCAAACTGGATTTTACACTTGGTTTATCTGTAAAGCATTTTACTTTAATGAGTTCCCCCAAAGTATCAAATCCGTAATGATCCACTAGCTGCTCTACTATTTTTTGGAGTGTAATTCCGTGAAGCGGATCTTTCGATTTTAAGTATTCCATTTTGCAAAGATATTAAAATCCCAAATGCTTTTTTTTAAAATTGATTCAAATGAAAAAATTTCTCGCACTGTTTACACTGTTATTTTTAAATATCAGTTTTGGACAAAGCACCACCACCTATTACTTTATTCGTCATGCCGAGAAAGTAGATAATTCTCAAAATCCAGATTTATCTGAAAAAGGGTTGAAAAGAGCTGAAAAATGGAATACAATATTCTCAGAAATTAGTTTTGATGAAATCTATTCAACGGATTACAAAAGAACTTTACAAACTGCAAGTCCAACCGCGACAACAAAGAAGATGAAGGTTAAGCTGTATGATCCTAAAAATATACCTATTGAAGTTTTCAAAAAAGAAACGATAGAAAAAAAAATTTTAATTGTGGGACATAGTAACACAATACCAAAATTTGTCAATCAAATGATAAATCAAAACTCATTTACTGACATTCAAGATAAAACTTTTGGTAATCTTTATATCGTAACTATGGTTGATGAAGCAATCACATTCCAATTGCTGAAATTGGACTAAATAATTGCTAAACCTTTAATTTTTGTTACCTTTGCACGCTATGTTAAAAACAATAAATATATTCAATAAGAGAGCCCGATTTGACTATGAAATAATCGAAACCTTCAATGCAGGAATTGTTTTGGCTGGAACGGAAATCAAATCCATTAGATTAGGAAAAGCAAACATCACAGAAAGTTTTTGTGAATTTAGCAATAACGAACTTTTTGCGATAAACACCTATATTGAAGAATATACTTTTGGTAATCAGTTCAACCACAAGGCAAGAAGCGAGCGCAAATTACTTTTAAAAAAAAAGGAATTAAAAGGTTTGCTGAAAAGTGTTCAAGCAAAAGGATTGACAATAGTTCCTTTGAAATTGTTTACTAATGAAAAAGGACTGGCCAAACTCCAAATTGGTCTTTGCAAAGGAAAGAAAACCTATGACAAACGTGAATCTCTCAAAGAACAAGATACGAAACGGGATCTAGACCGAATCAAAAAATCATTTTAAATTAAGAAAGTAATGTATTAATTATTATTTTATTTATAAAAAATGACTAAATTTGTCAAGACAATTTAAAGCATTTTTTTAAATGAAAACACTACTCAAAAACGCAAGAGAACAAAAAGGACTCAAAACTAGAGAAGTCGCACAACTTTTAGCAATTGATCAAGCCTTAATCAGTAAGTTTGAAAGTGGAACTAGAAAACCTACAAGAGACCAAGTCGTAAAATTAGCATCTTTACTAGAAATAGATTTAGAAACAATCATGGTCGCTTGGCTTAAAGAAAAAATTCTTTATGAAATTGGTCAGGATGAATTTGCTCTAAAAGCATTATTGGTTGCAGAGCAAGAAATTAGATATCAAAGCAAACCAATAAAGAAAAAATTATCGGTAACTCTTCAGAAAATTTTAGATGAAATAGATACTTTGAAGATACAACTGGATGGGTTTCGCCAATTTGACAGCTATCGGATTGCACAAGCATTAGAGCTAGAATATACGTTTGAAAGTAATCGCATCGAGGGAAACACAATGACTTTACGCGAAACGGATTTAGTTATCAATGAAGGTTTGACGATTTCTGGAAAAAGTATGCGGGAACATCTGGAAGTCATTAATCATCAGGAAGCCATTGCTTATATCAAAGATTTAATGCAAAAAAATACTGCTATAAAGGAACGAGAAGTTCTTTCTATCCACAATCTTATTTTGAGAGGAATTCAACCCGAAGATGCAGGTAGCTATAGAAAAGTCCAGGTGATGATTCAAGGAAGCAGTTACGTGCCTCCACAACCTTTTTTAGTCGCCAAAGCAATGGAAGATTTTTTTATTTGGTATGAAACTAATAAATCAACCTTACATCCGATAATTTTAGCTGCCGAAATGCATGAACGCTTGGTTACTATTCATCCCTTTATTGATGGAAATGGCAGGACTTCGCGCTTAGTCATGAACTTGGTTTTATTGCAGCATGGTTACATAATTGCCAATATAAAAGGGGATTATGAAAGTAGAATGCGCTATTATCAAACACTGGAAACTGCACAAACTAAAAACAACAAAGAAGATTTTTTGTTATTCATTGCTCAAATAGAAAAAGAAAGTTTAGAGCGGTATTTAACCATTATTGGTCAATAAAATTCATCTTCTGCTCCCTTCCCCTTGGGAAGGGTTGGGGATGGGATTTTAATTTTTATCTTCTAATAAAGGAACAAATCGAAACTCTCCAAACTCATGTTTCTCAAATTGAGTTTCATTTTTTCTGATTAATAAGGTCATAATCTGCACCTCTGTACCTAGTGGAATAACTAGCCTTCCTCCTATTTTGAGTTGCGCCATCAACGGTTGCGGAATAAACGGAGCGCCTGCAGTTACTATAATACTATCAAAAGGAGCGTAATTTGGTAATCCTTTGTATCCATCTCCAAAAGAGAGATATTTGGGCCTAATATTCAGTTTTGGAAATAAAATTGAGGTTTGCTTAAACAATTCTTTCTGTCTTTCTACACTAAATACTTTGGCACCTAAAAGACATAGAACAGCTGTTTGATACCCTGAACCTGTTCCTATTTCTAAAATTTTGTGTTCTTTTTTGACTTCTAATAATTGGGATTGAAAAGCAACAGTGTACGGTTGCGATATCGTTTGGCCTGCAGCAATAGGAAATGCTTTGTCTTGATAGGCATAATCTTCAAAACTGGAATTTAAAAATAAATGTCTTGGAATCTTTTTTATCGCCTCCAAAACACTTTTGTCAGTAATTCCTTTTTGCTCTAAAACGCTTACTAATTGATTCCGAAGTCCTTGATGTTTGCCTGTGTCTTTCAAAGTTTATTGTTTTATTTTGGTAAAAATAGAAAACAATTTCTGAATTCAAATGTTGGATTTTAAATTTTAAATTAACTGAAGAATTGTCCGGTATCAATAATAGATTAATCATTTTATTGTTATTTTTGTAAAAATTACATCATTATGCTGAAAATTGGAGTATTAGGTGCTGGCCATCTAGGAAAAATACATTTGCGTTTATTACAACAATCTAAAAAATATGAATTAGTGGGATTTTATGATCCAAATCAAGAGAACGCCGAAAAGGTTTCTAAAGAATTTGGATACAAACATTTTAGCACAATTGCCACCCTTATTCATGCCGTTGATGTAATCGATATTGTTACCCCAACTCTTTCTCACTACAAATGTGCCAAAGTAGCCATCAAATCCGGTAAGCATGTTTTTATTGAAAAACCTATTTCAAATACGGTCGAAGAGGCCGAAGAAATTATCGCTTTATCAAAAGAATATAATGTTAAAGGTCAGGTGGGGCATGTGGAACGTTTCAATCCAGCATTCATCGCTACCAAAAACATGATCGAAAACCCTATGTTTATTGAATCGCATCGTCTGGCTGAATTCAATCCTCGCGGAACTGATGTTCCTGTAGTCTTAGATTTGATGATTCATGATATTGATGCCATTTTGAGTGTTGTACAATCAAAAGTAAAAAATATTAGTGCTAGCGGTGTTTCAGTTATCAGTGATACACCGGATATTGCCAATGCAAGAATAGAGTTTGAAAACGGTTGTGTTGCTAATTTAACAGCGAGCCGAATTTCGATGAAAAACATGCGTAAATCTCGTTTTTTCCAGAAAGACGCTTACATCTCCGTAGATTTCTTAGAAAAGAAATGTGAGGTTGTAAAAATGAAAGATGCTCCGGAAGTTCCAGGCGATTTTGATATGATTTTACAAAATGCGGAAGGTGTAAAAAAACAAATCTACTTTTCCAATCCAGATGTAGAACAAAACAATGCTATTCTGGATGAACTGGAATCATTTGCAGATGCCATAAATACTGATTCAACACCAATTGTGACATTGGAACAAGCCTCTGAAGCGCTTCGTGTTGCGTATCAAATTATTGATTGTTTTAAAAAATAATTTTTACATAAATATTAAACTATTTTAATCCAAAATAAGAATGAAAACAATAGCCGTAATTGGAGCAGGAACAATGGGGAATGGAATTGCTCACACCTTTGCACAAAGTGGTTTTACCGTAAAATTAATAGATGTTTCAGAACAATCATTGGATAAAGGAATGGCCACTATCGCCGCTAATTTAGACCGAATGATTGCAAAAGGAAGTATCACCCAAGAAGACAAGGCAAAGACGATTACTAACATAATCACCTATACGGATATCAAAGATGGCGTTGTAGGGGTTGATTTAGTGATTGAAGCGGCCACTGAAAATGTAGCATTAAAACTGAATATCTTCAAGCAATTGAACGAAGCTTGTTCTCATAATACAATTTTGGCAACTAATACTTCTTCTATTTCAATTACTCAAATTGGAGCCGTTGTGGCACATCCGGAACGCGTTATCGGGATGCACTTTATGAATCCGGTGCCAATAATGAAACTGGTGGAAATTATTCGTGGTTATAATACTTCTGATGAAGTGACAAAAATCATCATGAATCTTTCCGAGAAGTTAGGAAAAACGCCTGTTGAAGTCAACGATTATCCTGGTTTTGTTGCCAATAGAATCTTGATACCCATGATTAACGAAGCGGTCGAAACTTTATACAACAAAGTGGCTGGTGTTTATGAAATTGACACGGTGATGAAACTTGGAATGGGACACCCGATGGGACCTTTGCAACTAGCAGATTTTATTGGTCTTGATGTATGTTTAGCCATTTTGAACGTGATGTACGACGGTTTTAAAAACCCAAAATATGCACCTTGTCCGTTATTGGTAAATATGGTTCGTGCCGGAAAAATGGGTGTGAAATCAGGGGAAGGTTTTTACGATTATTCTGGAAGCAAAAAAGCCGAGAAGATTTCTAAACAATTTATATAATTGTAATGTTTAAAAATTGAGGGCCTAAAGTTAATACCTTTAAATTCTCAGATTTTCACTTTTCACTTTTTATATTATTATGGCTAAAATTGTCCCTTTCAAAGCTGTTCGTCCCACTCGTGATAAGGTTTGCCTTGTTACTTGCCGTTCGTATGAAGAATATGTAAATGCGGAATTAGCGGCGCAATTGGATTTCAATCCGTTGTCTTTTTTGCACATACTAAAACCTGCTTACACCAATCAGGAAACTGTTTCTTTTGAAAAAAGATACCGCCAAGTACATCAAAAATATGAGGATTTCAAAAATGAAATAATTTTAGTAAAAGACAAAAAACCCGCGATTTATATTCATAAAATTGTAACTAAAAAGCACTCTTTTACCGGAATTATCGTAGGTACTAGTGTAGCTGATTATTGCAACAATATCATCAAAAAACACGAAGATATTATCGCTTTCAGAGTCCGATTATTAAAAGACTACATGAAATATTCTGAGTTCAATACGGAACCGGTTTTGATGACCTATCCGGATAATAAAACGATTGAAAACTGGATTTTTAATTGTACCCAAAAATTAGCCGATTTTGAGTTTTCAACCACCAAAAAAGAAATTCACTACTTATGGAAAATTGAAGATGCGTTAGAAATCAATTGGCTTCAGAACATTTTTGAAAAAACAGATAGTCTTTATATTGCAGATGGCCATCACCGTACCGAAGCCTTAAAATTATTATCCGAGGAAAATGATGATCCAGACAACGCAGCCAAAAATCATATTCTGAGCTATTTAATTTCTGAAAACAATGTCAAAATATATGAATTCAATCGCTTGGTAAAAGATTTAAACGGTTTCTCGAAAGAAAATTTGATAAAGGAATTAGAAAAGAATTTCATTGTTACAAACAAATTTCAGCAGCCTTTTCAGCCTTCTCAAAAGCATCAATTCGGAATGTATCTGGACAATGAATTTTATAGCTTAATTTTACGAAAAGAAAATGAAGTTTTCTTAACGGCTTTGGATAGTTTAGACACACAAATTTTATACAAAAAAGTGTTATTGCCTATTCTTGCCATCGAAGATTTACGCAATGATGAGCGAATAGAATACCTTTCAGGAAAACAATCCGTATTGGAAGTAAAAAACAAAATTGATCAAGGAGAATTTGAAATCGGTTTCATATTATTTCCATCCAATATTGGAGAAATAAAAGCCTTGGCCGATGCCAATTTAATAATGCCTCCAAAAAGTACGTATATTGAACCAAAGTTTAGAAGCGGATTAGTCGTGTATGAACTTTAACACATTAAAATTTAAACATTAAAATGCCAATAAAAAATAATTTACTCCAAATAAAATCCACTTTACCGGAACATATAACCTTAGTTGCGGTTTCAAAGACCAAACCTGTTTCGGATTTAATGGAAGGGTATGAGGCCGGTCAACGCATTTTTGGAGAAAATAAAATCCAGGAAATGGCGGAGAAATGGGAACAAATGCCCAAAGATATTCAATGGCACATGATAGGCCATGTTCAGACCAATAAAGTCAAATTTATGGCGCCATTTGTGAGCTTGATTCACGGTGTGGATAGTTTGAAATTGCTACAGGAAATCAACAAACAAGCACTAAAAAGCAATAGAATTATTGATTGTTTATTACAAATGCATATTGCCGAAGAAGAAACTAAATTTGGTCTTGACCAAGAAGAACTTGCTTCACTCCTATCCTCAAACGAATTCCAGGAATTGAAAAACATTAGAATCGTTGGATTAATGGGAATGGCAACTTTTACAGACAAGAAAGATCAAATCAAGAAAGAATTCACCCATCTGAAATCTATTTTTGATCAATTCAAAATTCAAAATTCACAATTTACCATTCTTTCTATGGGAATGTCCGGTGATTATCAACTTGCAATTGAATGCGGAAGTACGATGGTTCGCATTGGAAGTAGTATCTTTGGAGGAAGAAATTGACTTTTGATTTGAGATTAACGAATATTGACCCGAGCGGTAGCGAACTGGCGAAGCATTTCAGATTTAAAAATCTCTACTTCAAAACTGAATACTAAAAACTGAACACTGAATACTTATTTTGTACGCAATACTAGACATAGAAACCACTGGAGGACAATTCAACGAAGAGGGAATCACTGAAATCGCTATCTATAAATTTGATGGACATGAGGTCGTGGATCAGTTCATTAGTTTGGTAAATCCGGAAATCCCAATTCAACCTTTTGTAGTTAAACTTACCGGTATTAATAATGCCATGTTGCAATCTGCTCCCAAGTTTTTTGAAGTAGCAAAACGCATCATCGAAATGACAAACGATTGTATTATCGTGGCTCATAATGCTTCTTTTGATTACAGAATCTTACGAACCGAATTCAGACGATTAGGATACGATTTTGAAGCCAGAACACTTTGTACGGTTGAATTATCAAAAAAATTATTGCCGGAACAACCGTCCCATAGCCTAGGAAAACTCGTTCGTGCGCTTGGAATCCCAATGGCAGACCGCCACAGAGCCAGTGGTGATGCTTTAGCAACAGTCAAATTATTCAAAATTCTTTTAGAAAAAGATTTAGAGAAAGAAATTGTAAAAGATTTTATAAAGCTGGAAATCGAAAAAGGAATCGCTCCAAAATTACTGGATATTGTGTCCGGATTACCAGCAAAAACAGGTGTCTATTACATTCATAATGAGAAAGGAAATCTAATTTACATTGGCAAAAGCCGAAACATAAAAAAACGAATCAATCAGCATTTTACAGGAACTTCTACAAAATGCAAGAAAATTCAAGCAGAAGTGTTTTCCGTAACCTATGATGAAACCGGAAGTGAATTGATCGCATTATTAAAAGAAAGCGAGGAAATAAAAATCAATAAACCCATATATAACAGAGCACAGCGAAAAAGTATTTTTCAACTGGCACTCTATGCTGAAAAAGATAAAAATGGGTATCTCAACCTAAAGCTTCAAAAAGCAGATGGACGCAAAAAAGAAATCACATCCTTTTCCTCCCTGCAAGAGGGTAAAAACGCATTATTCAGAATTACTTCTCATTATAATTTATGTCAAAAACTAACTGGTTTGTATGTTTCTAAAACCAACTGTTTTCAATACACTATAAAAGAATGTGACGGCGCTTGTATTAGCAAAGTTTCACCTGAAGAATACAATATCAGAGTTCTTACTTTTGTCGATAAAAATAGTTTCGAAAATCAAAATATGATATTGATTGACAAAGGCAGAACCATCAGCGAAAGATCTGCCGTTTTGATCGAAAACGGAATTTACAAAGGCTATGCTTTTTATGATTTAAATTATCAAATCAACAATATCGAAATACTGAGAAACATCCTCATTCCGATGCAAAATAACCGGGACACTAAAAATATTATCCAAGGGCACATACGAAGCAATAAAACCTTGAAAACGTTAAAATTCTAATCGTATGCTATCAATCCATCCATAATTATGCACCGAATAAAGTCAAAATTTGACACTTTCAGACAAAAAACCAATGTCATTATTTATGGCACAAATACGGCTTCCGGGCGCATGTTTGACCTAGTACTTTTAGGAGTAATTTTGTTAAGTGTTGTAATTGTGATGCTTGAAACCGTAAAAGGTTTCGATACAAAATACCACCAAGAACTCATTATCCTAGAGTGGGTCATTACGATTTTCTTTACCTTAGAATACATTCTTCGAATTATATCTATAAAAAAACCTGTCAAATACGTTCTCAGTTTCTATGGAATCATTGATTTGATTGCCACTTTACCTATGTATTTGTCCTTGTTTTATTTTGGAACAAGCGTTTTAACTGTGGTAAGGGCTTTGAGATTACTGCGATTGTTCAAAATATTGAAACATCCAAAATTCTCCAGTCAATCCACTCACTTAAAAGAAGCGCTAATTGCCAGTAGAGGAAAAATATTAATTTTTATCTATTTCATGTTGATCAGCAGCATCCTGATAGGCTCCGTTATGTATGTGGTAGAGGGTAAAGAAAGCGGTTTTACCAGCATTCCCACCAGCATTTATTGGACCATTGTAACACTCACAACCGTTGGCTACGGTGACATATCGCCCATCACACCATTAGGCCAAGCTATAGCATCAGTAGTAATGATCATGGGATATGGAATAATAGCCGTTCCTACGGGTATCGTTTCAGCTGAATTTGCAAACAGCAACCGTAAAAAACCAAGAGCCGAAAGAATTAATCCATGCACCGTTTGCGGAACTGACGGTCATGAATATAATGCAAAATACTGCTACCATTGTGGCACCGAATTATAATTTATTAATTTGAAGCAATTCCAGCTGTACACTGCAACTCCTCGTTATTCCAGTTGTTTTTCTAAGGCTTAAAAGGAGCTTCCTCCGGTCGCTCTTTTACACCAAGAAAAAAAACTGCAATACCTCCGGGGTTTCCGTTTCCATCTGGGCTAAAAACTATGAAATACCTAATCACCATTATCGGACCCACAGCGATAGGAAAAACTTCCTTGAGCATCATTTTGGCTAATTATTTTAAATGCGATATCCTGTCATGTGACAGCCGACAGTTTTTCAAGGAAATGACCATCGGAACCGCAGTTCCAAACCAAGCCGAGCTAGCAACAGCTACCCATCATTTCATCCAAAACAAATCCATATTCGAGAATTATACCGTAGGTGATTTCGAGAAAGAAGCCATTGCAAAACTGGACGAATTATTTCTGACCAATGATTATGCTATACTAGTTGGTGGTTCGGGATTATATGTAGACGCAATCCTAAAAGGTTTTGATGAATTTCCAGAAATAGACCCTACAGTTCGCTCAGCAATAACACTGAATTATGAAAAACTGGGAATTGGGTATTTGCAACAAAAACTCGAAGTTTTAGATCCTAATTATTACAAAACTTTGACTGTCGAGAATTCTCAAACCTTACAAAATCCACAACGTATGATGCGTTTCGTAGAAGTATGTATTGGTGCCGGAAAACCATATTCTTCTTTTTTAAATCAAAAGCAAAACAGTCGCAACTTCACTCCTATTTTAATTGGTTTAGAAGCCGACAGAAAGGGTATCTATAACCGAATTAATCAACGTGTAGATGCCATGATGAACGAGGGTTTATTAGCGGAAGCAAAAACGTTATTCCAGAATAAAGAATTGAACGCCTTGCAAACAGTGGGTTACAGAGAACTATTCCGTTATTTTGACAGGGAAATTTCATTAGAATTTGCCATTGAAGAAATAAAGAAAAATACCCGCCGATTCTCAAAACGTCAACTCACTTGGTTCAAAAAAAATGAAAACACCAAATGGTTTGATTTTGAAACTCCGTATGAAACGATTGTGAAGTACATCAATTCAAAAAAATAAAAATATCATTATTGACGACGATCAAAAAAATTTAACCACTAATTCGCTAATAAAAAACCTATACTTCGAATATAATTAGCGGTCATTATTATTATTTATAAAATGTTTTGTTTTAACAATCCCTATAAACAAAAGAAGTACAACAAAAAAGCCTTTTTAAACCCATTACTAATAATTACAATCTATAAATATGCCCATTTCACCTAACTTCACATCTATTCTTAGCAAAGACTGGGAAATCAATTTTACACAATGTGCTCCAAACGGGTTTTTAAAATACACTGATTTGTGTTCTATATTACAATTAACAGCAGCTGCACATTCAGAAATTGGTGGAATCAGTTTTACGGACATGCAGGAATTTAATCAAGCGTGGGTTTTGAGCAGAATGCGTGTTGAAGTTACTAAATTACCTAAATCCGGAGATGTCGTAACGGTAAAAACCTGGATCAATTCCTTAGAGAATTCCCGTTCAGTACGGGCGCTGGAAATGCATGTAAATGGAGAAAAAATTGTGGGCTCAGAGACTTTCTGGGCTGTATTCAATACTAAAAAAAGACGGCCGGAAGCATTGGCGTTGCCGTTCGAGCATTTTGAAGTATATCCAGAAAAAAAAGCTACTCATGAAGGTTTTTCTAAAATTAATTTCAATCAGGAGAAAGAAATAGTTTTTGAAAAAACCATTTTCTTATCGGATTTAGACATTGTAAATCATGTTAATAATGTCAAATATCTGGAATGGTGTTTGGATCTGGTTGATGAAAAACTAATCCTGAATCAGGAAATTATTAGTTTCGAAATGAATTTCCTAAAAGAATTATCTCTAAAGGATAACGTAATTATTCATGAAACTATTTCTAAAAATGAAACTATTTTTAGTATTACAAAAGAAGAAAAAACCAATTTCGCTTTGCAATTAAACTGGAAATAAATATTTTTAAAATAAAAAAAGCCTCAATTTCTTGAGGCTTATAGCTACTTATTCTGCTACTTTATTTTTTACAACTAATCTAAATCCTTCTCCGTGGATATTCAAAATTTCAACATCTTCATCCAGTTTAAGGTATTTCCTCAGTTTTGCTATATAAACATCCATACTTCTGGATGTAAAGTAATTATCATCTCTCCATATTTTTGTCAAGGCTAATTCTCTTGGCATCAAATCATTTTCATGAAGAATCAACATCTTCAACAAATCATTTTCTTTTGGAGATAATTTAATTGGCTCTTCAGTATTAAAAGTTAAAAAACGAAGTTTTGAATTTAAATAAAACTTCCCAATATTAAATTCAAATTGTACTTGTTCTGCTCTGGTATCTGATGATTTTCTTTGAATTATCGCTTTGATTTTCATCAACAATACTTCTGAATCAAAAGGTTTATTTAAGTAATCATCCGCACCCGCTTTGTAGCCTTTCAACACATCCTCTTTCATCGATTTTGCAGTTAAAAAGATAATTGGAACTTCGTTGTTTTTTTCTCTGATTTCTTTTGCTAAAGTATAACCATCTTTGTAAGGCATCATTACATCCAGAATACACAAATCATAAGTATCTTTTTTAAATTTTTCGAAACCTTCCATTCCATTTTTGGCTAAAGTGACGTCAAAATCATTTAGCATTAAATAATCTTTCAAAACCGCACCAAAATTCAGGTCATCTTCCACTAAAAGTATTTTCTTATTTACATTTTCCATATTCTAATTTATTAATGGTAATTTTATTATGAAGGTACTCCCTTTTCCCTTTTCACTTTCTACATATACTTGACCGTTGTGGTCATCTACAATTCTTTTTACATACGCTAAACCTAATCCATGCCCTTTGACATTATGAATGTCGCCGGTATGTTCTCTATAAAATTTTTCAAAAATTCTTTTTTGAGCTATTTTACTCATTCCTAAACCGTTATCTTTAACTTTGATAATAACCATATCTTTTACATTTTCAGTAAAAATGTCTATTTCTGGCACATTAGGTGAATATTTTATAGCATTTTCTAAAATATTGACAATCACATTGGTAAAATGAACATCGTTGAGTAATACGGTAGTTCTTAAAGCGCCAAAGTGACTTCTAATGGTTCCTTCTCTATCTTCTAAAATTAGATTTACATGTTCAATAGCATCATTTATAATGTCATGTACATTGAGCGTCTCTTTGATAATGTCCAGTTCTTTCTTTTCTAGTTTAGAAATTCTTAATACATTCTCTACCTGGGCGTGCATGCGTTTATTCTCGTCTTTAATCATCTGAAGGTATCGTAAAACCTTCTCCTTATCATCTATTATTTTTGGATTTCGTATCGCATCTAATGCTAAATTAATTGTGGCTATTGGAGTTTTAAACTCGTGCGTCATGTTATTAATAAAATCATTTTTAATTTCAGAAATTTGACGTTGCCGGATCAATTGATTCAATGCACTTGAATACGCAATCAAAATAATTAGAGTAAAAACAATTGAAAGTACGGTAATACTTACGAGTTCCGACAATAAAAATTTCTTTTTAAGCGGAAATGTAACCAACAAATCATACTTACTGCTTCCTTCATTATCAATAAATACCGGAATAGAATAGGTAGCATCTTTATCATATTTAAACTCGCTTGATTTGATTTTAGTCGCTAAATTATTGCTGTAAATACCAAATTCAAATTTTGTTTCAATACCGTGTTCTTCTAATTCTTTCTTGATTAATTTTTGTAAAACACTGCTCGAAACACGTTCCTCAAGCGGCATTGCTGACAATACATCTTTTGCTGAAATTTTAAAAAGAGCATTGTCTAAAATATCTAAATTTCCTTCTTTTTCAATTCTAATATCTGGAATCAAACTTTGATTCCCACCTAATTTGTCAATAGAATTATTGTTATACACTTCTGTAACGCGTTTAGAACTAAAATTCTTGAATTTTTCACTATCAAATTTCTTATCAAAGAACGTAGGAGAAATATTGTAATTCTCAGAAATTATACTGTTTGAGTATATAATAGTTTCGTTTGTTCTTGGATTTTTCTGAACGTAATAAAACTCTAATATATCGTCCTTTTTAGGAACTTTTCCGGTACTATCCTTGTAATGATTTATTTTGTCATAAAAATTATACTCTTCTTGTTTTTGAAGATTATTCGCCACATTACCAATAACTTGCTTAACATGAAACTTAAATTGCTCATCATTATTTTTAAACGAGGTATTGAACCAATATACCTGAACTAAAATTATCCCTATTAAGGACAAGCTCATTAATAAAACAAGTAATCTAAAAAAAAGTTTATTCATCAAAACAAATTTAGTATTTTAACAATATATTAAATAATAGATTAACCAAACATTAACAACTATGCTTGTTTTTATACAATCTTTAATATTTTAAGAATTTCATTTGCCTCCTGCTTTGCTGTTTCAAGTGAAACATTATGAATAACAAAATCACTTTTGTCAATTCTCTGTTTATCAGTCCATTGTGAATTTATTCGTTTCAAAACAAGATCTCGGTTTGATTTATCTCTGGCAATTACCCTTTGAATTCTCAATTCTAACGGTGCTGCAACCGTTATAATAAAATCACAATCTTTATCACGTCCACTTTCAAATAAAATAGCCGCTTCATAGATAATAAACGGCGCCGTCTCTTGTTGTAAAATCCATTGATCAAAATGTTTTTTTACTGCCGGATGAATAATAGCATTGAGTTTTTCTAATCTTTCAGGTTCCTCAAATACGATTTTAGCTAATTTTTCTCTATTTAACAGGTTAATTTCAAAAACAGAACTCCCAAATTCGTTTTTTATGGCTTTTAAAATCACAGCAGATTCCATCATTTTTCTGGCCTCCGCATCCGCAATATAAACGGGAATCCCAAATGATTCAAAATATTTTGCAAGGGTAGTTTTGCCACTTCCTATGCCTCCGGTTAAACCAATGATTTTTGTCATCTTACACTTTAAAAAATAATTCTGGAAAAGCCTCTTGTGGTTTTTGCCTTAAAATAATAACTTTATAATAGGATTTTATGAAACCTAAACCGTAACCATAAAACTGTTTCCAAACCGCTATTAATGATAAATAACCTATTTTAAGGCTCTTATTCTGGTAAGAAGAGACCAAGAACAATACCAAAAAGTAAATAAAATACAACTGAAGCAGATAATCAAAATTAAAAATTAACAACAATACAATTGAAAAGAAAAATCCAATGATGAAAACCGAAGGAAAGAAAAAAGTAAGCTTATTGTATTTTGGATACCAACTGTTAAGAATTGGTCGTGCTTTTCCAAATTTATTTACCTGAGTTGAAAACTTATCCCAGTCGATTCTTCGTTTGTGATATACAAATGCTTGTGGGAAAAGTGTGGTTTCAAAACCTAAGTTCCACAAACGAATTGACAAATCAGGATCTTCTCCTGGATGAATATTTCCAAAACCTTTGGATGCTTCAAAAGCTTTGCGAGACAGCCCCATGTTAAAACTTCGGGGCTGAAACTTATCGATTTTTTCAGAACCGCCTCTAATTCCTCCTGTGGTTAAAAAAGAAGTCATTGCAAAATTAATTGCTTTTTGGATGTCTGAAAAACTATCTAAAGCCTTGTCCGGTCCTCCAAAACAGTCTACATAATTTTGCTTTAAAGCCGTATCAACTTCAGACAAGTACTGCTCAGGTATAATACAATCCGAATCAAAAATGATAAAGTAATCCCCTCTGGCTTTTTTCATTCCATAATTTCTGGAATCGCCAGGTCCTGAATTCTCTTTGTAATAATAGGAAATATCAAGTCTGTCTCCATATTTTTGAGCAACATCCTGACACACTAAAGCAGAACCGTCTTCTACGATTACAATTTCAAATATCTCTTTATAGGTTGTATGAGACAAACTTTCTAAAAGTTCATCTACTTCGTCTGGGCGATTGTAAACTGGGATTATTAAGGAAAATAACATAAATCAAAATGAGGTATTAGTAGTCTGTTTTTAGGTCTTTAAAATTTTAACAAATATAATGGTTATCCATAAAAAAACCATCAACTATTAATTGATGGTTTTATAAATACTATTTTAAGGTACAATAATTAAGAAATACTTTTAATGTTTACCACTTCGTTTGTATCCGCTTTGTAATCTACACCATCCACGTCAAAACCAAATAAATTGTAAAAATCTTTTCTGTATCCTACTAAATCTCCTATTTCGGATAAATTTTCAGTTACAGCCTCCATCCACAATTTAGCTACTTTTTCCTGAACATCAGGACGCATCTCTAAATCATCAATCCTAATTCTTCCTTTTTCGTCAACAGGAACTTCATTACCGGTAAACAATCGTTCTTGATACAAACGCTGAATTTGCTCAATACATCCTTCGTGTATACCTTCTTCCTTCATTATTCGATATAATAAAGAAATATACAATGGAATAACCGGAATTGCAGAACTTGCTTGTGTAACCAATGCCTTATTTACAGAAACAAATGCTTTCCCATCAATAGCTGCTAAACTGTCCGTGATTGCAAATGCAGTCGATTCAAGATGATCTTTGGCCCGACCAATTGTACCTTTTCTATAAACGGCTTCAGTCAATGATGGCCCAATATAGGAATAAGCAACAGTTGTAGCGCCTGGAGCTAATAGATTTTGAGCTTTTAGAGCATCAATCCACATCTCCCAATCTTCCCCGCCCATAACGGCGACTGTGTTTTCTATATCATCACCAGTGCAAGGCTCAATTGAAATTTCAGAAACTTTACCAGAATGAAAATCAACTGTTTTATTGGTAAAAGTACCACCAATTGGTTTCAAAACAGAACGATGCAATATTCCTGTTACAGGATGCATACGAACGGGAGAAGCTAAACTGTAGATTATTAAGTCCACTTGACCTAAATCAGCTTTTATAAGATCTAATGTTTGTTGCTTTACTTCATTCGAAAAAGCATCTCCATTGATACTTTTTGCATACAAACCTGCTTTATGCGCTTCATTTTCAAAAGCTGCAGAGTTGTACCAACCTGGTGAAGCTGTTTTTCCTTCAGAAGGAGCTTTTTCAAAAAATACACCAATAGTTGCTGCATTAGAACCAAAAGCACTTGTAATTCTGGAAGCCAAACCAAAACCGGTTGAAGCCCCAATTACTAATACATTTTTAGCTCCGTTGATTGCGCCTTTTGATTGTATGTATTCTATTTGATTTTTTACATTTTGCTCGCATCCTTTTGGGTGTGATGTCGTACAAATAAATCCTCTCATTCTAGGTTCTATAATCATAATTCTATTGTTTATTTGGTTAAACGTTTAATCGGTAATAGATTAAACACATAACTAAGTTTATCTTTATTTATTTATCTTTTTAAGTTGACAAATATAAGGCATTTCTTTAGTTCAACAAGGCTTTGGCATGATTTAAGGCTGAGTCGGAAACGATTGTTCCAGATAACATTTGCGCGATTTCAACCACTCTTTCTTCTCTACTTAATAATTTCAATTCAGATTGCGTATCCTCGCCAACAGTCGATTTAAACACTTTGAAATGAGCATTCCCTTTTGCCGCAATTTGGGGTAAATGCGTAATTGCAAAAATTTGCATTTGCTGACTCATTTCCTTCATAATTTCCCCCATTCTAATGGCTATTTCTCCGGAAACACCAGTGTCAATTTCATCAAAAATCAATGTTGGTAATTTTGAATAGTGTGCCAATATCGCCTTAACAGCAAGCATAATCCTTGACATTTCTCCACCAGAAGCTACTTTTTTTAACAAACCAAAATCCGTCCCTTTATTGGCCGAAAATAAAAACTGAAGCTCATCTTTTCCGTTTTGAAAATAGGTTTCAGTTGATTTTACATCCATTTTAAAGCGCACATTAGGCATTCCTAAAGTTTCTAAAATCGCAATCAACTTTTGGGATAAAACTGGAATCGAATTCAATCTATTCGTATGAATTGTAGTTGAAAAAACATCTAATTCAACGGTTTTTTGCTTTAGAGAAAGCGTCAGTGCAGCGATCTCTTCTTCCATATTTCCTAATTCTAATACTGAATTTTCTAGATTCATCTGAATTTGAAGTAGTTCATCCACAGATGACACCTGATGTTTCTTTTGCAAGGTAAAAATCACCTGAAGCTTTTGACTAATTAAATCCAATTGTTCCGGATCATTGATCAATTTTTCAGAACAACGATTCATTTCTTCCAAAACATCTTCAAATTCAATCGTTACGCTTGTAATTCTTTCTAACAAAGATTGGTAATCCGCTGAAAAAACAGCAATTTTTTGTAATGAAACCTTAATTTCATTCAAATTATGCATCACACCCATTTGTTCTTCATTGGCTATAGCCAAAGATTTATCAATAGATTCCTTGATAATTTCAACATTATTTAATTTTTCAAAATCAGCCTCAAGAGATTCTTGTTCACCTGATTTTAATTGCGCTGCTACCAATTCTTCCAATAAAAAAGTATTGTATTCCTGCTCTTTCTTAGATTCGCTTTGTCTTTTCAGTAACGAATTTAATTTGGATCTATCCGATTTATATTTTTTTAAAAGCGACTGATACTCCAGAATTATATTTTTATTTGTGGCAATAGCATCTATAATTTCAAACTGTACATTTTCATCCGAAAGTTCTTGAGTTTGTTGTTGCGAATGAATATCAATCAAGAATAAGCTCAATTCCTGCAATTCCTGAAGATTTACGGGGCTGTCATTAACAAACGCTCTTGATTTTCCTGAAGGCAGGATTTCGCGTCTAATTATAGTGTCATTTTCATAGTCTAAATCATTTGTTTCAAAAAAAGGAAGTAAATTATACTTAGAAATTTCAAAATGAGCCTCAATTATACACTTTTCTTCTTTGTTTTTTAGAGAAGTCAAATCGGCTCTTTTTCCTAAAACCAGCCCCAATGCACCTAAAATTATTGATTTTCCTGCACCAGTTTCTCCAGTGATTGTTGAGAAACCTTTTGAAAAATCGATTGTCAATTTTTCTATTAAAGCATAGTTTTTTATCGAAAGTGACGTTATCATTTATTTGTTTTTTTATTGGAACCGGCGATTAAATTAAAATCTGGCCGCTAATTAATAGTGTATCAGTGCCCATTTGCTAGAATTCAAAGGAGAAATTTTATTTAGATTATCAACTAAATCTGAAATTGTGATACTAGGACCACCTGAAAATACAGCTACAATTTCATCTGATTTAGCATCAAAAAAGACACGGGTTAAAAACGCATTAGGTCTTGAAGCATTTAACTTAGCTAAATCAATTAAAGATCCTTTTATTTTTTCTTTAGCCTCTTTTAAATCCTGATTCATCAAATCTAATCCGGAATGGTACTCAAACATCGTTTGTCGAACTTGTTTGAATGCCGGGGATAAAATATCATTTATCAAAAAATAACGGTTTTGATTTCCATCGGCCTGACTCCATCCTTTTGATCCTCCTTGCTGTGCTACATTTAAAATATTCTGAGCAGTTTCAAAATAAGGATTTCCGGATTCCATCACAAAAGTATCCGCATCCATTCCTAAAATGACATAACTGTAAAAAGAAAGAACCGAAACTAAATTAGAATCAAAACTGGTAGGGTTAAAAATTAAATTTTCAAACTCAGTATACCGAAAACTAAAATCTTTGTCGTTATAATTTAAAACTGGTGAAGTGTACGATGAATTAAAAACCGGACGGGATGATTGTACCTGGATGGTGGCTATAAATTGATCGGAATTATTAGCAGAAACAGTAATATAAATTGAGCAATTAATTTTTTCATTTTGCTTCACTGTTTGACCAGTCCAATCTGTTTTGTTTACAAACTCACTGATCGAGGTTTGCAAGGTTTTAAAAACTTGTTGATTGGTAACACTCAATCGCTGTGCATCAACCGTTACAGTACAATTCAATTGTTGTGCTTGGACACCTCCAAAAATAAAAAGCAGCACAAAAGTAAATATTTTATTCATCTGTAGATTTCTGTTTTTTTATCTATCACTATAAATCACAACCGTTATTTACTTATAGATTGTCATGCACTACCTTAGTTTTTCAAAATGCGCTATTACTTTATTTAGTATATCATCCGCAACAGCCTCTTTCGATTTTAATTCCATTGGTTCAAGATTAAAAAACTGGTCTATAAAAGTAACTTTATTCGTTGGTTTTCCAAAACCGGCACCCTGATCTTGAAGGGAATTCAAAACGATCAAATCTAAGTTTTTTTTCTGAATTTTCAGCTTTGCATTTTCGATTTCATTTTCTGTTTCTAAAGCAAAACCAATCAGAAACTGATTTTTCTTCAGCGTTCCCAAAGAAGCTAAAATATCCTTGGTTTTCTCGAGTTCAATTACAAAATTATCAGCTGCCTTTTTAATTTTTTGTTTAGCTACATTCTTGGGCTTATAATCCGCAACTGCTGCTGCTGCAATGGCGACATCTACATCAGCGTACCTCTGGTGGCAGGCTAGATACATCTCTTCGGCAGAGACTACATTAATAACTTCAATCAAGGAATTTGAAACTGTAAAATGTGTTGGTCCACTTACTAAAATTACTGAAGCACCTAGATTAGCAGCGCTAATTGCTATATCAAAACCCATTTTACCCGAAGAATGATTTCCTATAAAACGCACGGGATCGATTGCTTCATAAGTAGGACCCGCAGTAATTAATATTTTTTTTCCTTTAAGAGGTAATTTATTGTTTAAATCCGCCTCAATAAAAGCCACGATATTCTCTGGTTCCGCCATTCTACCTTCTCCGGACAATCCACTTGCCAATTCGCCTGTTTCGGCAGGAATTATTGTATTACCAAATTGTGTCAAAGAGGAAAAATTAGCAATAGTTGAAGGATGTTTGTACATATCTAAATCCATTGCAGGAGCAAAATACACGGGACATTTTGCGGATAAATAGGCTGCAATCAATAGATTATCACAAATACCATTTGTCATTTTAGACAATGTATTTGCTGTAGCTGGCGCAATAATCATCAAATCAGCCCAAAGTGCCAATTCAACATGATTGTTCCATTTTTCATCTTCATTGTCTTGGTTATAAAAACTAGAATAAACCGGATTTTTGGATAACGTAGATAATGTAAGAGAGGTTACAAAATCCTTAGAAGCAGGTGTCATTATCACTTGGACATGTGCACCTGCTTTTATGAAAAGTCGTACTAATGAAGCGGTTTTATAGGCTGCAATTCCACCAGAAATTCCTAGTAAAATTTTCTTACCGTTTAAAACTGACATAGCATTTATTATTTATTAGAGTCTCTGTGGTAAATTTTACCATCTAACCATTCTTGAACTGCTAAAGCGTGTGGTTTAGGCAGTTTTTCGTAAAATTTTGAAACCTCAATTTGTTCTTTGTTTTCAAAAACTTCTTCAAGACTATCATTATATGTTGCAAACTCTTCTAATTTCTCTGTCAATTCTTTTTTAATTTCTGAATTGATTTGGTTTGCTCTTTTAGCCATAATGGTTATTGCTTCATACACATTACCAGTAGGTTCTTCAATAACAGTTTTATTATATGTTATTGTATTTACTGGAGCATTCGTCTTTTTTAAATCCATGACTTTATTTATTTAGTAAATTTTTGTAAATCTTTTTCTATTTGAGCTAACATTTGGTTCGCTACTTTTATATATTTCGTTTCAGCATTAAATTTTATCAAATTTGCTTGCGCTGTTTTTGCAACATTCAAACGTTCTTCCATTTTTGCAGGAACACTATTTATTGCCAGTTGGTAAGCTGAATCTAATTTAAAAAACAATGCGTCCTCTTTTAGTGGTGTTCCTGGATAATCTGCAACAAAATTATCTAAAGCAATTATCGCTGATTTAAAATCAGAAATCGTATGGTATCCTTTAGCATTTTCAAAGACTTTTTTTTGTATTTTCTCGCTAAGCATTTTAACGGAAGCATTGGCATCAGCCAGATATTCTGAGTTTGGATAACTATCAATAAACAGTTGTAATTTATCCAATGCTTTGTTCGTGTCCGTTTGATCTAGACTATAAGAAGGAGAAAGCATCGAGTAACTTTTTGCCCCTAAATAAGCTGCTTCTTGTATTTTTTCGCTTTTAGGATATCCTGAAACAAAGCTTTCAAATTGATATCCTGCTAAATAATATTGCTTTGTCTTGTAATAGGATTGCGCAAACATATAAAACAATTTTTCTGCTTGAGGCTTTCCTCTGTATGCTGGGCCAATCTGCTCAAAAATACGAATTGCTTTAGAAAATTTTCCTGTATCGTATAATTTAGTCGCCATTTCAAACTTGACAGCTACATCTTCGGTTTTTAGTGCTCTTTGGTATTCGTTACAAGAACTAAAAAAAACTACAAGAAGCAATAGAGATATTATTTTTTTACTCAACATTTAATATTGTTTTTTAGATTTCGTGAATCTTTGATTTCATTTTTTTACTTTTTTCATGATTCCTTTGGCTGAAACAACCTAGCAAATCATACCGAAGTTTCGGTGGCAAATTTAGTTATTAATTTAGCGACTTCAAAATATATTTTTTGTTTAAAAAAATGCTACTTTTTCATCCTTATTTATTCATTTTTTTTACAAACTGATCAATTCTATTTGCTAGTGAATCATCTACTTTTACCAGTGGCAAACGCACTGTATTTTCAGAAATCCCTAGTGATAGAAAGACTTGTTTAATTCCTGCTGGATTTCCCTGCTCAAAAATCATGTCAATACAATCTGATAAAAGATACTGTGTTTTGAACGCTTCATCTGACTTTCTGTTTAAGCCCAATCGAATCATTTCAGAAAATTCTTTAGGGAAACCTTGACCAATAACTGATATCACACCTGCTCCACCTGCTAAAACCATTGGTAAAGCTATCATATCATCACCAGAAATTACAAGAAAATCTTTTGGTTTGTTTTTCAATAATTGCATTGCCTGAACAAGATCTCCTGCTGCTTCCTTTATGGCTACGATATTTTCGAAATCATTTGCCAAACGCAAAACAGTCGAAGGCAACATATTACTTGCCGTTCTTCCCGGAACATTATATAAAATCACTGGAATGGGAGAGGCTTCAGCAACAGCCTTGAAATGCTGGTAAATCCCTTCCTGAGTAGGTTTGTTATAGTACGGAGAAACGGAAAGTATTGCCGTAAACGCAGTTAAATCTCTTGTTTTTAACTCTTCAACAACTTTTAAGGTATTATTACCTCCTACTCCAAGCACTAAGGGCAAAGTGCCATTATTAGCTTCGATTACAGTACGGATGACCAATTCTTTTTCCTCTGGAGACAAAGTTGCATTTTCTGCAGTGGTACCCAATACTACCAAATATTCAATTCCTCCATCGATAGAAAAATGTACAATTCTTTTTAAAGCTTCAGTATCTATTGAAAAATCTTGTTTAAAAGGAGTTACAAGAGCAACACCTGTTCCTATTAATAATTGCATATTATTTTATATTTTGTTTAATAATTTTAAATATTTGAATAACTCACTTGAAAAAATACGGTAACTATTAACCTCTGTTTTAATCATGAAATGATTTAATCTTTGGTCTATGGATGAAAAACCAACCTTGAATTGTGCTTTTGAATTATGGGTAACTTGCAATAAAATTGCTTTTTCTATATCGTAATAGCTTATTAATAAATCGAATTTTTCATTGCTAAAAGCATTAACCTCCGTGGATGCAATTTGTCCTTTCCAATTGAGATCTCGAGCACTAAATATAGGATATTTTTTTTCGCTAATTCGTTTTAATTTATCGTTATAAACAATAATTTTGATATTTTCAGGCAAAATTCCATAGGATAAAATTTCCTTTACCAGCAATTCAGTCTCAGCAAAACCAGTAGTATCAACGACTAAACCAATTGTTTGCACACCAGCCACAGATCCATTACTTTTTAAATTCTGAAAGCTGTTTTTTAATGTTTTTTTTACAAAAAAATTCTTTATATAATTTAAAAACATAGTACTTTTACTTGATTACAAAATTAATTAATTAAGTTGCATTTAAAATGGTAAATCTAAAAAAGTATAACGACGTTTCTAAACTTTTTGTTATATTCTTAACATTTTTATTTGTTGCTTCGTGCAGCAAACAAAATTACTATGTTACTAAAATTGAAGGAAAACGAATTCCTGTCACTGAAAAAGAAAATCAAGTCTCTACTACAGACCCCATAGGAAAACAAGCCCTGCAAATTGAAAATTTCATCAAACCGTATCGGGAACACATCAATAAAGATTTAGATAGTGTCCTTGCGTATTGTCCGGAAACATTAGACAAGAGTTCTGGAAAATGGCAAACTACAATTGGTAATCTGATGGCCGATGTCACGTTAAAACGAGGTAATGTTGTGTTTCAAGCTAGAGAAAAAAAGAATATCGACATTTGTTTGCTGAATAGCGGAGGGATTCGCTCTATACTTCCAAAAGGGAATGTCACCGCCCGAACGGCTTTTGAAATTATGCCTTTTGAAAACAGTCTGGTCGTTATTGCGCTAAAAGGAGAACAAATCCTTGAAATCGTTTCCTATCTTATTGCTGAAAAAAAACCGCATCCATTAGCTGGATTAACCTTTACTATTGACAAAAACAATCTTCCAAAAAATATATTGGTTCAAGGAAACCCTGTTCAGCAAGAAACTATTTATTATGTAGGAACCAATGATTATTTATCAAATGGTGGTGACAATATGAATTTCTTTAAAAAAGGAGTTCAAAAATTTGATTTAGAGTACAAACTACGAAATATACTGATTGATTATTTTAAAGAAGTGGATACTATTCCTGTGATAAATGATGTTCGGATTACGGTTGAATAAAAAAGGGTAATAAACAATCCAAAGTAATTTTGAAAACATAAAGCATAGCCCCGATTAAAGTGAAAATCCTTTTTTATCGTTTTTTAACGATAAAAAAGATTGCAACGAAAAGCGGGAAATAGCTCCAAAAAAATATAAAATGAAAAGAAGAGAATTTATTGAGAAAACAGCTGCTGGATCAGCTTTATTAGGTTTAGGTGTATCCTTGAGCAGTTTTGAGTGGTCTAAAACCAAACAACTAACAATTTTACACACCAATGATGTGCACAGTTATATTGATCCTTTCCCAGCAGATCATCCCAGAAATGCTAATATGGGTGGTGTGGCCCGAAGAGCCGCTTTGATTGAAACGATTCGGAAAGAAAATCCAAATGTATTATTGCTGGATGCAGGCGATATTTTTCAGGGAACCCCTTATTTTAATTATTACGGAGGTGAATTAGAATTCAAATTGATGAGCATGATGGAGTACGACGCTTCTGCAATAGGGAATCATGATTTTGACAATGGTGTAGAAGGTTTGCATGCGCAAATGCCACACGCTAAATTTGAGTTCCTATCTGCCAATTATGATTTTAAAAACACGGTGATGGATGGTTTTGTAAAACCCTATAAAATATTCAACAAAAACGGAATAAAAGTAGGTGTTTTTGGACTCGGGATAGAGCTTGCTGGCTTAGTAGACAAGGCAATGTATAAGGAAACGGTGTACAATGATCCGATTGAAACGGCTCAAGATATGGTTCGGATTTTAAAGAAAGAACAGCAATGTGATATCATAATTTGTTTGTCTCATTTAGGGTATAAATACAGAGACGAACCTGCCAAAATATCTGATTTAAAATTGGCCGAGCTGACTCAGGATATAGATTTGATTATTGGTGGACATACCCATACTTTTCTGGACAAACCAACGGTTATAAAAAATCTTGTAGGCAAAGAAGTTTTAGTAAATCAGGTAGGTTGCTACGGAATTAATCTGGGAAGAATTGATTTTTATTTGGATAACAATAAAGCAAAAGCTTTTGAAGGAAAATCGATCATAGTGTAACTGTAATCGATTTTTTCTATGAAATTAAACCATTTTATACCAATTATTTTTTGAACAAAACCAACCGTTATTCTATTCATTGTTTATTTTTAAGTCCGGATTTAAACTTTGGGCATTAATTCCAAATTTATAAAAACAGATTAGCGTGCTATAAATAAGACCAATTGTTTAATAACATAGAACATTACTATGTAAAAACACCTTTACAAGAATTTCAAACAATACATCAAAAAACAGACAATTAATATTCTGGCAAAAAAATATATTTTTAATCAGTCTCTGCAGTAGAACTATGAATTAAATTGATAAAATCATCTTCTGAAATTATTGGGACATTTAGTTTATTGGCTTTATCTAATTTAGCAGGCCCCATATTGTCTCCAGCTACAACATAATCCGTTTTTGCTGAAATAGAATTCCCTATTTTGCCTCCATTATCTTCAATTGCTTTTTTCAAATCGTCTCTGGAAAATTTCTCAAAAACTCCTGAAACTACAAAAGTCTTTCCTGAAAGTTTATCCGTGGCATTTGGATTTATTTTTTCAAAAATTTCAAATTGTACACCATGTTTTTTTATTCTCTCAATGATACTTCTATTTTCTTGATTTTCGAAAAAATCAATTACGCTTTGTGCAATTCGGTCTCCAATTTCATCCACTAAAATCAAATCCATCAAAGTCGCCTGACCCAAGGTATCAATGTTTTTATAATGTTTAGCCAATTTCTTCGCTACTGTTTCTCCTACAAAGCGAATTCCAAGTGCGAACAAAACGCGTTCGAAAGGAATATTTTTCGAATTAGCAACACCATTCACTAAATTTTCAGCCGATTTTTGTGCCATTCGCTCCAATGGTAAAATCTGATCTACCGTCAATTCATACAAATCGGCATAATTATGCACTAATCCATTATTAAAAAGTAAAGCTATCGTTTCTCCGCCAAGACCTTCAATATCCATGGCTTTTCTAGAAATAAAATGCTGAATTCTTCCAATGATCTGCGGTGGGCAACCATAAAAATTTGGACAATAATGATTGGCTTCACCTTCACTTCTCACTAATTTTGTATTGCATTCCGGGCAATGGCTAATGTATTTTGTAGGCTCCGAGACATCGGATCGTTTTGTTAAATCGACTGCTATAATTTTGGGAATAATCTCTCCTCCTTTTTCTACAAAAACAGTATCTCCTTCACGAATATCTAGCTTTTCTATTTGATCTGCATTGTGTAAAGAAGCCCTTTTTACAATGGTTCCAGCTAATTGAACGGGTTCAAGGTTAGCCACGGGAGTTATAGAACCAGTGCGTCCTACCTGATACGAAATAGAATTTAATTTTGTTGAAACTTGTTCTGATTTGAATTTATAAGCGATGGCCCAACGAGGCGATTTAGCAGTAAAACCCAGTTCCTCTTGATAATGAAAAGAATTTATTTTAACTACTACGCCATCCGTTTCATAAGGAAGAGTATGTCTATGAGTGTCCCAATGATTAATGAATTCAAAAACTTCTTCTAGATTATGAGCCAGTTTTGCTTCTTTGGGTGCTTTAAAACCCCAATTTCTTGCCGTTTCTAATCCTTCAAATTGCGATTTAAAAGGCAAATTATTGCCAATTAAAAAATACAACAAACAATCCAAAGGTCGTTTTGCCACTTCAGCACTATCTTGCAATTTTAGACTTCCTGAAGCCGTATTTCGAGGATTTGAATAGGGAGTTTCTCCAATTTCTATTAGTTCCTGATTCATTTTTTCGAAACCGGCAAAAGGCAAAATGATTTCACCGCGAACGTCAAATGTAGCAGGGAAATTTCCTTTCAACTTAAGCGGAATTGATTTTATGGTTTTAATATTATTAGTCACATCATCCCCTTGAAAACCATCGCCACGAGTAACGGCGCGTTTTAATTTTCCGTTTTCATAAGTAATACTGATAGAAGCTCCATCATATTTTAATTCACAGGTATATTCTAATGGAACATCTCCTAAAACCTTCTGAACACGTTTTTCCCAATCGATTAATTCTTCTTTGGAATAGGAATTATCCAAAGAATACATTCTATATTCATGCGGAACGGTTTGGAAGTTTTTTGTTATTGTTCCCCCAACTCGTTGCGAAGGTGAATTCTCATCAAAATATTCCGGATACTGGCCTTCAAGTTCTTGTAGTTTTTTTAATTTCAAATCAAAGTCATAATCAGAAATTATTGCATTATCTAACACATAATAATTATAGTTGTGCTGATTTAATTCCTCCCTTAATTTTTGAATTGTATTCTGAATATCCATAGAAAATAAATTGGCCATTTTAGTTTTGAAAAAGTGTACTAAAATAACCAATTAAAAATAAATAGCAATACAATTACGATGCTATAATAGTATTTATTTGTTGGTACAATAGACCATCACTCAAAAACGAACCTTGCTGTATTAATTCAAAAATTGAAGAATTTCGTTCTTCTGTAAACTCTTTTTTACCCACTTTCATTTCAATAGTATCCGTAAACATATTATCGCTAAGCCATTGCAATCCTTGTTTGGTCAAGAAATCAGTTTCTGGAACTAAAGATTTCAAGACAATTGATTGCACATGAGTATCAAAACAATGAAAAAGGAAAATATGATTTTTAGAAAAATGTTCTAAGTAGGTTGCTTTTGAAAGTACTCCTTCCCAAACCAAATCAGAAAACACATCTAATTCTTGTTCGGCAACTTCCGGTTTTTCTGCTTTTATTTTATCCCACTCGGCTTTATCGATAGTCTGCGTTGCTAAAAAAGTACTGAATTCCTGATTCAATTCCTCAAATTGTTCTTTTGTTAATCTTGAGTATTTCATTATTGCGTTTTAATATTTAACTTTTGTTTTTTAGCTGTTTTTTGAATTTATAAAACAAAAAAAGCCCTCTCAAACGAGAGGGCAAATTTAATCTATATTTTTATCTTTTTTTAGAAAATATATCTAATTCCAAACTGTGCCTGCCATCTTGATAATAAACTTGCATCATAGTTGAAGGTTTTGGTTTGAGTACCGTTAAAAGTATAGGTTGGTATTTTTGTAGTTTTATCAACAGATACTCCAATTGGCTGTACACTTGTTGGTACTTGAACCAATCCCCAATCCGAATTAATCAAATTACCCAAGTTCAGTACATCAATACTAAATTGAATGGTATTCGTTTTATTAGAAGCTGAAGAAATTTTAAAATTATAATCTTGCATTATTTTAAAATCCCATTTTCCTCTCCATGGAGACAGCGCACCATAACGCGCTGCGTACTGACCTCTTCTATCACTCAAATAGTTATCCTGCTTGATAAAGGCATCAAATGCGGCACCTTGACTAACTCCTCCTGTAAATAGCATAGTACTTATTTCGGCTGAAGTTGGTATATAAATTAAATCATTTCCAGTTGCCCCATCATTGTTAATATCTCCACCATACGTATAATTAAAACGGCCTCCTTGTGCGTATTCAAAGAAAGTCGATACAGTAGTGGCCCATTTGTCATTAGTACCGTACTTCCATTTTTTTGAAGCTACGCCTATAAAACGGTGCGTATCGCCATACTTAGAATCAGATAAAACCGCATCATTCACATTCCCCAAAGCCGGATTAAAAGCAAAAGCATCACCCGTAATTTCTGCTTCAATAGAATTAACATCCTGTGACTTCAAATAGTTGTAAGCTAAACTTGCGAACAATCCATTGTCAAAAGTCTTTTGTACTTTGACAGAAGAGTTGAATGCACTTCCTTTATTGGTATTCGTCAATACATATCCATTAGTTCTCGCCGGAAAACCATAATCTGTCCAAGTACCATAATCCGCACTACCGTATATTGCTCTATTATCAACACCTGTCAATTGACTTGTTGGTCTTTTTAATCCCCAATTTTGTATATGAACCCCATTTAAATCTTTATTATAAGACATGTCTATGGTTACAATATAATCATTTTCGAATTTGTGATCAAATCCTAAACTCGTTCTCCAAACCTGTGGAAATTTAAAATCTTCGTCTACTACTTGATAGAAAAATGGGTCTATACCACCTACTTGATTTCCAATCCATACAAAAGGAAGCTTACCGGTAAAGATTCCAGTACCTCCGCGTAACTGTTGTTTTTTATCTCCATTAATATCCCAATTGAAGCCAACTCTTGGCGACCAAAGTAAATTATTATTAGGTAATTTAGTTGAATCAAAATTCTTTACACTTCCATCAGCTGGGTTGTAATAATCAATATTTGGCAAATATCCTTCTGAATTATCTGTGTCAATAAATTTTTGAGCTAATTCAGATGTATTGAAATACAATGGTTTATCAGCTCTTAATCCATAGATTAATTTGAAATTATCACTGATATTCCATTCATCCTGAACGTAAAAAGCTAATTGTCCTACTGTCGTTTCAGCTAAATTCCAACCCCCATCAACACCGTCTTTCAATGCATTTTTTGTATCAAAAGTTGTTTGTGCGTTTTTTATTGCAGTGCTGTAATAACCATTTGCAATATTCGCATCAAAACCTGCCATATTTGTACTTCCAAAAACATCAAAACCATACCCTTTTAGGTTAAATGAATTTTTGAAAATGAACTTTTCGAATGAGAAGCCTACTGTATAGGTATGATTTCCTCTGACAATATTTAAATTATCAGTAATTTGAATTACTTTTTGATCTAATTTATTATTGATAGAGAAAGGCTCATGACCTGCTATAATGTAAGGCGAACCATCTTTAGTAATTGTAATTACAGGCGCAGGAGTAGAAAAAGGATTTCTAAAATCATTAAAATGAGTATAACCTGCTTGTAATTTATTAGAAACCGTCTCACTAAATTTAGAATTTAATTCTACTAAAAAAGAGCTAATTTGGTTGTTAATTTGGTACCCTGAATTTTCAAATTGTAACGTATTTACATCAATTCCTCTACGAATAATAGCGGTAGGATGTGCAGGCTTATCTTTTGAAGCATCTAAAAAATTATAAATAACAGCTAGTTTATGGTTGTCATTAATATTCCAATCCAACTTTACAATTCCTTTACTTGAATTAGAATTATGTGTAAATCCTTGATAAGCTCCCGTATTATAACCTAGCTTTCCTAACTCAGTAGATACATGCATTAAATCAGTTTCTAATACTCTGGATTCATTCACTCCAGTAGTTCCATTTCCATCATTAGCAACAAAATTTGATCCTGAATCGCTTCTTTTATCAATTTCAAAATTGGTAAAGAAAAACAATTTGTTTTTAACAATTGGACCACCAAGACTAAAACCGGTTTGTGTTTGCTCTAATGAGGGCACAAATATTTTTTCTCCTTTAATTTTATTACCTGTCATATCCTGATTTCTATAAAAACTATAGGCAGTACCATGGAATTCATTTGACCCTGATTTAGTGACTGCATTTACAGAAGCTCCAGTAAAACCAGATAATGTAACATCATAAGGAGCAGTGGCAACTTGAATTTGTTCGATTGCATCCAATGAAATAGGCTGAGAGCCAGTTTGTCCACCCGGAGTTGCTGCATCTAAACCAAAAGGATTGTTAAAAATGGCACCATTAAGCGAGTAACTATTGTATTGATCGTTTCTACCTCCAAAAGAACCTCCACTTGCTGTTGGTTCTAAACGGGTAAAATCATCAGCTGATCTAGAAATTGAAGGCAGCGCTGATAATTCTCTTCTACCGATAGTGGTTTCTGCACCAGTTCTTCCACTTTGAAAAACTCTATTTTTAGAACCAACTACTTTTACTTCCGCTAATTTCTGACTTTCATCTTTCAAGACAACATCTAAACTGAATACTTTACCTAAATCAAGGTAAACATCATTATATTCTTCACTTCTATATCCTACATAGGATACGACAATTTTGTAAGGACCACCAATTCTCATATTCAACATACTGATTCTTCCATCCGCATTAGATAACGCAGAATACTTAGAACCTGTTGGAATATGTATTGCCTGAACCGTCGCTCCAGGAAGCGTCTCATTGCCTGAACCTCGCACAATCCCTTTGATGCTAGAAGTTGTAGTTTGCCCAATGACAGCACTGAAACTACATAAAATTAATAATAAAGTAATGATTTTTTTCATTTGTGTAAATGTGTTATTTTGGGTGCAAAAATAAACAAAAAAAAAATCACTCCTAAGAGTGATTTTAATAATTTATTAACAATATGTTAACAAATTTATGCTTTTTCAGCAACAATTTCATAATCCAATTCAACTATTACATCTCTGTGCAAACGAACGTTGGCAGTATATTTACCAGTACGTTTAACAATTCCGCTTGTGATGAATTTTCTATCAATTTGTTGTCCACCTTTAGCTAAAGCTTCAGCGATATCAATATTCGTGATTGAACCGAATAATTTTTCACCACCTGCTTTTGCAAAGATTTTAATTTCGATAGCTTTCAATGCTTCAGCCAATGTTTTTGCATCATTAACTACTTTAGCTTCTTTATGAGCTCTTTGTTTTAGGTTTTCAGCTAATACTTTCTTTGCAGAAGATGTTGCTAAATGAGCGTGTCCTTGTGGAATTAGAAAATTACGTCCGTATCCGTTTTTTACAGAAACGATATCATCTTTAAATCCTAAATTTTGAACGTCTTGTCTTAAAATAAGTTCCATGTTGTTGTCCTTTTATATAGAAGTTAGGTTTCGTATTTCAGAAAACCAACAACTGTTAATTTTTTATTATTTTAGTAAATCAGCCACATATGGCATTAATGCTAAGTGACGTGCTCTTTTTACAGCAACAGACACTTTTCTTTGGTACTTCAATGAAGTTCCTGTTAAACGACGAGGAAGTATTTTTCCTTGCTCATTAACAAATTTCAATAAGAAATCAGCATCTTTATAATCAATATATTTGATACCTGATTTTTTGAAACGACAATACTTTTTAGTTTTGTTTGTTTCTATATTTAAAGGCGTAAGATATCTGATATCTCCGTCTTTTTTTCCTGAAGCCGATTGTTGTAGTGTAGCCATGATAATTAAGCTTTTGTAGATTTTAATTTAGTTCTTCTTCTTTCAGCCCAAGAAATAGCGTGTTTGTCAAGACTTACAGTCAAGAAACGCATTACTCTTTCATCACGTCTAAATTCAGTTTCAAAAGCAATAAGGACTTCTCCTGCTACTTTGAATTCGAATAAATGGTAAAAACCACTTTTTTTGTTTTGAATTTCGTACGCCATTTTTTTAAGGCCCCAGTCTTCTTTCGACACCATTTCTGCTCCTCTACTAGTAAGAAAATCTTCAAATTTGCTTACTGTTTCCTTTACCTGAACTTCAGATAAAACGGGATTTAAAATGAAAACAGTTTCATAATGATTCATAAATATATATTTATTTGTTATTTGGGTGCAAAAGTAATCAATATTTCTTATCTCACAAACCTTATTTCGTTTTTTTGCTCTAAATTTAAAAAAATCGATGATATTATTTTTATTTCTAAATAAAAAAGTAGTAAATTTACTTAACCATATCTAATACTGAAATTTTATGAAACTAAACTGTGTTGTAGTTGATGATAGTTCTATCCAGAGGATAATTATTGCAAAGTTAGTTAATAATAATCAAAATTTACACCTAATAGGGGATTTTTCTAACGCTATAGAAGCAAAAAGTTGCATGGCTATTCACAATGTAGACTTAATATTTCTAGACATAGAAATGCCTGTCATCAGTGGTTTTGATTTTCTAGATGGCTTAAAAGTAAAACCCCAAATTATTTTCATTACTTCCAAGGCAGAATACGCCATGAAAGCGTTTGATTATGACGCAACAGACTACCTTCAAAAACCAATCGCAATTGATCGATTTAACGCCTCTGTAAAAAGAGCTATTGATTTTCATTTACTTAAAAAAGAAAATAAAGAAAATGAAGGCGAGCATATTTTCATTAAAAGTAATTTGAAAAAATTGAAAATTTTCACTTCTAAAATAAAATGGATTGAAGCCTTTGGAGATTATGTCAGAGTCGTTACTGAAGAGGACACTAATCTAGTACTCTCTACAATGAAATCTTTTGAAAATGATCTGTCAAAAGATAAATTTATCAGAGTTCATAAGTCCTATATTATTAATATCGATAAAGTAGAGCGCTTCAATAGCAAATATGCCGAAATTGGGATGACAAAAATTCCTTTAAGCCGACACAAAAAAGAAGATTTAGTACGAGCCCTTTCCTTTTCTTAATTTCCATTTATCAATAAAAATCTACATTTGAAGTTACTTTTATAGCTCTGAACTGAGCAACAGCCTCAAAACTATTTAGCATTTTCTGAATCGTTTTTTTTGTGTTCCCAATAGACACATTTTGAGGTATTTTGATAATAATCATACGAATGTATTCGTTTCTAATCCTGCTGATAGCTGGTTCTTCCGGACCCAATACTGGCATATTTAAGTTTTGACTTATCACTTGATACAGCCACATAGCACCTTCCTTTAACTTATCAAAATCACGTTGTTTTAGCGTTAGTTTTATAAGCCTGAAATACGGTGGATATTTATAAATTTGTCGGTCATACAATTGTTCGTTATACATTCCAAAATAATCGTTCTTAGTCACTTGTTGTATTGTATTGTGATTGGGATTGTAGGTTTGTATGATCACTTTCCCTTGTTTTTGAGAACGTCCTGCTCTACCGGCAACTTGAGTCATCATCTGAAAACTTCTCTCAAAAGCTCTAAAATCAGGATGATATAACATATTATCCGCATTCATTATTCCTACTAAACTCACGTTGTCAAAATCCAACCCTTTGGCCAGCATTTGGGTTCCTACTAATATGTCCATTTCTCTGTTCTTAAAACTATCAATGATTTTTTCGAAACCAAATTTTCCTCGGGTCGTATCCTGATCCATTCTCCCTATTTTTGAATTTGGAAAAATAGACAGTAATTCTTGTTCAATTTGTTCGGTTCCAAAGCCTTTTGTAGTCAAATCAACACTAGAACATTCGTGACAATGTGTAGGTTTAGCCATGGTGTATCCACAATAATGACAACGCAACTGGTTTTTATGCTTGTGATAAGTCAAACTTACGTCGCACTGTTGGCATTGAGGTACATGACCGCAAGTGATACATTCAATTACAGGAGAATATCCTCTGCGGTTTTGAAACAAAATCACTTGCTCTCCTAAAGACAACGCATTTGTAATTTCTTCAATTAAAACGTCACTAAAATGTCCTGTCATTTTTTTTCGAAAGTATTTGTCTTTCAAATCCACCAATTCAATATTGGGCATCCTGACATTCCCGAAACGTTCCGAAATTTCGACCAGACCAAATTTATCTGATTTGGCATTAAAATACGTTTCTATACTTGGCGTAGCCGAACCCAAAAGCACTTTTGCCTTGTGCGAATGTGCTAAAACTATAGCCGCATCCCGGGCGTGATACCGCGGAGCCGGATCTGCCTGCTTGAAGGTTTGCTCGTGTTCTTCATCTACAATTATGAACCCTAAATTATGAAAAGGCAAAAACAAAGCGGACCTCGCTCCAATTACCACTTGCGCTTTCTCAGAATTTTGCAAAACTTGATTCCACACCTCAATCCGTTCATTATTGTTATATTTCGAATGAAAAACCGCTACTTTATTTCCAAAATAACTTCTTAATCGACCTACTAATTGAGTCGTCAAGGCAATTTCAGGCAGTAAATACAGGATTTGTTTTCCCGTTGCCAAATATTCTTCGATGAGTTTGATGTAAATTTCCGTTTTTCCACTGGATGTTACTCCGTGTAATAAACAGACTTCTTTTAGAATAAAACGATCTTTAATTTCTTCGAAAGCAGCTTGTTGCGCCTGACTCAACTGTAATTCTTCATCACGAATTTTTCCGTTGAAATGTACTCTGTCTTCCTGCAAAAAATAATCTTCGAATATTTCTTTCTCGATTAAAGCTTTAACAATTGCCGAAGAAGAATTAGCTTGCTCAACTAATTTTTTTACGGTAATGGGTTTAGCTCCGTTCCTTTCGGCCTCGCCTTGGGACTTTTGCGTTGCGCTCAATTGAAAATAGTGCATTACAATTTCCTTTTGTTTGTTGGCATTTTTCAGCGTCTCAAGTAATTCGCTTAAGCCTTGATTGGATTCGTATTTAGGGTGCAGCCGCACGTAGCGAACTAATTTAGGTTTGTAGCTTTCCTGTATTTCTTCCTGAAGCACCAAGATGTTCTTATCAACTAGTTTTTGAATAACAGGAAAGATATTTTTCTTGTTTAAAATAGCAATAATATCTTGAATTTTTAGCGAATTCTGCTGTTGCAAAGCTTCGTAAACTAGGAACTCATCATCCGAAAGAAGATTGGTATCCACAAATAAATTCGTTTTTTGAGAAATCAAGGTTTCGCTTTCCAGCAAAAGAGCACTTGGCATGGCACCACGATACACATCTCCAATGGCACACATATAATAGGAAGCGATCCACTGCCAATGTGCAATCTGGATTTCAGTTACGATGGGCTTTTCATCCAGAATTTGATGGATTTCCTTCGCATCATACAACTCTGGTTTGTTTTGATGAGTTTCAATAACTAAAGCCGTAAAAATTTTACTTTTCCCAAAAGGAACAGCTACCCGCATTCCTTTTTTGATGTATAAAAACTCCGTTTCGGAAACGCTATACGTGAATGTTTTAGCTAAGGAAAGAGGTAAAATTACTTCTGCAAAATACATTTATAATCAATTATGAGTTATCAATTTGAGTGATGTGTTGAATTTTTACTTTGAACCCATAACTCCTAATTTCACACTTATTTTACTCTGTTCCAAGTTTGTGTTCTTCCAAATAAGGCCACACCAATATATCCTCGAACGTTCAGTTTATCAGTACCATTCAAAACCAAAGAACATTTGTAGAGCTTCCCCGTAGTTGGATCCAAAATTTTTCCTGAATTGTATTCTTTACCATCTTTAGTAAGGCCTTTGATAATCACAAGCCCCATAATAGGCTTATTTTTTTCATCACCGGAACATGCTGTACATACACTTTTTTTCTTTTCGGTATCTAATATGTCAACGATTTTTCCGTAAATTTTACCGGAACGTTCGTAGATTTCGACTATTGATTTGGCTTTGCCTGTTTCGTCATCAATGGTTTTCCATTTTCCGATAACGCTATGCGTTTGTCCATAAAAGGCCATCGAAATAAATAATACCAGAATTGTAATTGTATTTTTCATCTTTTTCTTTTTAGAGCCCTGATAGCCTTGAAAATCCTGTCATGGCAAGAAACGAATAGCAGGAAATAACCCTTGATTTTGAGACTATTTTGGTTTAAAAATTATATTTTTTTTGCTTTCAGTTTATTTACTGTGGCATTCAATTCAAAACCCAACAGTAATATCATGCAGTTGATCCAAATATAAAACATCAAAACCAATAATGTTCCTATTGAGCCATATAATTCATTGTATTGTGAAAATTTTGTGACCCAAATTCCAAAACCGTATGAATCCAGCAGAATCAATATTGTTGTAAATACAGAGCCAATAGAGATAAAAGCTCTGTTTTTATAATACTTAGTTCCAAACTTAAAAAGTATAGAAGTAGTAGCTAAAATCATCAAAATCACGAATGCATAGCGTCCTAAAATAATTAGTTGCAGCTGATCGCTAAATACAGTTTTCTGTATAAATACCTCAAAAACAACAATTATTGCAACCGTTACAATTAAAAGTAAAGACAGCAATAATGACATTCCTAATGCGACTAAATACTGACGGATAAACCCTCGTTTGATCAGGACGTGTCTGGAAGATTCAAAACCTCCCAGAATTCCATTTAATCCATTTGCCATTAATAAAATGGAGAGCAAAAACCCATAGGAAACTAATCCTGAGTGGCTGTTATTAAGAATATCATTGATGATTTTATAAATAGCATCATAGGTATTGGGCGGAACTCCATCCTTTACAAATTGAAGAAAATCATTCTGAAAACCTTCAATAGGTATGTAAGGAATAAGATTTAAGATGAACAGCGCAAAAGGAAATAAGGCCATGAAAAAACTAAATGCAATTGCACTGGCATGATAGGTTACCGCACTCTCCACAATCCCAAGTCCGTAAAGTTCTAACAAATCGTATAAGGACAAGCCTTCTAGCCAAGGAAGCTTGATCTTTTTTAGCACATGAACCAGATTGCGAATTATCGGGATTTTTTCGAGCTTAACCTCTATCTCTTTACTCATATTGCTTTTAAACTCAAATCCATGTTGTAAACGGAATGCGTCAAGGAACCTGACGAAATATAATCTACTCCACATTCTGCATACTTGCGAATGGTATTTTCATTTATATTTCCGGAAGATTCAGTCCGGCATTTATCCCCAATCAAAGCTACTGCTTTTATCGTATCCTCATAATTAAAATTATCAATCAAAATTCGGTATATTCCTTCACTTTCGAGAATTTCTTTTATTTCAGCTAAATTTCTGGCTTCGACAATGATTTTAAGATCCAGATTATTTTCCTTGAGGTAGGCTTTGGTTTTGGCAATGGCCAAGGTAATTCCGCCTGCAAAATCATTATGATTGTCCTTGAGCATTATCATATCGTACAAAGCATAACGGTGGTTTTCACCGCCACCAATTTTGACTGCCCATTTCTCACAGGCCCTGAATCCCGGTGTTGTTTTGCGGGTATCGAGAATTTTTGTATTTAGACCTGCTACTAAACGAACGTATTCTTTGGTTTTAGTTGCTATAGCTGACATTCTTTGCATTGAATTCAAAACTACACGTTCTGATTTTAAAATAGATTGTGAACTTCCCGAAACATGAAAAATAACATCTCCCTTTTTTACTGAAGTTCCGTCCTTAATAAAAGTCTCTATTTGTAAATTAGGGTCTACATACTCAAAAATCATTTTGGCAAAAGCCACGCCTGCAATAATACCGTCTTCTTTTACCAATAATTTTGCTTTTCCTGTGGCCGATGCCGGAATACAAGCCAAAGAGCTATAATCTCCAGGGCCCACATCCTCCCTAATGGCGTTTTGTATTAGTATTTGTAACTCGTTATTGAATTGTGCTTCGCTAATCATTTTATAGAAAATTTATGGAATGCTAAAGTAGCATATATTTTGTGGATTTGAAAATTTGAGAGTTGGCTTCTTTGGATAAAGAAACAAATGAATCCATTTTATCAAGAAAAAAAACTAGACATATTAAAGATCTAATTGTAGAAAACAACACAGTTACCATACGCAATTACAGCTTTGCAAATTGATTTTAGGCTCCCTAGCTATTTAAACCCATAAATCAATTGTTTGTTTAGGGCAGTACTATTTAAAATCCTATATTTGAATTTAGTAACTAAATCACTATTTTATGAAATCTTATTTTAGCCTGCTTTTTGTATCGTCACTACTTTTTATTTCTTGTAAAAAGGAAGTAGACACACAAAATACTACCCCAACAAATATCGTTCCTTTTACTGAAGTTGGCAGACAAATGCAGAACCAATCGCAAACTACCACTCAGCAACAACAAAATACGGATCCTACTGCTGTTGCCACTGGCGCAAATCCAGCTCATGGTCAACCTGGTCACCGATGTGATATAGCCGTTGGTGCTCCTTTGAACTCCCCGGCTGCTACAAATGCTTCTGCTACGCCACAACAAAACGCGCCTGTTCAGGCTAATACAGTCTCAACTGCAACAACGCAAGACCAGGGAACTCCTACGGCTGAAGGAATGAATCCGCCACACGGACAAACCAATCACCGCTGTGATATTGCTGTGGGTGCTCCGTTGCCAAAATAGGAATTTGAGTCTTCCCCAAAAATAAAAACTGGCGTAGATCCTCAAGAGTTTAGGCCCGTTTTAGTTTTTGAATCCTACCGCGTGATAGTAATTTGTTCAGCGAAAAGATGTTACAATACCAACCAACAATGACACCTGTACTAATTTTTGATTTTAATTTAAATAGCGATCTAAGCAATTGGAAAATTGTAAATGATGCTGTGATGGGAGGAATATCCAAAAGTACATCTTATTTAGAACTCAAATGGAAAGGGAACCTTTGAAGGTACTGTTTCATTAGAAAACAATGGCGGATTTTGTGCTGTGAAATATGTTTTTGAACCAATGTATCTAAAACCTGCTAAACATATTGCATCCACATTAAAGGAGACGGCAAACAATACCAATTTAGAGTGAAGATAAATCGTACAGACCCACATTCGTGTGTATTCCCTTTTCAAACTACCACTGATTGGCAAACAATTGAAATTCCATTCACTCAGTTGTATCCAGCTTTCAGAGGACGAAAATTAGATCAGCCTAATCATTGACGGTTCTAAATTAGAGGAAAATGCTTTCCTGATAGGCAATAAGAAAGAAGAGTCATTTCAATTGCTAATTGATCGCATTGAGGTAAAATAAATAGCATCTTAGCTTTCGTAATTTTATAAATTTAAAAATCAGATTATTAATTTCCATTAAAGAGAATGTAATTTAAAACTGCTAATTTTTCTATCTTTGCATCTCTGAAATCTAACAAAAATGAACATCAAATTGATTGCTATCGGTAAAACTGATAACAAAGCGCTACAATCCTTGATCGACGATTACACCAAGCGTTTGTCTTTTTACATTAAATTCGATTTAGATATTATTCCTGATATCAAGAACGTAAAAAACTTATCGGAAAGTCAACAAAAAGAGAAGGAAGGCGAATTAATTTTAGCAAAAATCACACCAACGGACCAACTTATTTTGTTGGATGAAAACGGGAAAAATTTTTCCAGCGTTGGCTTCTCAGAAGAATTACAAAAGAAAATGAATTCCGGAGTAAAGACTTTAGTTTTTGTTATTGGCGGTCCTTATGGGTTTTCGGATACGGTTTATGCTAAAGCACAAGGAAAAATATCGTTGTCTTTAATGACTTTTTCGCATCAGATGGTTCGGTTGTTCTTTATCGAACAATTGTATCGTGGATTCACGATCTTGAAAAACGAACCGTATCATCATCAGTAATTATTTCGTTTGAAGTGTTCTTTTTTTAAAGTTTAGTAAATAAATTCTTGATTACTTTTCATTTGTACTTTTAAACTTTCAATAAAAATTTTGTTTTGTATATAACTTCCAAAGCTTAAATTTTCATCAAACCTAAATAAAAAAGTAGTTGCAACGTCTTTGGGTAAAACAGTATTAATTAAATCTTGAAGCTTTTCTTTTTTGAAAACTTGATTCTCAATTAAAATCTCATTATTCTTATTGAAAATATGATGGTTCCAATTGGTTTTTCCAATTTATAAAACACATTGGTAAAAGGTATAAAAACTAAATTTTTTCCGATTGTATTAGCATAAGAATAATAATTTTCGGTCTTTTCATTCTTGTGTGCTTTTTCTTAGCGCTTCTTTTGTTGCAACCTCATAATATCCGGAATAGCAAGTCGTAACGGTTAACGTTTGTCTACATTGAGAATCCAATTGGTCTAAATAATACTGTTTTTACGGTTTACTTCAGCCAGCGTATCCAAGCCTTTTGTTCTAAAAAAAAAAATAGATTGGCGAAAGATCCTCTACCACTTTGACAATTGAAATATTTGATTTTGGCAATAAAACCGCTTCTTTATTTCCACAGGAAAAAAGAGTAAAAAGAACAATCAACATAAAATATTTCATCGTTATAAATTGATTTTATTGAATAATGTAACGCATTCCACAGCTTCTTTTACATCGTGAACACGAAGGATTTTTGCGCCTTTGGTCAATGCCAAAGTATTTAAAACTGTAGTTCCATTTAATGCATTTTCGATTGAAGTATCTAGGGTTTTATAAATCATGGATTTTCTGGAAACTCCCACAAGAAGTGGTAATTTCAAGATGTTAAACAAGTCCATTTTTTGAAAAACTTCATAATTTTGTGCTATTGTTTTGGCAAAGCCAAAGCCCGGATCAATAATTAAATCATTGATTCCAAAACTTCTGGCCATAGCTACTTTTTCAGAAAAATAGAACACCATTTCTTTTACAATATCATCGTAATCCGTAAGTGTTTGCATCGTTTGCGGATTGCCTCGCATGTGCATCATAATATACGGAACATTGTATTTTGCAATTATCTCCAGCATTTTGTCGTCTAGATTTCCGGCTGCAATATCATTGATGATAGACGCACCATTTTCAATCGATGCCTTTGCTACTTCGCTTCTAAAGGTATCAATAGAGATTATTGTTTCTGGAAACTGCTTTAGAATCAAATCAATAACAGGAATAATTCTGGAAATTTCATCTTGTTCCGAAACGAATTCTGCATTTGGTTTGCTCGAATAAGTACCTACATCTATAAAAGTTGCGCCATCAAGCAGCATTTTTTCAGTATGAGAAAGGATTTCGGTTTCATTCTTATACTTTCCTCCATCAAAAAAAGAGTTGGGTGTCACATTCAAAATTCCCATTACTTTGGGAGTTGATAGATCAATGAGTATTCCTTTACAATTAATTGTCATTCTTTTTTAGTTTTAAGACTACTACTTTCAACATTATTTACCCTTCATTCTGCATTCAAAAAAATTATTCTTATTTTTGAAAAAATTTGAATACAAATATACACCAATAATGAAGAATACTTCAAAGGAATATGATGCTGTGATTGCGACTTGTCGGGCACTGTATATCAACAAAATGAAAGATTACGGATGTGCTTGGCGCATTTTGAGACTGCCTTCATTAACGGATCAAATCTATATTAAGGCCCAAAGAATCCGAAGTTTACAAGAAAATGAAATCCGCAAAATTGATGAAGATGAAACGGGTGAATTCATTGGGATCATCAATTATGCTCTCATGGCGTTGATTCAATTGGAATTAGGCGTTGCAGATCAGCCTGATTTAAGTGTGGAAAAGGCAACCAAATTATACGATGCCAAAATCAAACTAACCAAGGAATTAATGGAAGACAAAAATCATGATTACGGGGAAGCTTGGCGCGAAATGCGTGTAAGTTCACTAACAGATTTAATTTTGCAAAAACTACTTCGTGTCAAACAAATTGAAGACAACAAAGGAAGAACATTAGTTTCTGAAGGAATCGATGCTAATTATCAGGACATGATAAATTATTCGATTTTTGCCTTGATTCTAATGGGTTTTGGAAATAAATAATAAAAAGCAATAACTAAACATGAAATCACTGGGATTCCAAAATCACAAACTGTAATCCAGAATGGCGATACCATATTCCATTAAAACATAAATATTATCTTCATATGAAAAATATAATTACTCAATTTTCTAGAATTTTCGTTGGAATCCTATTCATAATCTCCGGATTAATCAAACTGAATGACCCTGTTGGTTTTTCTTATAAATTGGCAGAGTATTTCAGTGAACCCGTATTCAACATGCCCTTTTTTGTTCCGTTTGCACTGGGAATCGCCCTATTTTTAGTGATTCTTGAAGTGGTTTTGGGGATTATGTTACTCATTGGATACAAGACTAAAGTCACGGTTTGGAGTTTATTGGTTTTGATTGTAATGTTTACCTTCCTAACTTTTTATTCCGCTTATTTCAATGTAGTAAAAGATTGTGGCTGTTTTGGCGATGCGCTAAAACTAACACCATGGCAATCGTTTACAAAAGACATTGTGTTGTTGTTCTTTATTTTGGTGTTGTTCTTTAACAAAAAATTAATCCAACCCTTATTTAGAACTACCGTTCAAAACATAATTATTTATGCCAGTATCGTTTTATCAGCCTTTATGGGCGTTATCGTTTTAAACCATTTGCCATTAATAGATTTTAGACCATTCAAGGTAGGAAATAATATTCAACAAGGAATGCAAATCCCTGACGGCGCTGATAAATCAGTGGTAGAAATGGTGTTTATATACAAAGTGAATGGTGTAGACAAAGAATTTACCGAAAAAGACCTAATGTCGATTCCGGAAGGCGCCGTATTTGTAGACCGAAAAGACAAAGTCATCACAGAAGGATATGTTCCTCCTATTCATGACTTCACGATGGAAAAAGACGGTTCGGATTATAAAGATCAGTTCTTGCGAGAGCCAAAATTGATGTTGATTGTAGCCTATAATTTAGTGAATGCCGATAAAGCGGGAATGGGCAAAATGGAAAAACTGTATTTAGATGCAAAAACAAAAGGATACAAGGTAATTGGAATGACATCTTCCTTACCGGAAGAGATAGCTGCAGCAAAAAAACAATATGGATTGACATTTGACTTTTATTTTTGTGATGCCATCACATTAAAAACAATTGAAAGAGCCAATCCAAGTATTGTATTGCTCGAGAAAGGAACAATCACACAAAAACTTCATCATAACGACGTCAAAGACTTAAGATTATAAGAATAGGACGGTTCTGATTTACGGTATTGCAGAACTTTAACCGCTAATTATTTTTACCCATTAAAAGCATTTATGTTAAAATGTTTTCTTAGTAAAATTGGATCTGCACTGCTTACTCTTTTTGGAGTGTTTACAGTGATATTATTTTTGTTTACTGTTTTGCCTGGGGATCCTGCACGCATGATGCTGGATCAAAATGAAAATTCAGAACAACTGGCCATTGTAAAAAAGAAATATGGTTATGATAAACCTATTGCTACTCAATACTTGTATTATCTGAATGACCTGTTGCCTATTTCTTTGCACAGTGATACCCAATCCGATTATACTTTCTGAGCGAGGGAAAATACAATGCGGTACCCCTTTTTGGAATTGGTACAAATGAATTGGTTTTGAAAACCCCCTATTTAAGAGAAAGTTTTCAAAAAAGCGGAAAAAAAGTTTCTCAAATTATTGGACATACATTGCCAAGCACATCCGTATTAGCCATATTTGCCATAGGTATCGCTATTGTTTTTGGAATTGTTTTTGGTATTATTTCTGCCTTATACAAAGATACCTGGATCGATCGCCTAATTGCTTTAATCAGTACTTTAGGGATGAGCATTCCTTCCTTTTTCAGTGCAATCCTATTTGCCAGGCTCTTTGGATTTGTATTACAAAAATAAACGCAGTTTAATATGCCCGGAAGCCTATAAGAAGTACATAATTTCGGTGAAGGAAGTTATATTCAATGGATTTTGTATATGCATATTTAGATCCCAAAATAAGACTGGGATAATCACTGTATTTTGACAAGAAATAGCATTTCCAAAGTAACAACAGGTTTCACGTTGTCTAAATCTCATCAACTATAACGATATTGCTTAAGCATTTTTGAATTCTGCTTTCAAAATATGGTATTCTGCACAACTCAATCCAATTGTTTGTTTAACTTTGTTTAAAAAACAACTCTATAATGAAACAAATACTACTACTTCTAATATCTATTGTAGCCTTTTCTTGCGCAAAAGAGGGAAAAACTGAATTTTCTAAAACGGCTTTGTCTGAAACCCTACTAGCCACTGACGGAAGTCAGGTTGCTTTTCAGGATGTTTTAAAAAAACACGAAGGCAAAACCATAGTAATTGAAGTTTGGGCTTCTTGGTGTGGGGATTGTGTCAAAGCAATGCCAAAAATCAAAGAATTACAAGTGAACAATCCTGATGTTGCTTATTTATTTATTTCAATGGACAAAACTGCCGATAAATGGAAAGTTGGAATTGAAAAACACGAATTGAAAGGAGATCATTTCATGGCAAATGACCAAATGGGAGGTGTATTTGCAAAAGCCATTGACCTAGATTGGATTCCAAGATATATCATTGTGGACAAAACCGGAAAAATTGCTTTATACCGCGCTATTGAAACTGATTTTGACACGATTAACGAGACTTTAGAAAATTTAAAATAAAGCATTCAAACACCATTTGAGATGCAGTTCTTATCATTTGAAAAACTTCAAAAAAACGAAACCAAAAACTAAATATAACACGACAAAATGAGAAAGAAGATTGTTGCAGGAAACTGGAAAATGCATAAAAATGCAGAGCAAACAGAAGATTTATTAAATGAATTAATAGCAAAAATCCCTACAGATACTGCTGTGCAAATAATTGTAGCGCCAACATTTGTAAACCTGGCTTCTGCTGTAGATCATTTAGAATTTACCAATATAGATGTTGCTGCACAAAACGTTCATCAAGCAGAAAGCGGTGCTTTCACGGGTGAAATTTCGGCAGATATGTTAAAAAGTGTAGGTGTAGACGTTGTCATTTTAGGACACTCCGAACGCAGAGCCATTTTTCAGGAAACAGATGCTTTAATTGCGAATAAAGTAAATACGGCTTTGGAACATGACATAAGAGTTATTTTTTGTTTTGGTGAAGAATTAAAAGACCGCCAATCAAAAAATCATTTTAATGTAGTTGAAAACCAATTGCGAGATGGTTTATTTCATATTGAGGCTAAAGACTGGGACAGTATCGTTTTAGCCTATGAGCCAGTTTGGGCAATAGGAACAGGAGAAACAGCTTCTCCGGAGCAAGCACAGGAAATGCATGAATTTATAAGAGAAACCGTTCGTAAAGCTTTTGGAAGCGATATTGCTGAAAACGTATCTATCCTATATGGAGGAAGCGTGAAACCGGATAATGCTAAAGAAATTTTCTCAAAACCAGATGTAGATGGAGGCCTCATTGGGGGTGCCGCACTAAAAGCTGATGATTTTGTAGCAATTGTAAAGGCTATCTAAATTTCAATTTTAAACGTCATAAAAAAGCGGTGATTCATTTTACCGTTTTTTTTATATTCCTATTTCAACCTGAAAACGCAGGTGCCAGTTGTTCTTTGTATTACCGTCAAAATAATGTAGGGTATCAAAAGTCAATTCCGTTTGCAATTTAAAAGTGTGTTCCCAAATATATTTCGTCAAACCAATGGTATACTGTTTTGTGTTTGGTGCTAAAAGCTTAATGTCCTCGCCCACTTTTTGAGTAGAATACCGTCCGATAATCTCATAATTTGATAACAAATTATAACTCAATTGATGATCAAATCCGTTACCAACGTAAGCAAAATTAGATTGTGAAATATCATCCGGATTTATTGTAACTGCATTTCTTGGAGTAATTCTGGACATATAACTTGACATAGCGGCCCATCCGTTGTATTTAATCAAAACATCAAGCATCACTGATTTCATAGTGCGAGCTTCAAATAAATCATTTCCTAATTGACCTTGGGTTCTTTTGGCATGATTATTTTGCTGAAAAGCACCCGAAAGCATTAATTTCGGCTTTTTTTCTCTTACAATATCCCCTTCAAAATAGGTTCCGTCTCTTGAAAATGCCCCAAACGGTAACAACTCTACCTTCCCTGTTAAGGCAACACCTTCATCTGTATTCCCCGTGATATTTCGACCTTCTCCTGTTGAAATAGCTGTTTTGAAATTATAGGAAAATTTATCCCGAAATTCATTCATATTGTGAACTTGAAAACCAAAATCCCTGTCAATTGTAAATCTGGCATTGTTAATCGATCGGTCCGTTAACTGTAATCCGCCTGAAGAATTCACACGTTGGCGATTTCCTGGTAATTTTGTTTGTCCAAAACTGATATTCCAGTGTCTATTAGGTCTGTAAAAAACAACTGCATCTCTGATAATATTTATGTTCTCACCTTCTCTAATTTCACCAACATCGCCCGGAGCAAATGACAATTGAACTGCATATAAAAATTTTGGATTTCCCACATATCCGTCAAATCGCAAACGTAATCTTCGGATTTGTCCGTCATATCCCCTTTTTTCATCTTCATTTTCAATATAAGTCACCCTATTTTGCATTCGGAACCGAATATTCAATTGGTATAAACTATCCGGAGAAGTGATTCCAATTCCTTTACCAAAACTATAGTACGGAAGCGCCGATAATCTTAAGTCATTATCTTGTTTGCTTTGCTTGATATTCACCTGCGCATTGCTGGAAATGCAACTTACAAAGATCCAAAATAAAATTATTTTTTTCATGGTGTACTACTGTGTTTTGGGTACAAATGTAAAATAAAATTTGATTTACAAATACTCTTTAATATGCGATTGTTACCTTTGCAAAAAAAACAAGCATGTCAAATATTTATATAGCGTACCATTTTACTATTGAACCTAAAGAATTGGGGTCTGAAATCTTAATCGCGGAATTGGGAGAAAGAGCTTTTGAGAGTTTTACAGAAACTGAAACCGGGATTTCAGCTTTTGTGCAAAAGGATTTATGGAATGAAACCATCTTAGCGGATATCCATATTTTACAATCCGAAGAATTTACGATTGATTATACATTTGAAGAAATCGAACAAGTCAACTGGAATGAGGAATGGGAAAAGAATTTTGAAGCCATTGATGTCGACGGAAACTGTCATGTACGAGCACCATTCCATCCAAAAACAGATGCCGAATTTGATATTATAATTGAACCAAAAATGAGTTTTGGAACAGGGCACCATGAGACCACTCACATGATGATTCAACATTTATTAGAAATAAATGTAACCGGGATGAAAACACTCGATATGGGATGTGGAACCGCAATATTAGCAATTCTTGCCGAAATGAAAGGAGCGCAACCAATTGACGCTATTGATATTGACAATTGGTGTTACTTGAATTCTATAGAAAATGCAGCACGTAATAACTGCAAACACATTACCGTTTATGAAGGGGAAGCCTCTTTATTAGAAGGTAAAAAATACGATTTGATTATAGCCAACATCAATAGGAATATTTTGTTGAACGATATACAGAGTTATGTAGACAGTTTAAACCCTAATGGAACGCTACTTTTAAGCGGTTTCTATCAGGAAGACATTCCATTTATAGACACTTCTTGTACCGAAAAAGGACTAACTTATGTTAAAAAATTTGAAAGAAACAATTGGGTATCTTTAAAATATGTAAATTAGTATTATTTTTTTATTAATTACGAAAGTACAAAAACCTACAAAATGAGTACTAAAGAAAAAGTAAGAGAAAGAGTCCTAGTCAAAGAAGCCACCCGACTGGACAGCGAAATCATCGTTTACAATGACGATGTAAATACATTTGATCATGTCATTGACACCTTAATTCGCGTATGCAATCACACACCGGAACAAGCAGAACAATGTTCATTAATCGTACATTATAACGGAAAATGTACTGTAAAAACAGGGCCTTACGACAAATTAAAACCACAATGCACGCAATTATTAGAAGCAGGATTAAATGCAGAAATAATTTAAGAATAATAAAAATTCCCTTTGACAAATAAATTACTGTGAATAATTAAAAAACATTCTCTTTTATTCTATATTTGAATAAAAAAAGTGTTCTTATGGAAGAATATGGTAAAATTTTAGTTTTTGTAATGCCCATTTTTTTGATATTAATTAGCATCGAAAAAATTTATGGGCATTACAAAGGGGAAGATACCGCACCTAATATGGATGCTGTTTCAAGCGTGAGCTCTGGAATGGTCAACTCCCTAAAAGATGTTTTAGGACTTAGTATCACACTGGTTTCTTACGATTGGATCGTATCTAAAATAGCTTTATTCAATCTTGAAGCTACCTTTTTAACCTATTTTATTGGATTTATAGCTATTGATTTTTATGGCTATTGGAGTCATCGTTTGTCGCATCAAATTAACTTTTTATGGAACAAACATGCTATACATCATAGCAGTGAAGAATTCAATTTGGCCTGTGCCCTACGCCAGCCCGTTTCCAGTTTTGTAAATCTGTTTACCTTTTTATTGATTCCAGCCGCACTTTTAGGAGTTCCCTCCAAAGTGATTGCGATAACCTTACCAATTCATTTATTCCTTCAATTTTGGTACCATACTAAGCACATCAAGAAAATTGGTTTTCTGGAAAGGATATTGGTTTCACCATCCCATCATAGGGTGCATCATGCCATCAATCCAGAATACATGGACAAGAACCATTCGCAAATATTCATCATTTGGGATAAATTGTTTGGTACTTTTCAAGCGGAATTAGAAAGCGTTCCACCTGTTTTTGGAATCACAAGACCAGCCAGAACCTGGAATCCGATCCGGATAAATTTTCAGCATTTATGGCTATTGATTACAGACGCTTGGCGCGCCGAAAACTGGAAAGATAAGTTTATCATTTGGTTTAAACCAACAGGCTGGCGTCCAGAAAATTTTGAAGAAAAATATCCCGTTGTCAAAATTACCAATGTTTATGATTTTGAAAAATACGGCGTTCAATATTCTAAAAAACTAATGTACTGGTCCTTATTTCAAGCAATTATAACGTTGTTACTTATCAGTTATATGTATAATTCTATCGCGGTGATAGGGTTGCCAAATGTATTTATTTACGGCGCATTCATCTTCCTGACCGTTTACAGTTACACGGAATTAATGGATACCCGCAAAATTTCCATCTTCTGGGAAAGTATCCGTTTTGTTTTTGGAATTGGACTAATTTTCTATTTTGGCGATTGGTTTGGAATGAATCAACTTTTTCCTTTTGCAAGTTATATTATTGGTGGTTATCTCCTTTTATCCTTGGCTGTAACGGTATATTTTGTCAGTATTAATTTTGAAAAAGATGTCATGATTACCGTTCAATCTTAAAAAAAATATGAAACACAACATAAAAGTAAAGAGTTTTATTGGGTTTAGTCTTGTTTATCTATTGCTAATTCTTTTTGGTTGGGAAACTATAGCTTGGTTTTTGAAACCATTTTTATTGCCGTTTTTAATTCTGACAGTTTATTTACACGAAAGATTTAGTACTAAAAAAGTTCTTATAACTGCTTTGACTTTGTCGTGGATAGGGGACATTATTTTGATGTTTGCTGACAAAGGAGAGTTGTATTTTATTGCAGGGCTGATTGCCTTTCTACTTTCGCACATTTCGTATATCATACTATTTAACAAACAATTGAAAATTTATTTAAAGAATAGTAAAATTATTTTCTGGGTAGGAGTTACAGTAATCGTAGTTTATTTAATCGTAATGATGTTGCTTTTATTGCCAAGTTTAGGGGACTTAAAAATTCCTGTTCTATTATATGCCCTTACTATTTCAATTATGTTGTTATTTGCGCTCAAGGGTTTTTTAAACTGGCAAAAACCTGCCAACAGCTATATATTAATTGGCGCTACTGTTTTTGTAGCTTCAGATAGTCTTTTGGCCTTTGATAAATTCTATGCGCCATTGCAATACAGCTCCTTTCTGATTATGGCAACCTATTTACTTGCGCAATATTTGATTGTTTCCGGCATTTTAAAATTAAACAAAAAAAAATAGCATTCCCACAAGAGAATGCTATTTTGATGTCAAGTGTTTTTCGATTAATGAGGCAATTTATTTTTCAATAGTCCATATAGATAGGTCCCTAAAAGAGACCCGAAAAGCACTATCAAAATGGTCCAAAAACCAGCCCCAAGCAAGATGAATATTGGTCCCGGACAAGAACCTACCAATGCCCAACCCAATCCAAAAAACAATCCGCCAATCCAGTATCTGGCAGAGCCTTTTTCTTTATCCGGAATTTCTATAGATTCTCCCTTAATGTCTTTTATATTGTTTCGTTTAATGATTTGAATGCCAATAATTCCCGTCAAGATAGCCACCGAAATAATTCCGTACATGTGAAACGACTGAAATTGAAACATTTCATAAATGCGATACCAGGAAACGGCTTCAGATTTAGTCAAAACAATTCCGAAAACAAATCCAACCAATAGATATTTTAGTATATTTTTCATTCTTTTTATTTTATATTATGAGTCAATGATTGCTTATCTACTTTACAATTAATGGCAATAAAAAATGCGCCATTATCAATCCACCAATGAAAAATCCAATTACGGCTTTCAACGAAGGAATTTGTAAATTACTCAAGCCTGAAATGGCATGTCCTGAAGTACAACCTCCTGCATAACGAGAGCCAAAACCTACCAAAACACCACCAATAAGCAGTATAAAAATATGCTTTGGGGATTCTAAAATGGAGATTCCAAAAAGCGCATCCGGCATTAATTTTCCGTTTGGAGCTTCAATACCAAGTTGTGCTAATTGTGCAATTGTTTTAGGATTAATAGTTACATTTGAAGCATCACTCATAAAATGAACGGCAACAAAACCACCTAACATTGCGCCAAGAACAACCACTAAATTCCAGCGTTGTGCTTTCCAGTCAAAATCAAAAAAAGAAACTCGTTTTCCTAAACCAGCCATCGAACAAAGCGAACGCAAATTAGAAGACATTCCAAAAGACTTTCCGAAATAAATAAGTGCCAGCATAATCAAGCCGATCAAAAAACCGGAAACAGACCAAGACCAGGTTTTAAAAATAATATCCATATTGTTTTTTTGTACAAAGATAAGAAGCATTTTACGAGATTTTAAGACAAATGTTATATTCCACAATAGACACTTGTAAATTATTCAGGGAACTCGCAATAAGGTCTAAAGTTCTGTTTATATTTGTGTCGAAGTACTTCCTTGCAATTAAAAGTGCCGTTTAAATTTTGACATTATAAATCTACCTTAAATATGAAAAAATCGATCCTTTTTATTGCTTTGCTAATAGGTACTACTTCTTGTATAAGTACACAATCTACTTTGAAAAACACGGACGATAATGCTCCCGATTTATTGCTCTCACAAGACTATACTTTTGTGATTACTCAGTACAGTACAAACAAAAAATATGGATATGATAAGGATTATCCCATCAATATATTCTTTAATAACACTAAAAACGAAACGATCAACCAAGAACGGTTTTTGAACGCATTAGCTGGGCCTAATGGTGAAAAAATAACGTATACCAAACAAGAAAGTTGCTGTCCGTTTCCAACTAAAAGAAGTGACATGGGTGCTGGATTTCTGGACATTTATGAATTAAAATGGAACGGTCAGAAAGAACCGCTACTACTCTACCTGAACATCTATGAAAAAGGAATATTGATGGTTCCGGTGGGACTTACATTGAAAAAAAAATAGTTTTTAAAATCCCAAAAGTCCCTATAAACCAAATCCTTAGCCCTGATGGCAGTGAAAATCCTCCCGTTTTTCAGGGAGATTGCAACGTACAGCAGGAAAAAGCTCCCAAAAAAAAGTTAATGCGATAAATTAATTGGAAAACGTAAATTGGAAATCGCAAATCATAACTACCTTTGCACCTTTAAAAAATCATACTATGAACTTACAACATATTCCACAAATAAAATATACAGACAGTGGTAATTTCTTTCTACTTGCTGGTCCTTGTGCTATTGAGGGAGAAGAAATGGCGATGCGAATTGCCGAAAAACTAGTTGGTATTACTGATAATTTACAAATTCCTTTCGTTTTCAAAGGTTCCTTCAAGAAAGCAAACCGCTCTAGAATTGACAGTTTTTCAGGAATCGGTGACGAGAAAGCATTGAAAATCCTCAGAAAAGTTTCGGAAACATTTAAAGTTCCTACCGTTACGGATATTCATACAAATGAAGATGCGGATATGGCTTCTCAATATGTTGATGTATTGCAAATTCCAGCTTTTTTAGTGCGTCAAACGGATTTAGTAATGGCTGCTGCCAATACCGGAAAAGTAGTCAACTTGAAAAAAGGACAATTCATGAGTCCGGAAAGCATGAAACATGCGGTTCAAAAAGTATTGGATTGTAACAATGAAAAAGTGATGATTACCGATAGAGGAACGATGTTTGGCTACCAGGACATGATTGTTGATTTTAGAGGAATTCCTACAATGCAACAATATGCTACAACTGTTCTTGACGTTACCCATTCGCTACAACAACCCAACCAAACAGCTGGTGTAACTGGTGGAAGACCTGATATGATTGAAACTATAGCCAAAGCTGGTATCGCTGTAGGCGTAGATGGAATCTTTATAGAAACCCATTTTGATCCTGCCAATGCAAAAAGCGATGGTGCTAATATGTTGCATTTGGATTATTTTGAATCCTTAATGACCAAGTTAGTTGCCATCAGAAAAACAATACACACATTTTAAATTTAGGCACCATATATATTGAAATATCTTTTATATTACGCATCCCTTATTATTTTATTTACCAATAGTATAATTGCACAGGAAATTACAGAAATTCAAACTAAATATACAACTCATAACAAAGGAAAATTTTTCATCTCATGGGGAGGAAACAGAGATACTTACTCCAAGTCGGACATAACCTTTCGAGGTAAAGATTACAATTTTACCTTAGAAAATGTCCAAGCGCAGGACAAACCAAAAGGGTGGCATGTAGATTATATCAATCCAGCAAAAATGACTATTCCTCAAACTAATTTCAGAATGGGGTATTTCATAAGTGACCACTACAGCGTTGCTATAGGTGTAGATCACATGAAATATGTAATGCTACAAGACAAGGCGGTAACGATCAATGGGCATTATCCCAATCCGGGATCTTATGATGAGCTATTAGCCAATAATCAAGTTCTTTTGACAGCAAAATTTCTCAAATATGAACATACCGATGGTTTAAATTATGTGAATACTGAGTTTTCTCGACATGATGATATCTCGTCATTATTCAAAATTAGAAATACGGATAAAATTCAAGTTAATTTAACCGAAGGAGTTGGTTTTGGTCTCTTATATCCAAAAACTAACACCACTTTATTAGGAAAAGATCGTCATGATGATTTTCATGTTTCAGGGTATGGAACTTCTTTGAAAGCAGGATTGAATGTTACTTTTTTTAAACATTTTTATATCCAGGGAGAACTCAAAGGAGGGTATATTAACATGCAAGACATTCGAACTACACAAAGCACCGAAGACAGTGCTTCACAAGATTTTTTCTTTTTTCAGAGAATTATTGCTGTAGGAGGAATATTCAAAATATAAATACTTTACACACAATAAAAAAACGAGGCTGTCTGGATATGACAGCCTTCTTTTGTTTACCAAAATTTTATTTGAAATGATCGTGATGTGTTTTGATTTAATTGAAATTGTTTAGCGTATTTCTTTAATTATAAGCCGTTGGGTGCAATTATTCAAAACGTCAGTTCGAGTGTTTTTTGTGTAGTAAAACGGAACAAAACTTCTCAATACGCTTCGCACTCGAAGTGACGTGTATCGAGAACCGTTTTTAATACTAATTTTCTAGTTCTCGATATAATCCCGCCCAAAAGCGGGATCACTCGAACTGACGAAAATTATCATCAAATATTAATTGCACCCAACGGGTTAATTATAACATATTATTAGCTAAATGTGGTGTACTATTTTCTTCCATAATAATAAAAATTTTATCTATCCAAAACTTGAATGGTAAATACCCTTCAAACTTAATTAAAATCACGTAAAAACACCTATAGCCAGACGAATTACTATTTCTAAATTTGCATGTATAACCTAATTTACATTAAATGAAAAATTCAGCACTAAATTCAGAGGAAAACACTAACCATTTTAATTTTAAAACTATTTTAAAAAAAATTGGATTTTATTTGTTAATTGTGCTTGTTTTTTTACACTTTAAGTTTTAATTATTTTCTCTTATGATGCTAAGTCGAGACCTGGAAACTCCACAACCAATTGTTTCAAAAAATTATTATGCCGCTTTATCAGAAGAAATTATATCAACTGCAAAATTATGAAATATATGACTTTTCTTATAATATAATTTTTTATATCAGACAACAAAAATCAAAAAGAGTCTGGACACTGATGCTTTAAAAAAAACTTTTTAGATTAATAAATATAATGAATGTAACAAAGATGAATACTGATTCACATGGGGCATATAACTTTGATAATTTTTTTAATATATCTGCTGATTTTATATGTATTGCGGGATTTGACGGCTATTTTAGAAGAATAAATCCGGCTGTTTCAAAATTATTAGGATTTTCAGAAGAGGAATTGTATGCTAGACCCATCAGTAGTTTTGTGTATGCATCTGACCTTAAAATTACTATTGAAACCAGAGAAAAAGTATATAAAAACAAGCCTCTTTTGAATTTTGAAAATCGGTATTTAACAAAAACCGGGGAAATTATATGGCTGTCCTGGACATCGATGCCTGTCGAGTCCGAAAGATTAGTGTATGCGATTGCCAAAAACATTACCCATAAAAAAAGAATCGAAGAAGAACGCAATTTACTTCTTGCCAATCTTACCCAAATTAATAAGGAGCTTACGGTTTTGTCACATAAAACATCCCATGATTTAAAGTCTCCCATTAACAATATGCTTTCGGTCTTCAGTTTGATAGACAGTACTAAAATTCATGATCCGGAAACACTGGAATTGATCAGCACTCTTAAATTGACCAGTGAAAATTTAAAACAAACTTTAAACGATTCGATTGATGAATTAATTGATAATGAAAACATCAACACTCAAATAGAAAAAATAAACCTAAATGAAGCACTCAACGAAGTCTTGATCTCGATAAATTCTTTAGTCCAAGATTCAAAAGCAGAAATTAATATCGACTTTTCAGCTTTTGAAAATGTAACTTTTAACAAAGCGTACATCAAAAGTATTTTTTTAAATTTATTGACTAATTCGATTAAATATGCAAAACCGGATGCCCCTCCAATTATTACTATACAATCTAAAAAGGTAAATGGAATCAATCAATTAATTTTTTCTGATAATGGGCTGGGTTTTGATTTAGACAAAGTAAAAAACAGGATTTTTGGATTGTATGAAAAATTTCACAGCAACAACGACAGCAACGGTATAGGGCTGTATTTAGTGTACAACTACATCACAAGCTTAGGCGGGCGAATTGCGGTTGAGAGTAAAATAAATGAGGGTGCTACATTCACTATTTCTTTCAAATATTGAATGTAGCACCTTCTAAGATTTTGGTTTTTTAATTGACAATCCCTTGCTGATCCACCAGATAAAGTAAGGAAGCCATAGCCGCTGCTCCTAGTTCCAACTCTCTTTTATTGACAGCATCAAATGTGTCATTAGCGGCATGATGGTAATCAAAATAACGTTGCGAATCCGGTTGCAATCCCACCTTTACGATATGATTGGATTGCAGTGGACCAATATCAACACCGGAATGTCCTTTTACAAATTTGTGGATTAGGTATGGTTCAAATAACGTTGCCCAATTACTGATTTTGTTAAAATTTGCTTCATCAGCATCAATTGAAAATCCTCTTGGGGAAAATCCTCCCGAATCGCTTTCTAAAGCAAAAATATGGTTTTCATTATTTTTATTGGACTGTACTTCATATTCTTTGCCGCCTCGAACTCCGTTTTCTTCGTTCATAAACAATACCACACGCAACGTATTTTTAGGTTTATACCCAATGTTTTTGAAGATATTTAATACCTCCATACTTTGAACACATCCAGCACCATCATCATGAGATCCGTCTCCTAAATCCCAGGAATCAAGGTGGCCGCCAACGACCATTATCCTTTCAGGATGTTCAGAACCCGTTATTTCACCAACCACATTGTAGGATAAAACATCATCAAATGTTTCACAAGATTGTTTGAAATAGAATAGCGAATTTGGATTTTGTTTTAAACTTTTGCTCAACAGTTCGGCTCCATTTGTACTAATGGCAGCAGCTGGAATTCGTTGTTCTTTGGAAATTTCTCCATAATTAGTTGCACCGGTATGCGGTAAATCATCCAATCGCAAATTCATGGATCTTACAATTACAGCTAAAGCACCGAGTTTTCCAGCTTCTCTGGCTCCTGATGATCTTTGGTCAACACAACTCCCATAGGCTTTGAAAGTTTCGATAAATTCAGGATTCATCGCTCTGTTGAAGAAAATGATTTTCCCTTTTACTTTTGCTTCCCCTAATGCGGTTAATTCTTCCAGGCTGTTTACTTCAATTATAGTTGCTTGTACTCCTTTTTTTGGAGTGGCCACTGAACCTCCCAGCGCGCAAATGGGGAAATTAATTTTTTGTTTTCCTACTTGTAAATATGCGATTTCTTTTTCGCCACGAACCCATTTTGGCACCATTACTTCCTGGAGATAGACTTTATCTAAACCCAGGGTTTCTAATTGTGCTTTGGTATACAAAACTGCTTTTTCAGCTCCTATAGAACCTGATAATCGGGATCCAATGGTATTGGATAAATGGTCCAGCCAAGGATAACATTTGGCATTGGTTAAGGATAATTTGTAAATTTCTTTTAACATTTGTTCCTCCTTAGCTTGCGCAAAAGCAGTAATTCCACCAAAGAAAAGTGCGGCTAAAACAATTGATTTTTTCATAATAAATTTGGGCTTTTTTGGGTATTCTTCTTTATAATTTTGGTTATGGTTGCCGTCGCAATTTCGTAATTCTTACTGAATATTTTATGCTAGATTCAAAAAAAATCCTGCAAGTTATATTTTCTTGCAGGATATCCTATTTATTTTATTGGTTCAAAACTGATTGCCGTTCCACCTCCGGGAGCTAAATTCAATTTGATTTTTGATTTGCTGGTTACTGTTATCGTTCTTATTTTATAAGCGATAGGATTCTTTTTCCAATCGGCATCTTTAGCATCTTCATAAATGATGGCTTTGTATTTCATTCCTTTGGTCAGGAAATCTAATTTAATTTCTGATTTTCTGGCATTCTCATCTGTTATTGCACCCAAAAACCAGGTTTCCTTTCCTTTTGTTTTTCGAGCAACCGTAACGTAATCGCCTGGTTCAGCTTCTAAATACTTACTTTCATCCCAATCCGTTTCAACGTCTTTGACAAACTGAAAAGCATCCGGATATTTCTCGTAATTTTCTAATAAATCGGCCGCCATTTGCAACGGAGAATACATCGTTACATACAAAGCCAGTTGCTTGGCTAAAGTCGTGTGTACCTGCTCCGTTTTATTTTTATCATAATAACTCATTTTAATTTCAAATATGCCCGGTGTATAATCCATAGGTCCGCCCAGTTGTCTGGTAAACGGCAAAATAGTTTCATGCATAGGTGGATTTCCTACGCTCCAAGCATTGAATTCATTCCCGCGAGCCGCTTCGGCAGCGATATAATTAGGATATGTTCGTCCGTAACCGGTGGGTCTTGATGATTCGTGGGAGTTAATCATAATCTTGTAATCCGCGGCACGTCTAACAACAAAATTGAAATGATTCACCATAGATTGCCCGTCATGAAATTCACCACGCGGAATAATTTTACCCACATAACCGGTTTTTACCGCTGGATATTCGTGTTTTTTCATCAAATCAAAAGCGCGATCCAAGTGTCTTTCATAATTACTGACAGAACCCGATGTTTCATGATGCATGATCATCTGTACATTTTTTGCTTTGGCATAAGCCGAAATTGCAGCAATATCAAAATCCGGATACGGAGTGGTAAAATCAAAAACTTCCTCTTTCCAGTTTCCGTTCCAATCTTCCCAACCTACATTCCAACCTTCAACAAGTACCCCACCGAAACCATTTTTTGCGGCAAAATCAATGTATCTTTTCGTGTTTTCCGTGGTAGCGCCATGTTTTCCTGAAGCTTTTGGGGCATCTGCAAAATTAGTGGCATTTTGAGAACCGGCATAATCCCAAGTTGATTTCCCAACATGCATTTCCCACCAAATTCCAACATATTTCATGGGTTTGATCCAAGACGTATCGTCTAATTTTGACGGTTCATTGAGGTTCAAAATCATTTTAGAAGCCACAATATCTCTGGCATCATCGCTAATCATGATTGTTCTCCAAGGTGACACACAGGGTGTTTGCAAATACGCTTTGTCACCAATAGCGTTAGGAACTAATTCGGCTTTCAATTTGTAATTTGTCACATCAGCATTCAGGTGCATGACCGGATAATTGACAACCGCAGCTTCAAAAATATTGAGATACAAACCTGATGGTGCTTTCATCATCAAAGGTGTTTGAACCATATATTTTCCCGGAATAGATTTTACTCCAATTCCATTATTCATATTGATTTTGCTGTTATCAATTTCAGAAAACTTAGTTTCATTGTATTCGTATTCATTACTGTCAAAATCTCCTGGAATCCAGAATACTTTATTATTTTCGGTCAAATTGAATTGCGTAACCTCATCCGAAATGATAAAATAATTCAACTCCGCTTGTCTTGGAAAATCGTATCTGAAAGCTACACCTTCATCAAAAACTCTAAAAATAATGTTAATTTTCACCTTAGTTTCCTTGTTGATCAGCGAAACATTAAGCTCATTATACTGATTTTGAATACTAGTTTGTTCTCCTAAAACGGGTTTCCAAGATTCGCTGAAACTTGAAGTTTTTGAAGTCAGAATTTCAAAATTAGTGTCGAGATCCGGTTTTTCCTTTAATTTTATGCCTAAAAGACTTTCTAAAACAACTGCTTTATTTTTGTAATTTACAGAATATGCCGGTTGACCATTTCCTGCTAATTTAAAATTTAGAGCTATAGTACCTGATGGAGACTGAACGGTTTGGGCATGTCCAAAACTGAACATAAAGAGTAGAAAAAGAGAAAAGAAATATTTCATTTTGAATGATTTTTTGAATTGATAAAAGTAAATAAAATAGTCGTGTATCACAGTCTCACATGTAACAAATACCATTATTTTGTTTAAAAAAAACCCTTCAGTACAAATACTGAAGGGCCGATCATAAATAAATAAACCAAATCTATTTAATCAACTCAAAACTAACTTTCCGGTCCGTGTTCGAATCTGTTCCTACAAAAACTTGAAAAGTTCCCGGTTCTGCAATAAACTTCAAATCCGAATTATAAAATTTCAATTCTTCTAGGGAAATTTCGAAAGTAACTGTTTGCTTTTCTCCTTTTTTAATTGCTATTTTTTGGAATCCTTTCAATTCTTTTAGCGGTCTTGTAACTGAACCTACTAAATCTCTTATATATAATTGAACGACTTCCTTACCATCAAAATTTCCGGTATTGGTGACATCAACAGTCACATTTAATTTCTCGATGAAACTCATTTTATCTGCTGATATCCTCAAATTCGAATACTCAAAAGTGGTGTAACTCAATCCAAATCCAAAAGGATATAAAGGTTCATTTCTTTCGTCGATATAATTCGATCTGAATTTTTCGAACTTCCCTTCTTTGTTCCCTAAAGGTCTTCCTGTATTTTTTTGGTTGTAATAAATAGGTACCTGCCCTACACTTCTAGGGAAAGTAGCAGTCAATTTTCCCGAAGGATTTTCATCGCCAAACAAAACATCAGCAATTGCACTGCCTGCTTCACTACCGGCAAACCAAGTATTCAAAATAGCAGGAACGGTTTCGTTTTCCTGAACCAAAACCAATGGACGGCCAGTAAATAAAACCAAAACCACCGGTTTTCCCGTTTTCAATAAGGCTTGTAATAAGTCTTTTTGCGCTTGTGGAATTTCTAAGTTCGTTCTGCTACTGCTTTCTCCGGACATTTCTGCTGATTCTCCAAGTGCGGCAACAATTACATCCGATTGATTCGCAATTTTCAAGGCTTCCTCCAATAATTCTTCGGTAGTTCTGTCATCGCGATGTAAGGTTTTGCCAAACATAGTTGCTTTTTCCTCGAAAGCGGCATCATAATCCAGATTGCTTCCTTTGGCGTAAAGCACTTTGGTCGAATTCCCAACCACTTCTTTGATTCCTGTCAAAAGTGAAATGGATTTATCCTGATTTGTGGCTACACTCCAGGTTCCTGCCATATTTTCTTTGGCATCAGCCAAGGGTCCGATTAAGGCAATCGTCCCATACTTTTTCAAAGGAAGCAACTGATTTTGATTCTTTAATAAAACTAAAGATTGAGCAGCTGTTTTTCTGGCTTCGGCTCTGTTGCTTGCTGTAAAAATTTCCTTTTTTGCTCTTTTAGCATCTGTGTAACGATACGGATCATCAAACAATCCCAGATCATATTTGGCATTCAAAATAAGACGCACGGCGTTATCGATTTGTTCGACGCTAACTTTTCCTTCCTCCACTGATTTCTTTAGAGTCGTAAGGAAGCCTTCACCCACCATATCCATTTCAATCCCAGCATTTAATGCCAAGGCTGAAACCGTTTGCAAATCCCCCATTCCATGATCTATCATTTCCGGAATTCCTGTAAAATCAGTTACTACAAATCCTTTGAAACCCCATTGCTTACGCAACACATCAGTCATTAACCATTTGTTTCCGGTTGCAGGAATCCCGTCTACTTCGTTGAAAGAAGCCATTACAGAACCTACACCCGCATCAACAGCGGCTTTGTAAGGTGGAAAATAATCATTGTACATCCTGATTCGACTCATGTCAACCGTATTGTAATCACGTCCTGCTTCGGGCGCGCCGTATAAAGCAAAATGTTTGACACAAGCCAAAATGGTATTATTAAGGGACAAATCATCTCCCTGATACCCTTGGACCATTGCTTTTGCAATTTGGCTTCCCAAAAACGGATCTTCACCCGAACCTTCGGAAACTCTTCCCCAGCGAGGATCGCGGGAAATATCAACCATAGGCGAAAAAGTCCAGTTGATTCCATCAGCACTGGCTTCTTGTGCCGCAATTTGAGCACTTCTTTCTATCAGTTTCATATCCCATGTACAAGACAATCCAAGCGGAATAGGAAAGGTCGTTTCATACCCGTGAATTACGTCCATTCCAAAAAGCAACGGAATTTTCAATCGGCTTTTTTCGACCGCGATCTTTTGAACTTCATATATTTTTTGAACTGATTTGATGTTGAATAAACCACCCACTTTACCTTCTTCGATATTCTTCGCGACATTGGAACTGTTAGCCTGACCCGTGGTAATATCTCCCGAAGTAGGTAAATTTAATTGCCCTATTTTTTCTTCCAAAGTCATTTTAGAAAGTAACTCTGAAACGAATTCTATTTTCGGTTTAATTTTAACGTTCTTTTTAGTTGTCTTTTTTTGGCTGTAGCCAAAAAGAGAAATTCCAAAAAGTAATATAATAAGTTTAATTTTCATTTTGTCTGTTTTTTGTTTGTTGGAACATCCAATCATAAATTTCTTGGTTGTCATACACGCGCGACCAACTGTCGTGGTTTGCATTATCAAAAATGGTTAATTCCACATTGGAGTTCTTTGGAATGTGCAAAACGTAATTTAGTTCGTAATTTTTAACGACTTCCGTTTTAATTTTCCCCCTCCTCTCAGTTTGAGAAAAAGAATTCCATGACATTAAAAAGGCGAGTATTAAAATTAGACATTTCATCATTCTTTAAAAATTATATTTTGTAGAATTAAAGCCCAATTTTGTCAAACCTGGTTTAATTTCCGGAGCGTTCATAAATAATTTCCATAATAAACCGGAACGGTGATTTTCAATCATAGGTGCAATTGTACCTTGATCAATGGCTAAATATCTTGGCGTTACCCAGTTATAATGCGGGGAAAAAGCATCATAAGGCCCTGCTATTCCAACATATTCTGTTCTTTTTTCATCGTATAAATAATGAAGAAACTTCATGGACTCTACTGGTGTAAAAGGAAACGAAGACAGGGCAGCCGTAGGCGTAATTACCCCTAAATCATTGTTAGGCTGGTGTGCTGAATATCCTGTAGAACCATCACTGTTACGGGAATAACTAGCCGTTAATCCCCAACATTTATCTGAATAACCTTTCCATTGACGTGGATTAGCAATGCAATATTGATTGATGATTTTAGAATGATTTTGGGTCAATGCCCAATAATCGGCATATTGATCCTTCAATGTAGTGGGATCTAATCCTAAATAAGAATATTGCGCCCAGAACAAAGGCCCTACATTTCCTGAAGCTCCGTTATAATTGAAAATCACAGGAATTCCATATTGTGATCCTCCATTTGTAATGCCTCCATTTCTGGCCCAAGCCTGATGATAGGCCTGTTCCGAAATAGGATGCGTAGGAGAAGCAGCACCCAAAACATAGGTAATCAAACATTCGTTGTATCCTTCTAATTTAAAATTCATTTCCCAACCGTATTGCGGAGACCAATGCCAGTAAAGGGCGTTTTCTCCTTTGGTATACCAATCCCATTCTACTCCTTTCCAAAGTGCATCGGCTTTTGCAGCTAATTCTTTTTCTGAGGCAGAACCATTTTTAAAATATTCTCTGATGCTTAATAATCCTTGACAAAGGAAAGATGTCTCTACTAAATCACCTCCATTATCTTTTGTTCCAAATGGAATTACTTTTCCGGTTGAACCATCCATCCAATGGGGCCAAGCACCGTGAAAACGTTCTGCTTTTTCGAGAAAATTCATAGCAGTTGTAAGACGTGAAACTGCTTCTGACCGATTTACAAAACCGCGTTCAATACCTACTATTATTGACATTAACCCAAAACCGGAACCTCCCGTGGTGACAATATTAGCTTCAAAACCAGGATCATTGGTATAATACCGTTCTCTTGCCAGTTTAGAATTAGGCTCTGCATACTCCCAAAAATACTTGATGGCATCTTTTTGAACCTGATCCATAACCTCAATATCCGTCAAAGGAACTGTTGGAGTAACAGGAGTTGTTGGCAATGGAGTTCCAGTACCTCCGTTACTCTCCGGAGTTGAGGAAGAGCAGGAAATAAAAAAACTAATACAAAATAGTAAACTCAGGGAAATCTTCATTTTAATAAAAATAATAGGATTAATAGTTTTAAAATAAACCCCTAGTTTTAGAAATCTAGGGGTTAATAGTCTTTTATCTGTTGTCTTTTTCTAATTTATATAAAGCGACAACTTCATTGTCAGAAAGAGCTGCGTTATAAATTCTAAACTCATCCATTAAACCGGTGTAATTCAACATCCAACCATCTGGAGCGTTCCATGGAGCACCTAAATGTTGCTGGAATCCACCAATAATGAACTTTGAAACATTCGAACTGGCAAGATCACCATAGCCAACACCCCCGCTAAGAGGATCACTTGCATATCGCTTGGCAATTGAAGCAGGTAAATTCAGTTTTTGTCCATCAATGTACATACTGTAAGTAGAACTAACTCCACTGTAAGCCCATACAACATGTTTCCATGTTCCAAACATATTTGTTAGAACATTAGCACCACCATGCTCTATAAACTGCCCAGACCATGCAATACTGGGTGTCACATCTTTTTGAAGATGATTTTTCATTAACATAGTAGTTGCCGGACCAGTACCTTCTATTAATGAGAAAATGTTCCCCCAAAAATCTGTTGTTTTTGGCAACATAAATAATGATTGTGCTCCTCCGGAGTGTGGATTTGTATTGATCCACATAGAAACAGTAATACTTTTTAAATCCACCAAAGAACTTGCCACTGCGCTGTAAGCAATAAAAGAATTTGAAGATCCTTGATATGCCTTTCCTTTGATTCCGTTTCCATAGGTCACATTTTTCCCTACCCCGCCTGTTATTCCATTTTTTGAATCTGTAATACTGTTCTCAAAACTAAATTTGGTAACTAAATTAGCGGCAGCAACGTTATCTGAATTTTCATATCCACCAATTGCCTCGTAAGCAATTGGTGTATTGACTTTATCTATACTATCCTCGTTACAGCTCACAAAAAATTGTGAAGCCAAAACAGAAGCAAATAAGAAAATATATTTATTTTTTTTCATTTTACAGTTCTTTAAAATTAATACCCTGGGTTTTGTGTTGACAATCCGCCTGATTGTATAATAAAAGCTTGTGGCAATGGAAACAATTCATGTTTACCTGCAACGAATGTTTTTCCATGAATAGCAAATGCAGTTACTGCTTGTCCCGTACGCACTAAATCAAAAAATCTATCGTGTTCAAATGCCATTTCAACTCTTCTTTCTTTCCAAATTGCAGTTCTCACATCACTTTGAGATAGAGCAATTGTGTTGCTTAATCCAGCTCTTGCTCTAATTTGGTTCAACAAAGAAATCGCTGCAAGAGTTTGATTCAATTCATTTAGCGCTTCGGCTTTCATTAATATAACTTCGGCATATCTCAAATATTTAATATTCACATCGGTTTCCCAACCATCTGTGAAAGCAGATGAATACGCTTTGTAGTTGTATCTTTCATTTTCAACAGTAACTGGTACAACTCTACCATCATATAAAGTGGTACCTCTAAAAATGATTGTTGCATTTTTTCTACTATCGCCTGTTTCATAAGCATTTACTAAACTTTGGGATGGTGTATTGAAGCCCCAACCCCATCCACCATTACCACGAGCTCCTTGCGTATTGGAATATCCTGAGATTCCTTTGGCAGGAACTGAACCTGTGCCTTGAATTTCAAAAATAGATTCAGCATCATTTTCTCCAGCTAATCTAAACATAGAAGCATAATTTGGAACAATAGCATATCCTGTAATCAAATTACAGTTGTCCACTACTTTCTGCCAGTTTTTTTGGTACAAATTTATTTTTGCCAATAAAGCGTAAGCAGCTCCTTTTGAAGCTCTTCCTTTTTCAGCAGCCGCATATTCGGATTTGTTTGGCAATGCCACAATAGCATCATTCAAATCACTTTCAATATAAGCATACACTTCTGCTCTAGATTTTCGTGTTAATTGCATAATTCTATCTTCATCAGAAGAAGGGTTTGGCAAATGATCAATAATTGGAACACCTCCATAGGTTTTCACTAAAGTGAAATACATAAAGGCTCTCAAAAACTTTGCTTCTCCCATTAATCTGGTACGTAAAGCAGGATTAGCTTTGTCTAATTGAGGAATAATACTTAATGCTTGATTGCATCTGTTAATTCCTTCATAATTAGCTGCAAAAACCTCACTTGTTGATGGCGTTGAGGCATTATAGGTTAAGGCATCCATTAAATCTTTATCGGAACCAGTATCTCCTGGAGACGATCCTTTGTCAGCATCATCAGAGGCAATACTTGACAACCCAATCCAAGAAAAGGAAGTCATGTTCCAATCTAAAAACTTACTGTAGATGGCAGTTACAAAAGTGGCAGCTCCTGCATCATTATTGAATAATTCTATGTCTTTTGTAGAAATAGATTCTGTTTGATCTACCTCTAAATAGTCGTTTGAACATCCCGAGAAAAAGTATGCGGATAGCGCAAAAATTGATATATATATCTTTTTCATTGTATTAAAATTTTAAATTAGCACCAATAACTACTGATCTTAATGTTGGATATGCATCCAACTCAATACCTTGCGTTCCATAAGGATCTCCATTACCATTTAATTCAGGGGAGAAACCTGAGAATTTTTGAGTAATAAGTGGATTTATTGCATTTACATATACTCTACAAGAAGTTAAAAATTCTCCTTTCAAAGGAATTTTGTATCCTAGAGTAATATTATTGATTCTAAAGAAATCCCCCGATTCTAAATAATAAGTTGACGCTACCGGAACTTGATTAAACGGTCCAGGATTTGAGGCAGTAGTATTGTTTACTGTCCAAAAATCTGTTGCCAGTGAATCTTCGATATTTTCTCCTGTAAAACGTTGTGCTTTTTTACCGTTATACACTTTTGCTCCAGAGGTACCGTATCCGTCCACTGAGAAATCAAAGTTTTTATAGTTCATCCCTAAAGTAACTCCGTATGTTGAATTAGGTAAAATAGAACCAACGTACTTTTTATCTGCATTAGCATTTAAAGCATCTTGAGTCACTTTGGCTCCTGCTGCAGTGTAGTATAACATTTTACCATTTGTAGCATCAAAACCCGCATATTCATAAATATAAAAACTACCCAATGGTTTTCCTACAGAAGTATTGTCTAATAGTTTTGTCCATTGTCCATTTCCTAAATCTCCACCTGTAATTGGGGCAAGTGTAGCATCTTTTAAACCTGTCAATTCATTTTTGTTGTTAGAAAAATTTCCTCCAACCCAGTAACTCAAATTATCCGTTAGTTTATCATCCCAACGCAAAGCAATCTCATATCCTTTATTAGAAACTTCTCCCACATGTGCCGGTGAAGAATTGCTGATTCCAGAAGTAATATAAGGTCTTGTGTTTAAAATTACATTTGTAGTCGTTTTATCGTACACATCAAATGATCCTTTCAATCTGTTAGTCAATAATTCAAAATCTAATCCTGCAGAAGTTTCTTCGGTGATTTCCCATGATAAACTTGGATCTACTTGTGAATTGATAGTAGTTCCTTCATTCAATAGGGAACCTCCTAAATAATAAGTAAGACCAGAACTATATGCTTGGTTGTTAAGAGGAACATTTTGGTTTCCTAATTTACCCCAACCACCTCTTAATTTCAATAAGTCTATTCCTGTTGCATTGGCCATAAATTCCTCTTTGGTAATAACCCATCCTAAACCAAAGGCTGGAAAGGTTCCCCAACGGTAATCTTTACCAAAATTTGATGAACCATCCCGTCTGATTGTACCTGAAAATAGGTATTTATCCATTAATTTGTATTGAAAACGACCAAAATAAGAAGCTATTTTATTTTCATTAAAAACCTCATCTCTGTAATTAACAACTGTTCCTACATAATCAACACCCGCTAGTGACCAGTAATTTGAATTTGCATTTACATTTTTTCTGGCAACAGTCAATTGCTCTCTAGCACCCCTAACCGAGGTCTCGATACCAGCTGTTAGTTCAATATCATGAATTTCTGCAAAAACTTTATTGTAAGTCAGGTAGTTAGACAGATTCCAATTGAAATATTGATTTCTACCTTTAGTCAATAAATTAATATTTTTATCCGCTGGATAAGTAATACTGCTTAATTGTCCCGGATTATTATTGGATTGCCAAATTGTTTTAGTGTCTTCGAAATTGTAATTTTTCCAAGAATAATATTCCCCGTTAAATTGAGAAGTAAATTTTAATGATTTCAAAATATCATAATCTAATTTCAAACCCCCTTGTAAGGTTATGCTTCTTTGCTCTTCATCAAAATAGTTTAATTGTGCTACAGGATTTCCTACGTTATTAAAAGAAGAACCGGCAGTCCCGGCAAAGCCGTTAGTACCAACATAAGAAACTCCATATTGACCATTTGAAAAACGAACTGGAACGATTGGTGATTGTTTGTAAGCGTTAGTAAAAGCGCTTAATGGTTTTGGAGTAGAATTTGCTGAACCAAAACTAAAATTTTGATTTAAAGTTACTTTTTTAGAAATTTTAATTTCATTATTGTTTCTAAAAGTGGTCCGACTGTAATCCAATCCGTTAAGAATTGCTTTTTCCTGATAATTTCCTAAACTGAAGAAGTATTTAATATTCTCCGTTGCACCAGAAACCGAAACGTTATTTTGAGTATATGAACCTGTTCTGGTAATCGCATCAAACCAATCGGTGTTAACGGGTTGATCTTGTGAAAAAGTAGTGGTTTGCAAAGCAGAATTCGAATAATGAGAGTACTTATTACTTCCTGCCATTTTTACTTTTTTCAAAGGCTCTCTAAAACCTGTGAAGCTTTCAAATTCTACTGTAACTTTGTCTCCTTTGCCTTTTTTGGTTGTAATAATGATTACACCGTTTGCAGCTCTAGTTCCATAAATTGCTAATGCAGAAGCATCTTTTAAAATTTCGTATGAGGTAATGTCATTCGTATTAATGTTATTGATATTCTCCGTAGGCATACCATCTACAAGATATAAAGGAGTACGTCCGCCTAATGCAGTACCCAAACCCCTAATAATTACGGAAGGGGTGCTTCCCGGTAAATCAGAAGAAATTACCTGAACACCCGCAGCTTTACCTTGAATTGCTTGTGAAGCATTGAGTACTTTAGTTTTAGAAATTTCTTCTGCTTTCAGCGAAATTATTGAGGAAGTATTATCAATAATTTTTCGAGTTCCGTACCCTATAACAACGACTTCATCTAATTGTGTATCCTGATCTTCTTGAAGTACAATACGCATCAGGTTTGATGTAGCTACAGTAGAAGTTGGTTCAAAACCTAACATAGAAATTTGTAAAATTTCACCTATTACAGCTCTAATTTCAAAATTCCCATCAAAATCAGTAATTGCATTCGTTTTAGAATCAACTGCAACTATAATACCACCTGGAATTCCGATGCCATTTTTATCTGCTACTTTTCCCTTAATTACTTGTCCAGACATGTATGCCGGTAGTAAAATAAGTGCTAAAAAGCTAAAAATAATATTTCTCATATATTAATAATTTGTTAAAGTTAGTTGAGCCAAATTAGATAATTACAACGTTATAGTTAGTACAACAGAGTTACTACATAAATACATCAAAAAATAAAAGTAGCGAAACAAATCAATGATTGAAAGCTGTTAATAAGGAAAACGGGTATTGCAATAGATGTATATGATGTAGTAATGATGTATTGTGGTTTCTAAAAAAACAATACATTAAATATAGTATCTATAAAAATAGAAGGTATTTATATGTTTAACAAAAATTTAGAAAGGTTTTCTTCCTGATTAAGATTTAATTTTTTTCTTAGGCGATACCGTTGCAACTCAACTCCTCTAAATGAAATGTTCATCATTGGAGCAATTTCTTTAGAAGAAAGATTCATTTTTAAGTAAATACAAAGTTTAATATCCTTAGAGGTAAGGTTGGGATATTTCTTTGCTAGCTTGACAATAAATTCATTGTGAATCTGATTTAGGTTGTTCTCAAAAGTCTCCCATTCATGTTTATTCACGGCATTTATTTTTATGGCTTTTTTGATGTCACTTTTTAGTTTATTAAAGTCCGATTCAGAGTCTAAAATACCTTGAATACGTTCTATCATTTCACTTTGCTTTGCTATAGAAAGTGACTTACCGGCAACCTCAGATGACTTTGTTTGCAATTCAAGTTCCAAAATGTGCTTTTCATATTCTTGAATATTCAACTTGTTTTGGGCTTTTAATTCCATTTCCAGAATTTTATTTTGATGTTTTAACTCCTCATCACGAAACTCTAATTTTTGAACATATCGTATTTTATTCCACTTATAATATAGGTATAATATTGTGCTTATCACAATAAGATACAACGAGATCATCCAAAAAGAAAAATACCAAGGCTTAGCCACAATGAATTGAAAATTAGAAATTGTAGTATAATTCAGTCCATCATTCCCGTAAATAGTAACACTATGGTCGCCACTACTAAGGTTATTCAAAACAATCAATCCCTCCTTGATAGGTATAAAACGAGACGTGTTAGTGGTTTTATAAAATAAATTTGGCTTTGCCGCTCCAAATTTTCCAGATATTACATGTATCTTCAACTCTGAATTATAATTTATCCGCGATTTATTGTGAATCAAACTATCTTCACTAAAAGCTTCTATTTTTATATTCGTATTTTGTTTTTTTTCTTGTTTTAACTGAAGTGAAATAAAACCATCGTCAAGATTTAATAAATAACTTTCTTTATTTTTAAAAATTTTCAAATTGTCATTGATAATCTTTCCTGAGTAATATTTTTCCTGAATAACATTCCAGACAAATTTATTTGCATTGGCATAAATATGATACAAAAGACCACTCTGAAGTACTATAAAATGATTTTCGTCAATAGTGGCAATATTAGAAATATTTTTGAAATTAGAATTGAATAATTTATCTTTCTCGAGTTGATTCGTGATTGAATTATAGGTATACCAAGACTTATTTATCAGAAAAAGAATTTCGTTTCGGAATTCAAATATTTTCACGCCAAAATCATTACTAATTTTGCTGCGTTGGGTAACATTTTCAATCGCAGTAGTTTCATAGGCATCATTATACAGAATGCGGTACAAACCTCTGTTGTTATCGGCTGCCCATATTTCATTTTTCCTATTTTGAGCTACATATTTAATTGGTTTTACTAATCCTTTTATACTTTTCTTTTGATTCAAATCATCAATATCATTATAAATAATTACGCCGCTATATGTTGCTTGCAAATACGAATTATTGATACTGCTTTTTGCTACATTCCACCCCCCGTGTACAGCACTTAATTTATAGAACAATCCTTTCTCGTAAACAAAAGTGCCTTCGTTGTGACCTATCAGGTATTTGTTATTAATTTTACTGATATTCCATGCCTGCCCTTCAGTATTGGGAACTATAGAAAATTGATTGCCTTCTAATTTAAAAATACCATGATTGGACGCCATCAGATAACCTTTGTCAATAGTAGCGACAGAATATACAGAGCCTAAAACGCCCGAGTTATCATAGAAAATAGATATTGGCGAATTGACCTCAACATGGGCAATTCCATTATCCAAGCCAAGCCATAAATCATTTTCTTTGTCCAACCCCATACTCAAAATCGAGTTGTTCATCAGGACATTATTTCTATTAATGTTTTTATAAGAATTGGTTTTTAAATCAAACAGATAAACCCCTTTACTGGCAGTTCCAATAACTAATTTATTGTTTTTTATAAACGCAGCTGCATTGATATTAGCCGTTTTCAAAATAGTGTTTAAAGGGTTTTTCCAAGTACTCAAAACGCCTTTATCATCAATGTAAACCCCATTTTTTTTAGTAAAAATATAGGTTTTGTTTTGGAACTTTCCTATAGCATGAATCACATTATTTTCTAATATAGACCATCTTTGAATTTTTTCAAAAGTGGAATTATTCATTTTATAGATTCCGTTTTCTACTGAAGCAACGAGCAACTGATCGTCTACTACGAAACAATAAGAAATCAAAAAAGAGAACTTTTCCTTCTTGATTGCTTTTCCATCATACAGAAAAATCCCATTAAATGATTGAAAATAAATTTTTCCTTTGAACTTAAATATCTTCCAAATTTCTTCATTATCACTATCTTCGAAAACCTTCGTTTTATCAGAAAGTGAGACATACAACATCTTCCCTTTTTTTCTGTACCAATACCCAAATTCTTTATAAGAACCCGAATAAATCCTGTCACCATCTACCAGTATCGAACGGATAATCGTTTTGTTGGGCAGTGTGTATTTCTCCCATTTCACACCATCATATCGCAACAAATAATAATTATTAGCAAAGTACATTGCGTCATCATTTCCTTGGGCTACATTCCAAATCTGGTTGTCGCCTTTATAATCTGATTTGTTATAATTTTCCACAAAAGGAAGTAGCTCCTGAGCAAAAAGTTGGGATGAAATTAAAGATAAAAGGATTATTATTGTAATTTTTACTTTCAAAACGCGGCATTTTTATCTCCAAATATAGATAGATTTCTTAAATAAAAGGCATAAAAAAAGCGTCTGAATACAGACACTTTTTTGTGAACGGCGAATTTTCTTAATTCTTCAATAATTCAAATACCTGATTGGCCAATGACTGTTTCTATGTGATTGTCAATCCACCTTCTTCGAAATCCTCAACAATGGCCTGAAACAACCCCCTTTTGCAGTTTTACCAATCAATATGCTCATCAAGCCCAAAGTTATAATTTACTTCCCGCTATTTTGTTCCGTTGTTGCAATATAAATGGCTTTACTCATTTTTTGATATTTGTATTCATTCCAAAACAAATTGGAGGTCATATTGTTATTTAATATTTTTTTGTAATACCCTTTTTATATTAAAACCACTGGCGTTTTTTAAAATATATAATCATCCCTATTACGATCAAAAACATAGCTCCCATAACGGTATGATAGCCATATTGGTATTTAAGTTCCGGTAAATTTTCAAAATTCATTCCATACACACCTACAATAAATGTAAGCGGAATAAAGATTGCTGAAACAATAGTCAGTGTTTTCATAATCTCATTCATCTTATGTGTTTGTGCCGAGAAAAAAAAATTAGAAGCACTTTCTAATGACCCCATATCCGATTCTATTTGTTCTAAAAGTTCCAGGCTCTTTTGATGCAATCGTGCAAAAAAGCTAAAATTCTCTTTTTCTATCGCATTAAATACATTATCATCTTTGATGCTCTTTATATTGTACAAAGAATCTCGAAGCGGAACTATAGAGCGCTTCAAAAAATTGAAATTATCCCTGTGTTTTTCAATTTTTTCTAAGATAATTGGGTTGGTACTTTGTTTTGAAAGGTTGATGAGTTCCTCTACTTTATCTTCTTCGTTTTCTATGGTGATGTAAAAATTTTCCATAATGGCATCTAAAAGAATGTACAACAAGTAATCCGTTCTTTTGCTTCTTACAATGCCGGAATGCGTCCGAAGACGTTCGCGAATATGCGTAAAAAAGTCACTACGCTTTTCCTGAAAGGAAATTAAGATCCCATCTTTGATCAAAAAACTAATCTGCTCTACACTTATATTATCAGAATTTCCTGTCGGAAGTAATGATTTTATATTAAAAAACAAAACATCTGACAATTCTTCAACTTTAGTTCTTCGTGTAGTATTTAAAATATCAGCTAAAATGAAGGTATCTATTTTGAAATAATTCCCAATAGATTTTATGTATTCAATATTACTTAGACCGTGTAGATTAAGCCAATTATTTTTTTGCAGATCAATATATTTATCAAAATCCGAAACTTTGAAATCATCATACTCTGACAGCATTAAATCATCATAAACAAACAATTGTATTTCCGATTTATAGTCCTTATGAATCCCGGTATATTCTAAATTGTTGGGTTGTAGTTTTCTACTTTTCTTATATTTAATTTTTCTCATACAGCGTCATTTGTATCGTAATATTACGAAAATATTTTAAAAAAAAATCACTCCTCACTACTTTTACAGCTGCTGAAAAGGAAAAAAATATTTTTGATTTATTCATTATAAAACAAAGATAAGGCGAAAAAACACATCCATTCATGAGAAAAAACATATTGTGATATTAAAAAATCTTATTATTTAATAAATGTTAATTATTCGATTTTTGTACATTATTGGTCTGTTTTTAAAAATATATCAATAGATTTGGATTTCGATTGTAAAAAAGAAAAAAAAACTACTTATTTACAAAAGCTAATCCTTAACCTTTATAAAACATTTAACTAAATGCTAAAAAAAAAACTAACCCTAATTATTGTATGTCTGCTGTTTTTTTCCGTCCAGGGAACATTTGCCCAAAGTAAGAAAAAGAAAAAAACAGATAAAAATGCCGTAACAGCAGTTGACACCAAAGTAGCTGATGCCAAAAAAGAACCTAAACCCTATAAAAAAGTAATTGATACTAGTGCCGTTACTCAAAAAGGATTAATTGATGTTCATAAAATAGACAATAAGTATCTTTTTGAAATTCCTGATTCTCTATTAGGGAGTGAAATGATGACCATAACCCGATATTCTAAGACTCCTGCCGGAGGAGGAATTTTTGGCGGAGAAGAAATCAACAGACAAGTCGTTCGTTGGGAAAAAGGACTGAACAACAATATATTGTTGAGATCAATCACTTATGTCATTATGTCTCCAGATGAAGATAAACCAATGGCTAAAGCAGTTAAAAACTCCACTTCGGATCCAATTATTGGTAATTATGATGTACTTGCATACAAAAAAGATGATTCCGGAAAAATAACGGGCTATGTTGTCGATTTATCTACAACATTCGATGCTGATGTTCAAACTTTTTCATTAGATCCAATTAAGAAACAATTATTAAACATTCAAACATTTCAAAAAGACAAATCATTTATTTCAAAAATAAGTAGTTTTCCTATCAATACTGAAATAAGAAGTGTAAAAACATTTACCACTACACCACCAAAAATCAATACAACACCAACGCCAAAAATTGGAGTTGATTTACCTTCGGCTCTAGATGCTGGTGTACTCACTGTGGAAATAAATACATCCATGATTTTATTGCCAAAAACTCCCATGCGCAAAAGAGAATTTGATGCACGTGTAGGATATTTTGCCAATCAATACGGTGTTTTTGAGGAAGAATCCCAAAAGTCCGACACCAAAGTATTTGCTGTCAGATGGCGTTTAGAACCTAAATCTGCCGAAGATGCTCAAAAACAAAAAAATGGAGAATTGATAGAGCCTTTGAAACCTATTGTATATTACATTGACCCGGCTACACCAGAAAAATGGAAAAAATTCATCAAACAAGGAATTGATGATTGGCAAATTGCCTTTGAAAATGCAGGTTGGAAAAATGCCATTCGTGGAGAATATTGGCCAGAGAACGATCCAACTATGAGTTTAGAAGATGCTCGTTTTTCTGTATTGAGATATTTCGCTGCTGAAATTCAAAACGCGTATGGACCAAATGTTCATGATCCAAGAAGTGGTGAGATTCTGGAGAGCCACATTGGTTGGTACCACAATATCATGAGTCTTTTGAGAAATTGGTATTTGATTCAAACTGCGGCTGTAGATCCGGCGGCTAGAGCTAAGAAATTTGACGATAAATTAATGGGAGAACTCATTCGTTTCGTGTCTTCGCATGAAGTAGGACATACATTAGGCTTGCGCCACAATATGGGAGCCAGCTCTGCCACTCCTGTTGAAAAACTAAGAGATAAAGACTACCAAGAGCAAAACGGACATACTTCATCTATAATGGATTATGCGCGTTTTAATTATGTTGCACAACCAGAAGATGGTGTGACTAGTTTATTTCCTAGAATTGGAGACTATGACAAATGGGCTATTAAGTGGGGATACTCTTACTTTGAAGACACGAAAACGGAAGCAGAAGAGAAAGCTTTTTTGAATGAAATGACTAAGGAAGCCTACAAGAACCGTCGTTTATGGTTTGGGTCTGAAACCAGTCCTTATGATCCAAGATATCAAACGGAAGATATTGGTGACAATGCTATGAGAGCCTCTGAATATGGTATTAAAAATCTAAAAAGAATTTTACCCAATTTACTAGAATGGTCTAAAGAAGATGGTGAAAGTTATACTGAACTGGACGAACTTTATGGCGCACTTACCGGTCAGTTTAGAAGGTATATGGGTCATGTAACTAAAAATGTAGGTGGAATATATGATAGTCCAAAAACGTATGACATGACTGGCAATCAATTTGAAGTAGTACCAAAAAGCATCCAGAAAGATGCTGTAGCATTCTTGAATACCCAGTTATTCACCACGCCAAAATGGTTGTTGAATCAAGATATTCTTTCAAAAATTAACCCGGAAAATGGTGTCGAAGCAATCAAAGGAATGCAGGATGCCACCTTAAACAGCTTATTAGCCGGAGACCGAATGGTACGCCTTTTAGAAACCTCCTCGGTGAGTAAAGACAACTATTCTGTAGATGAATTAATGAACGATTTGAACAAAGGAATTTTCTCTGAACTGAAAAATAAAAATTCTATTGACATCTACCGCAGAAACATCCAAAAATTGTATGTAGACAAGATGATTGAATTACTAAAACCAGGTACGGCAAGCGTTAGATCTGTTCCGGTAGGAGTTACTTATGGTTTCACCACCAGAAAAGTCAATCTGGCGCAAACGGATTTACCTTCTATTGCTAGAGGTCAACTGAATAGTTTAAAAAATGAATTGAAATTATCTACTTCTAGAATGTCAGATCGAATGAGCAAATACCATGTTCTCGATTTAATTTCCAGAATAGGAGAAGCTTTAGAACCTAAATAATAAATTAAAAAGGGAAAATGTTCAAACAACATTTTCCCTTTTTTTGTTAAATGTGACTTTAATGTAATGTATCTTGTAGAAACGCACGGCAGTACGTCTATACGTGATAAATAACAATAATGATAGAATTAAATACCCGACTTATTTAAAAAATAGGTCGGTTTTTTTGTTTCATGTATCCTAATGGATATATTGACCAGCCTACAAGTACAAACCAGCACAATATTCTGTGTGCTTTTTGAATTTCTCCACCTGTAGCAACAGCTAATTTTGAAGCTTCTCCTAACCTGATTTCATACACAATTCAAAATAAGCAAGTCCGAAAATGAAGTCCCATAGCGCTACACAATCGGTAAATACAACCTCGCCAAAGTACTATTCCAATTCTCTTATGGATTCTTTATTTTAGTGTTGCTGTTTACTTTTCACTCTGAGGAGGTACAAAACATTATATTAAACATCACAAAAATCAGTATTCCTATTCTATACATTTGGCTATCCTTACAGATTTCAGGTGCCTTATTTATAGCTATCAGTGTTTATTTGTATTGGAAATCAAAAAAAACGCCTAGAACTCTTTTATTTAGTACTATTTGCTATCCTTTTTAAATTCTCGAGTCTGATCTGGGGTTTTGCCATTTATTTTGTCTTGTGGCACAGTATTCCTTCTATAATTAACCAAATAAAGTTTTCAAATGGTTCTTGTTTCGTAAGCAATTTTATTGCATATTGCCCTGTAGCAGGCGTTTATTGGTTGGTTTCACTAGTAGAAATGGCACTTTTGTATTTTACATTTAAAGAAGAACAACTATTCAATACTTTATTTTTTTCTTTTTTGGCTGCCATAACATTTCCTCATACTTTAGTTATCACAAGAATGTTTCGTGGTAAAAAGGAGAATAAAATTAAAATCAAAATCAATGTCCATAAAAAAACCGTTCACCAAAGGCGAACGGTTTTCTAAATCAATAATAGAGACGCAATAAATCGCGTCTCTACGAGAAATAATTATTTTACTTCTTCAAATTCAACGTCTTCAACATTGTCACCTTGAGCTGCTTCACCTTCTGGTTTAGATGCTGCTTGACCTTGTTCTCCTTCAGCATACATTGCTTCAGTTGCTTTTTTCCATGCCGCATTGATATTGTCAAGAGCCGTTTGAATTGCAGGAATATCTTGAGATTGGTGCGCCATTCTCAATTCAGTCAATGCGTATTCTACAGCTACTTTATTATCATCAGATAATTTAGCACCAAGTTCTTTCAATTGCGTTTCAGTTTGAAAAATCATTCCATCTGCTTCGTTCAATTTTTCAGCTCTTGATCTAGCGATTTTGTCAGATTCTGCGTTAGCTTCAGCATCTTGTTTCATTCTTTCGATTTCTTCAGATGTTAATCCAGAAGAAGCTTCGATACGAATATCGTGAGATTTTCCTGTTCCTTTGTCCGTTGCAGAAACTTTGATGATACCATTAGCATCAATATCAAAAGTCACTTCAATTTGTGGAACCCCTCTCGGTGCTGGTGGAATACCGTCTAAGTTAAAACGACCAATTGTTTTGTTATCAGCAGCCATAGCTCTTGCTCCTTGAAGAACGTGTAGTTCAACTGTTGGTTGAGAATCTGCTGCTGTAGAGAAAACTTGAGATTTTTTAGTTGGGATAGTTGTATTAGACTCAATAAGAGTTGTCATAACACCACCCATAGTTTCGATACCTAAAGACAAAGGTGTAACGTCAAGTAACAATACATCTTTTACATCTCCAGAAAGAACTCCACCTTGAATAGCTGCTCCAATGGCAACAACTTCATCAGGGTTAACTCCTTTAGACGCTTTTTTACCAAAGAATTTTTCAACCTCTTCAGCAATTCTTGGCATACGAGTAGAACCTCCTACAAGAATCACTTCGTCAATATCAGAAACAGATAAACCTGCATCTTTTAGCGCTTTAGCCACTGGTGCCATAGAACGTTTTACTAATGAATCAGTCAATTGCTCAAATTTAGCTCTTGTCAATTTTTTCACTAAGTGTTTTGGTCCTGAAGCTGTAGCGGTTACGTAAGGCAAGTTGATTTCAGTTTCAGCAGAAGAAGACAATTCAATTTTTGCTTTCTCCGCAGCTTCTTTCAAACGTTGTAATGACATTGGGTCAAGACGTAAGTCAATCCCTTCTTCCGTTAAGAAATCAGCAGCTAACCAGTCAATAATTTCGTGGTCAAAATCGTCTCCACCTAAGTGAGTATCTCCATTTGTAGACAATACTTCAAAAACTCCGTCTCCTAATTCAAGAACCGAAATATCAAAAGTACCACCACCTAAATCGTAAACAGCAATTTTTTGATCTTTACCTTTTTTATCCAAACCGTAAGCAAGAGCTGCAGCTGTAGGTTCGTTAATGATACGCATTACTTTAAGACCTGCAATTTCACCCGCTTCTTTCGTAGCTTGACGTTGTGCATCATTAAAGTAAGCAGGAACAGTAATAACTGCTTCAGTAACAGTTTGACCTAAATAGTCTTCTGCTGTTTTTTTCATTTTTTGAAGTGTCATTGCTGACAATTCTTGTGCAGAGTATAAACGGCCATCAATATCCACTCGTGGTGTATTGTTGTCTCCTTTTACTACTTTGTACGAAACTCTTTTTGCTTCAGCTGTAATTTCGCCGAAAGAATGTCCCATGAAACGTTTGATAGAAGCAATAGTCTTAGTTGGATTAGTTACCGCTTGTCTTTTAGCAGGATCTCCTACTTTAATCTCTCCACCTTCAACAAAAGCGATGATAGATGGTGTTGTTCTTTTTCCTTCTGCATTAGGAATAACAACAGCTTCATTACCTTCCATTACAGAAACACAAGAGTTGGTCGTACCTAAATCAATTCCGATTATTTTACCCATTTTAAATATATTTAATTTTATTGTATACTAGTTTTAATGACTCGAAGTCGATAAGTCAATCTTTGTGCCAATACAAAAGGGACTAATGAATTGTCAGTTTATGTTAAAATTGGCGTAAAAAAATCTGACAATATGACATCACAGAGAAGTTGTCATTATAACCGAAGTTGTCATTCTTGATCTCAGGAATACTGAGATTTCACTTCTTATTTATTGAATAATTAAAAAAAGCGGACGTAATTTTATTCAGTATTTATAAAAAAAGATATTTCTGACACATACAATAAAATAATGGTTTTCTAATGTTAATTTAAAACTCAAAACATCCCAATCTAAAAATCAAAATTCTATTTTAGCGCCTTAATTTAATACAGTACTATTATGAAAGATTTAGTTGCAAAAATCAACGCTGAATTCGAAACATTCAAAACAGAATCTGAGTCACTAACTGAGAAAGGTGTCAAAGCTGCCGGACCAAGAGCTCGTAAATCAACTTTGGAACTAGAAAAACTATTAAAAGAGTTTAGAAAAGTTTCTGTAGAAGAATCAAAAAAATAAATTACGCAGCAAGCATCAGCCCTTTGGATTTTCTGAAGGGCTTTTTTATTTAATAGAATTCTTTATAAATTAGGCTTCGCTATTCAATATTTTTAGTAGTGCTAAAAATATACTCCAACAAATGGATCTAATTTATAATTTCATTAGCTTCCTACTTGCTTTTTGTCGTACTTTTGAGTTTCAAAAAAACACAATACTTCCTTGGTATCAAATCTTGGAAACATCTATAAAAAAAAACAATGACTTCATTTAGCAAAGAATTATCTTTTCGCTGGTCAGATCTTGACCCTAATTTTCATGTTCGGCACAGTGCCTATTATGACTTTGGCGCACAACATCGTATCGAAATTCTGGAAAGTCTTGGTTTGACCATTAAGGTGATGCAGTTGCAAGGCTTTGGCCCTATTCTTTTTAGGGAAGAATGTGTTTTTAGAAAAGAAATAAAGCTTTCTGACAAAATTTTTTTGCGCACCAAAACTTCAAAAGTAAATGCGGATGCTTCCCGTTGGTCCATTGTGCATGAGTTTATAAATGAGGACAACAAATTATGTGCAACTATAACAGTTGATGGCGCTTGGATGGATCTCAAACTTCGCAAACTAGCCTCTCCTACTCCAGAAATTGCGATTGAAGCCTTGAGTATTTTTCCTAAAAGTGATCATTTTACAGCACTTTAAAGAAAGAACGATTTATTGGCTGGTAAAAATAGGATAGTATCGTTGCTGTTTTTCTAAAACCATTCTTCATCGCCTTTCATTATATCCGTGTACTCTGAATTAATTTAAACTAAATTCTTTCTGAAATTGTATCGCAATTAAAACTGACTCCTAAACCATAACAACCCAATTCTGATAAATCATGAAATCCAGAAATTACTCCACCATTTACCGAATCATGCACTGGTCAATAGCCATTTGCATGACGCTAATGCTTATTACTATATTTCTTAGAATGACCTGGATGAACAAAAATAATGTCGCACTGATCATGCAAGACTATCTTTCAACCACAGATCAATCCCTATCCCAGGATCAGCTTATTTTGCTTGCTAAAAAAATAAGAAAACCCATGTGGGATTGGCACATATATATTGGTTATGCGTTAGTAGGGCTGTACAGCATCCGATTGGCGCTTCCCTTTTTTGGACAGATGAAATTCTCCAATCCCTTTTCCAAAGGATTAGCATTTAAAGAAAAAATTCACTATTGGACGTATTTAGTTTTTTATGCTTGCGTGGCAATTTCACTAATCACCGGTTTAATCATTGTTTTGGGTCCAGAAAACAGAAAGGAATCAATGGAAGATATACATGTCCTATCCATTTATTATTTATTGACCTTCATCGTAATTCACTTGGCGAGTATTTTCTTTTCTGAATTCACGAACCAACAAGGATTGATTTCTAGAATCATAAGTGGTTCAAAAAAGAAGAACTAAAACAAAAGATCTCTCAAAGAAATACTTAAAAATAGTATTTTAAAATCAATTTGTTACTTCCTTTTGTCTAATTTTAAAACATGCCATTACACAATGATTGTTACTTACTATTGATCAGATAAAACCCGACAAAAAAATATAATTTCGATTAAAAAGTGATCCATTTGGCTTCTTTTATTATCGAACAAAATGAAAGCCCATATAAAACTAAATTAAAAATTATGACAGCACCAAAAGTAGTATTCTTTGATGTAAATGAAACCTTATTGGATTTAGGAGCCATAAAAAAAAGTATTGGTCAAGCCTTAGGAAATCGAGAAGATTTAACTGCCCTTTGGTTTACTACCATGTTGCACTATTCTTTAGTAACAACAGTTGGTGGTCAGTATACAGATTTTGGTACTATTGGAGCTGCTGCTTTAAGAATGGTAGCTGCGAATCAAGGTATTCTTTTAACAGAAGCGGAAGCTAAAGTAGCCGTAAGCAGTATAACCTCTTTACCACCTCATCCCGAAGTAAAAGAAGCGTTAGCAGCATTAAGAAATGCTGGTTATACATTAGTTGCCTTAACAAATTCATCAACCAAAGGCGTTGAAACTCAATTTAAAAATTCGGGCTTAACGGCATTTTTTGATCAAATTTTAAGTGTTGAAGAAGTAGGCAAATACAAACCAGATACTGCTGTGTATAATTGGGCAGCGCAAAAAATGGGAGTTAAACCCAACGAATGTTTGATGGTTGCAGCTCATGGTTGGGATATTGCAGGTGCAATTTGGGCAGGTTGGAGAGGAGCCTTTACGGCACGTCCCGGACAACAATTGTATCCTTTGGCACCATTACCTGAAATAAACGAAACAGATCTTCTAAAAATTGCCGAAAAACTTATATCCTTACAAAAATAACATAACATAAGTATCTCTTTACCACTTTGATTAAGAGATACTTATATTATTTAAATCTTGTTTACAGGAATTGCCCTTTTGATATTTCAAGAAATACTTTTTACGCTGTTGAATTAATTATTTTTCACCAACACAATCAACACTTATAAATTTATATTTCACATTATCAAAATCTATAGGTACTCCTTTCACAAAATAAGAAGCTCCTAAATAAGTTTCGATTTTTCCATTACCTAAAATGAGTTCGTTCCCTTTCTTTAACATTGCCAATGGATTTTTATACGTTATTTTATCATAAGTTCCTTGAATAAACGAGTAGTCAGCAAATAATGTATCGCCTCGGAATTCGCCGTTGATTTTTCCAGTTTTTTTGGGCATGTTAAAAATCTTCATCACCATGTTTCCTGTAATTTTTCCGTTTTGCAAAGTGCTGATTTCTAAATCAATGGTATCTTTTTCAAACAAAGCTTTATAACACTGAACGTTTATTGGCTTTTCAGCTTGGGTTCGGGCAGCATCTGTAGCGTTCAGATTTTTATTTTTTTTACAACTTTCGAACCCAAAGCAAGCTAACAGTAAACAAAAAAGGATTAGATTTTTCATGTAAGTAAATATTTAGTTAATAATTACACCTCAACAAGAGTATAAAGATAAAGTTTCTTTTTAAACTTTTTAGATAATTTCACCTAAATAAGGATTTGTCCATCGGGTATTAATTCTATAGACTCTACTATTTTATGGCGCTATTAGCACGCGATGTTTTGAAATATGTCGTTTAAAATTCTAAAATATATTTCAAAGAGGAATGTTAAGTCCAAAAAAAAACGGCTTTTTTTGATTATAAAAGATTATAAAATATAATCGGTATTAATAAAATTAGATTCTTTACTGCTCAATAATTCCTGTAAAATAGCATTGTTATAGGCATTGTCTTTAGATGCTACAAAGGTTCTAATTGAGAACGAGCGCAGCGCATCATGAATACTCAATGTTCCTACTGCTGAATCTTTTCGTCCTGTAAACGGGAGAACATCCGGACCTCTTTGGCAAGAACTATTCAGGTTTACTCTGCACACTAAATTCACCAAAGCATCAATAAGTGGTGCAATAGTTTTAATGTCTTTTCCAAACAAACTTACTTGTTGCCCATAATTCGATTCGGCCATATCATTCAAAGGTTCCTGAATGTCTTTGAAAGAAATAATAGGCACCACAGGACCAAATTGCTCTTCGTGATACACACGCATTTCTTTATTTACTGGAAATAAAACCGCTGGAAAGATGTAATTAGAATAATGTTGTCCTCCCTTTTCATTAATTATAGCAGCTCCTTTACTAGTAGCATCATCAATCAATTCCTGAATATAAGCTGGTTTTTCTTTTTCTGGTAAAGGCGTCAGAAACACGGAGGCATCCCACGGATTTCCAAAAACTAAGGCATCCACTTTGGCAGCAAAACGCGTATTGAACTCCTCAACAATAGACTCATGCACATACAATACTTTCAAAGCCGTACAACGCTGTCCATTGAACGATAAAGAACCGGCAATACACTCTTGGATGGCCAAGTCTAAATCAGCATCCGGAAGAACTATCGCAGGGTTTTTCGCCTCTAAACCTAGGATCAAACGCAATCTGTTTTTATTAGGATGCTGGTCTTGTAATGCAATCGCTGAGGTACTGTTTCCTATCAAAGCCAAAATAGCTACTTTACCGGATTTCATTATTGGCGAAGCCACTTCACGTCCGCGACCGTATACAATATTGATGGCTCCTTTTGGGAAACTGCTTCTAAAAGCTTCTAATAAAGGGGAGATCAACAGCACACCATGTTTTGCCGGTTTAAAAATTACCGGGTTCCCCATGATCAATGCCGGAATGAGTAACGAAAAAGTCTCATTCAACGGATAATTATAAGGCCCAAGGCATAAAACAACTCCAAGCGGTCCTCTACGAACCATAGCGTTTACTCCCTGAACTTTAGAAAAATGAGCACTACGGCTGTTCAATTCTTTTAAACTGTCAATAGTATCATATATATATTCTACAGTTCTGTCAAATTCTTTTTCAGAATCACTCAATGATTTTCCTATTTCCCACATCAATAGTTTAACTACTTCTTTACGGGTCGTTTTCATTTGAGTAACAAAGTTTTCCATACACTTTATCCGATCCGCCACTTTCATCGTAGGCCATAATCCTTGACCGTTATTATACGCTGCATTGGCTGCATTTACCGCTTCTAGAGCTTCCGTTTCCCCCATAGACGGGATAGAGCCTAAAATAGTTGGACCATATTCATCCGTAGACGAAATTGTTGAAAAAACAGGAGTTGTCTGACCGTTCCATTTTTTTAATTCTCCATCAATTAAGTACGTATCTTGATTTAATAAAGTGCTAATTTGAAATTCTTCTGGTATTACATTCATAAAAATAGATATTATATTTATAATTTGGCTCTGCCACGAAATCGGTATGCATTGCACTCTATACTGATTTGCAAAATAAAGACTTAATAATACCAGCATTAAAACATTACGTTAATTAAGCTTAATGGCAAAAAAGGGATTCCCTAAGTAGTGTGATTTCTAATTAAACCCACACAAAAAGTAGTAAAACCTGTAATTTAAATACTAAAAAGAGGTATTACCCTCTTTGCGTTTTATGGAGCTACTACTTCTCCATCCCATTCTATAATTCCGCCTATTAAGTTGTAGGCGTTTTCAAAACCAAGCTGATTCATTATTTCGCATGCTTTTGCACTTCGCATTCCGGATCGACAATACACATAATACTTTTTGTTTTTGTCCAAAGCTTCTATTTCAGTTACAAAATCCTGGCCGCTGTGAATGTCAATATTGATGGCATTGGCAATATAGCCTTCGCTAAATTCATCTTCGGTTCTCACGTCTAGAATTACTGCATTTTCATCCGCTTCAAATTGAGAAATCCAATCTTCTTGTGTTAAATTCATAATGATGTTTTTTGTAAAAATACAACGTTTTTACCAAACAATAAACGTAACAATTGTTAATTAGATATTTTTATTGAAAAATCGTTTTCGCAAAACATTAAACATCAATAAACTAAAACCAAGGCTTGAATTCTTATTAAAAATAGTCTATTAAATCCATAGACAACAAGCCATAAATCAAAGATTTGTACACTGTTATAGTCTGAAAAACGGTCTGTTTTTTGAGTTATTTACACTACTTTTACAAGGCAGAATATAGAAAAAAATAAAAATGCTTGATTCCATAAAAAAAATATTTCCTTCCTTTTCTACTGAACTAGTCAAAGATGTGGATGCAAATGCTGCGATCCAATCCTTCAAAACTGGTGATGTCATCATGCGCACCGGACAGTACATAAAAAATACTGTATTGGTAATCCGTGGAAAAATTAAGGTCTATCGCGAAGATGAAAATGGAGGAGAGTTTTTCATGTATTATTTGCAACCCGGTCAGGCTTGTGCCATTTCCATGATATGTGCCACCAAAAATGAAAAAAGCCAAATCATGGCTAAAGTCGTTGAAGATGTCGAACTAATCCTCTTGCCCTTACTCTTGATGGACAAGTGGATGATGCAACACCGCAGCTGGTATGAATTTGTAATTGATACCTACAGAAGTCGTTTTGAGGAGATTCTCGAAGTCATTGACAGCATTGCTTTCCGGGCGATGGATGAGCGATTGGAATTTTATCTAAAACGCCATGCCGATGTGTGTGGTTGTAAAGAATTGAAACTCTCCCATCAAGAAATCGCATCAGAGCTCAATACCTCAAGAGAAGTAATTTCGCGTTTGTTAAAAAAAATGGAGCAACGCGGCATTGTGGCCTTACACCGCAATAACATTGAACTGTTAAAATAAAATTTACGCCCTGAAGCGGTGCTTTTGTGCAACTATTTTTAAAATCAGAGCTTCAAAAAAATGTTACGATGGAATATTTAGGCTATTTTGCTTCTATTATTATTGGTCTTTCTTTGGGTTTAATTGGCGGTGGCGGATCCATACTTGCCGTTCCCATACTGGTATATCTCTTTAATATCAATCCGGAACTAGCCACCAGTTATTCGTTATTTATAGTCGGAATAACAGCTATGATTGGGAGCTACAGCCAGTACAAACTTGGTAATTTAAAAATAAAACCAGCACTTGCCTTTGCGATTCCTTCTCTCCTCTCTTTACTTTTTGTACGAGAAATTGTGTTACCAAAAATTCCGTCCGTTATTTTTACACTACACCATTTTGAAGTGTCAAAAAATCTTTTGATTCTCATTGTGTTTGCGTGTCTTATGATAGCCACATCCGTATCGATGATCAAAAAGGCAATACCAAAAAAAACTCTTCAAAAAGACAATTTCAGCAAGATAGCCCTCATTGGACTATTAGTAGGTTTTCTCACTGGTTTTCTAGGTGCCGGTGGTGGTTTTTTGATCATTCCAGCATTGCTTTTCTTTGCAAATTTACCTATGAAACAAGCTATTGGCACCTCTTTATTGATTATCTTTATTACTTCGTTAATTGGTTTTGGCGGCGATGTGTTAAACGGTATCAGCATCAATTTCAGACTACTTTTTACCATTTCGGCAATTGCCATCCTAGGACTGTTCATTGGCACCTATTTATCTAAAAAAATCGATGGCGCAAAACTAAAACCGGCTTTTGGTTGGTTTGTGTTAGCTATGGGAATGTATATTATTATCAAAGAATTTCTCCTGAATTAAAAAAACAGAATGTAGCAATTGTTACCGTTTATCCTAAAAAACAGAAGTACATTTATACCATAAATTAAAAAAACGCAATCATGCAAATCGAACAAATATATACCGGATGTTTAGCACAAGGCGCATATTATATCACATCAAATGGAGAAGCAGCCATTATTGACCCGTTACGGGAAACCCAGCCCTATCTGGATCGATTAGAACGAGATGGTGTGCAATTAAAATACATTTTTGAAACTCATTTTCACGCTGATTTTGTTTCCGGTCACATAGATTTAAGCCGTCAAACTGGTGCTCCTATTGTTTATGGCCCAAATGCAACATGTGAATTTGAATGCATTTCTGCAAATGACGGACAGGAATTCAGCATTGGAAACATCAAAATAAAAGTACTACACACGCCGGGACATACCATGGAAAGCACCACTTTTTTATTGATAAACGAAAACGGAAAAAACCATGCCATTTTCTCCGGTGACACCTTGTTCATTGGTGATGTGGGAAGACCGGATTTAGCCCAAAAAGCGGCACACATGACCCAGGAACAGCTGGCCACAACTTTATTTCATTCTTTACGAACAAAGATTATGACCTTGGCAGACGACGTCATCGTATATCCTGCTCACGGTGCAGGAAGTGCCTGTGGAAAAAACATGAGCAAGGAAACCGTTTCGACCATTGGCGACCAAAAAGCGACCAATTATGCGTTGCGTGCGAATATGACGGAAGCTGAATTTGTTCATGAAGTCACCGAAGGTTTATTGCCTCCGCCAGCTTATTTTGGTATGAATGTGGCAATGAACAAAAAAGGATATGAAAGTTTTGAAAACGTTTTGAATCTGGGAATGCGTGCGCTTTCCCCTTCTGAATTTGAAGTAGCCGCTGAAGAAACCGGAGCTTTATTATTGGACACTCGGAAAAATGGGGAATTTGCCAAAGGATTTATTCCGCAATCCATAAACATTGGTATCGATGGTGATTTTGCTCCTTGGGTAGGCACTTTAATTGCCAATGTGCAACAACCCATCCTGATTGTTTGTGAACCGGGACAAGAGGAAGAAACCGTTACGCGTTTGAGCCGTGTGGGTTTTGACAACTTAATGGGGCATCTGGCTGGTGGTTTTGATACCTGGGCAAAAGCAGGAAAAGAAATGGATACCGTACATAGAATTACTGCAGAACAATTTGCCAAGGAAGTAAAAATTGGCCAAAGCAAAGTAATCGACATTCGGAAAGAAAGTGAATACTCCGCAGAGCATGTTGAGGAGTCCTACAGCAAGCCATTAGCAGCTATTAATGAATGGATCAAAAACATAAATCCTAAAGCCCATTTTTACCTGCATTGTGCCGGTGGATACCGCAGTATGATTGCGGCTTCAATACTGGAAGCGCGGGGTTTTAGAAATTTTACTGAAATTGAAGGCGGTTTTAATGCTATTGCAAAAACGACTGCTCCTAAAACAGATTTCGTTTGCCAAAGCAAAATTTTGAAATAAAAATAATTTCAATGACAACGGCTGTTTCAAAGTAATGGCTATTTCAAAAAAATAAAATTATGGAGCATCTAAAATGTTGTGTCATTTCTAACAACGAACCGCTGGACCAAGCCTATTGGGAAACACAATACAAAACCAAAACAACCGGTTGGGATTTAGGCCAAGTATCTCCGCCCTTACAAAGGTATATCAATACTATAACTACTAAAAACAGTCGTGTTTTGATTCCCGGTTGTGGCAACAGCTACGAAGCGGAATATCTTCTGGAGCATGGATTTACAAATGTTACCGTTATTGATATTGCTCCAACACCTGTTAGAGCTTTAAAAGAAAAATTTAAAAACAACCCTTCTATTAAGATTGTTTTAGGCGATTTCTTTCCATATCAGGGAAACTATGATTTGATTATTGAGCAAACTTTTTTCTGCGCTTTGCCTCCTACAATGCGCCAGAAATACGTTTGGAAAATGCATCAACTCTTGGCTGAAGAAGGAATTCTGGCGGGATTATTATTCAATAGAACGTTTGAATCCGGACCTCCTTTTGGCGGAAACAAAGAAGAATATGAACTGATTTTCAAAGGTGCTTTTGACTTTTTGAAAATAGATGTGTCTAAAGATTCAATTGCACCAAGAGCAAATTTAGAGTTGTTTATCGAATTAAAAAAAAACAGTCAGGTTGTTGTGAATTTATATGAGCTGGAAGGCATTACAGATAGCGACTGTATGGAAAAACTTATAGAAAAACTACTGGCAATTAATGGTGTTTTAAATGTAAGCATCAGCAGTAATTTTGCCGATGTACTACTTGTGAGTAAAAAGGAAATTACAACCGAAACATTACAGGAAGTGACTGCTTATGACGAAAAGTACGCTATCAAAAAAATAAAGAACTAAATTCAGATTCCTTTTTTAGAGACAAAAAATGAAAACATTATTTACAAATTGGCATATTATGCGCTGGGTGCGGCTAGTGTTTGCCTTATTTTTATTTGCACAAACCAGTATCCTGTATAGCACTTAAAAAATAATTAACAAAAAAAACCAACATTTGTATATACAACTATAAAAAGTGTTACATTTGTACCAACAAATTACATATATACAAATATGAAAATTGAAGAAATTTTAAAAACAACTATACCAATGGATAATTCAAAAAAAATTATCCTTAATGTGTTGTACACACAAAATGTAATTACAGAAAACTTTAATGAATTATTAAAACCTCACGAAATATCAGGAGAACAATACAATGTACTTCGAATATTAAGAGGGCAAAAAGGAAATCCTGCAAATATGTGGGCTATTCAGGAGCGAATGTTAGCCAAGACCAGCAACACCACCCGATTAGTTGACAAACTACTATTGAAAGAGTTTGTCACTCGAAAAGTGTGTCCTGAAAACAGACGTAAAATAGAAGTTCTGATTACACAAAAAGGATTAGATGTTCTAGCAGTATTAGATCCTAAAGTTATAGCGCACGAACGGTTTTTCTCAAAAAATTTGAGTGCAGAGGAAATCATTCAATTAAATCAATTATTAGAAAAATACAGAAACCAATAAATAGTATATACAATATGAACACCTTTTTAGATCACCAAAATTGGAGATACGCCACCAAAAAATTTGACGCCACCAAGAAAATATCCAATGAAGATTTAAACATTCTAAAAGAAGCAATCCGTTTAAGTTCTTCTTCCTACGGATTGCAACCTTACAAAGTCATAATTGTTGAAAATCCTGAATTAAGAGCTAAAATTAGACCATCGGCCTGGGGACAATCACAAATTGTAGAGGCATCACACTTAATTATCTTTGCTAATGAAATTAACTTTGGCACAACTGGAATCGATAATTATTTTAAAAACACCAGTGAAACCAGACAAATTCCTTTAGAAAGTATGAAGGGATATCAAGAGCTGGTAATCAAAAACATTACGTCTCTTTCCGAAGAAATGCGAAATATCTGGACGGCAAAACAAACGTATTTAGCTTTAGGAAATTTATTGAACGCCGCTGCTGAACTTAAAATTGATGCTACACCTATGGAAGGTTTTGTTCCCGCCGAGGTTAATGAAATATTAGGTCTGGACAAATTAGGATTAAATGCCACTTTAATAGCAACTATTGGCTACAGACACGAGGAAGATGCAACACAACACAACAAAAAAGTTAGAAAATCAAACGAAGAATTATTTATCACATTATAATTATTAATCAAATTCAAATTTAAACACTCAAACACATGAAAAAATTCAAATCAATCGCATTAGCATTAGTAGTAGTTTTATCTGCGGTATCTGTAACAGCCCAAACTAAAAAAGTTGATGTTGCAAAAAGCACCATCAACTGGACAGGAAAAAAAGTAACGGGACAACATGAAGGAACAATCAACCTGAAAGATGGCGCATTAGTTTTTAAAGGAAAAAAATTAGTTGGCGGTACCTTCAACGTAGACATGACCTCACTTTTGGCAACAGATTTAAAAGCAGGTCAAGGCAAAGAAAAATTAGAAGGCCACTTGAAATCAGAAGATTTTTTTGGAACTGAAAAATTTTCAACAGCAACTCTAGTATTCAAAAAACTAGTAACTAAAGCGCCTAATGTGTATACAGTAACTGGGGATTTAACAATTAAAGGAATTACGAAACCAGTTACTTTTGATTTAACCACAACCGCAAATACAGCTTCAAGTACTGTAATAATTGATAGAACAAAATATGATATCAAATACGGTTCCGGAAGTTTCTTTGACAACCTTGGAGACAAAGCAATCTCAGACGAATTTACTTTAGCTGTTGCTTTGAAATTCTAAATTTCAGTACATTTTGTTTTCAAACCCCAACAAGCAATTGTTGGGGTTTTATTTTTAATAATTCTAGTCTGCATATTTATTTAACAAAAAAACTTTACCTTTCAACTTATTTAACGCCTAATGTTTTTGAAAAATCAAATTTCATTTCTATCTTTGTATCATTAAAAAAAATATGAAAACAATTTTAAACAATACTTGGTGGTGGAACAATTTACGTCAGTCGTCGTGAACTAAGCTCCTATAGTATTATTAAAACTATAAATATAAAAGGCTTGTCATCACGACAGGCCTTTTTTTGTTTCAAATTATAAATTAGAACGCACAGGATACATCCTGTTGCTATCAAATAATAAAAACATAATGAAAACTTTGATATTAAATACCAAATACAAACAAATCCTGGCAGATACGATAACTCCTGTCAGCGTATATCTCAAAATTCGTGATAAATTCCCAAATAGTTTACTACTGGAAAGCAGCGACTATCATGGTAATGACAACAGTTTCTCCTATATTTGTTGTAATCCGATTGCTTCCATAAAAATAGAAAATGAAATCATCTACAAAACATTTCCTGATGGGAGTTTTGAGAAAATTGAAATTGATGCCAACACCAATATCCCGCAAGTAATTCAAGAATTTTCAGGTCAATTCAAATCCGAGAAAAACGATTTTAAATTCATCAATAATGGACTTTTTGGATATATTTCGTACGATGCTGTTCGTTACTTTGAAAAAGTGTCTATTGCCAAAAAAGAAAATAGCAATACTATTCCTGATGTGTATTATGCCGTGTACCAAAACATAATTGCTATTAATCATTTCAAGAATGAGGCCTATATTTTTTGTCATAGTTTAGATGGTAAAAACAACATTTCAGAAATTGAACAATTATTACAATCCCGAAATATTGCTTCTTATAAATTTTCGAAACAAGGAGAAGGATTTTCAAATTTAACCGACGAAGAATTCAAACATAATGTGGCTTTAGCCAAAAAACATTGCTTTAGAGGTGATGTGTTCCAATTGGTTTTGTCCAGACGATTTACACAAGGGTTCAAGGGCGATGAATTCAATGTATATAGAGCATTGAGAAGCATTAATCCTTCGCCTTATTTATTCTTTTTTGATTACGGTGATTTCAAAATATTTGGTTCTTCGCCCGAAGCCCAAATTATTGTTAAAGACCGTAAAGCTGAAATTCATCCTATTGCAGGAACTTTTAAAAGAACGGGAGATGATGAAAAAGATGCCATTCTTGCCAAAGAGCTATCCATTGATAAAAAAGAAAATAGTGAACATGTGATGTTGGTGGATTTAGCCCGAAATGATTTGAGCCGCAACGGTCATAATGTGAATGTAGAGAAATACAGGGAGGTGCAGTTTTTCTCACATGTCATTCACTTAGTTTCAAAAGTAACCGGACATTTACATGAAAAAGCTTCTACAATGCAGGTTGTAGCCGATACTTTTCCAGCTGGAACATTGAGTGGCGCTCCCAAACACAGAGCCATGCAACTGATTGAGGAGTATGAAAAAACAAATCGTAATTTTTATGGTGGTGCTATAGGTTTTATGGATTTTGAAGGCAATTTTAATCATGCGATTATGATTCGGACTTTCCTTAGTAAAAACCATCAATTGCATTCTCAAGCCGGCGCCGGAATTGTAGCCAGTTCAGATGAAGAAAGCGAAATGCAGGAAGTATATAATAAATTGAGGGCCTTAAATGCCGCTTTGGATTTAGCAGAAACAATATAAATCCCCTCCCCAACCCTCCTCGAAGGGAAGGGAAGGAAAGGGAGCCAAATGTAAAAAAATTAGCAACTTATGAAGTTGTAAATAAAAATAACAATTAAAAAACCTATTTACCCCAATAGGTACTCCCCTCCTTCGGAGGGGTTGGGGGAGGAAAATGAAAAAAATACTAGTTATAGATAATTACGATAGTTTCACTTACAATTTAGTGCATTATCTGGAAGATTTAGATTGCGAAGTAACCGTTTATAGAAACGATGAATTTGATATTGATGAAATTGCCGTTTTCGATAAAATTCTTCTTTCGCCGGGACCCGGAATTCCGGATGAAGCGGGGTTACTCAAAGCAGTGATTCAAAAATATGGCCCTACAAAAAGTATTTTTGGGGTATGTTTAGGCCAACAAGCAATAGGTGAAGTCTACGGTGGGTCACTTTCTAATTTAGAAAAAGTCTACCACGGTGTGGCCACTAATGTAAAAACTGTTGTTGATGATGAGCTTTTATTTGAAGGGTTAGGAAAGGAATTTGAAGTAGGGCGGTACCATTCCTGGGTAGTTAATGCCAATTTACCGGATATTCTAGAGGCAACTTCCTTTGATGAAAACGGGCAGGTAATGTCATTGCGCCACAAAACATACGATGTCCGTGGTGTACAATTTCATCCCGAAAGTGTGTTGACTCCAAATGGGAAAAAGATATTGGAGAATTGGGTTAAAAATTAGTCATAAAGTCAAATATCACAAAGTCGAAAGACTTTAAGACTTTAAGACTTTCAACTTTAAGACATATATAAAAATGAAAAATATATTAAACCGATTAATCAACCACGAAATGCTTTCGAAAGAAGAAGCAAAAAACGTATTAGTTAATATCTCCTACGGAAGTTACAACACCAGTCAGATAGCTGCTTTCCTTACCGTGTATATGATGCGAAGCATCAGCATTGAAGAGTTAGCCGGTTTTCGTGAAGCATTATTAGAACTGTGCATTCGTGTGGATTTATCCGCCTACAATACCATTGATTTATGTGGCACTGGTGGTGACGGGAAAGACACATTCAATATTTCAACTCTGGCTTCTTTTGTAGTTGCCGGAGCCGGAATAAGAGTAGCTAAACATGGTAATTACGGAGTATCCTCTATTTCTGGCTCGAGTAATGTTATGGAAAAACTAGGAATCAAATTCAGCAACGATGCTGATTTTCTGGAAAAATGCATCGATAAAGCAGGGATTTGTATATTACATGCGCCCTTATTTCACCCCGCTATGAAAAATGTGGGACCTATTCGAAAAGAATTAGGGGTAAAAACTTTTTTCAATATGTTAGGACCAATGGTAAATCCATCGTTCCCAAAAAATCAATTGGTTGGTGTTTTCAATTTAGAAATGGCCAGAATGTATGCGTATTTATATCAAAATACTGATGTGAACTTTACCATCCTGCATTCGCTTGACGGCTATGATGAAGTGTCCTTGACGGGACCTACAAAAACGATTACCAGCTCCATGGAAGGCATGATAAATCCGGAAGATTTTGGTGTTCGCCTTTTGCTGCAAAGCGAAATCGAAGGAGGGAAAACTATAGAGCAATCTGCTCAAATGTTTACTGACATCATTTCCGGAAAAGGAACTGAAGCACAAAATAATGTGATTTGTGCCAATGCGGCCATGGCAATTGCGACTGTTACAAAATGTTCTCCTTTAGAAGGATTTCAAATAGCGAAAGAAAGTTTATTATCCGGTAAAGGACTTGTAGCTTTGAACAAATTGAAAGATTTAAGTAAATAAAAATAGTTTGAAGTTCAAGGTTTAAAGTTGTTTGCATTTCGAACAACTTTAAACCTTGAACAAAGAAAACTTTAAACAAAAAAATAAATGAATATTTTAGATAAAATCATAGTTGACAAAAAAAGAGAAGTCATTCTCAAGAAATCTATCATACCTGTTTCACAATTGGAAGCTTCCGTTTTCTTTGAAAAAAAAACTATTTCTTTGAGTGATAATTTACGAAACAGTACATCCGGAATTATTGCGGAGCACAAACGCCGTTCGCCTTCCAAAGCAGCAATAAATTATAGTTTTACTGTTGAAGAAGTAACCAAAGGCTATGAAAATGCTGGGGCTTGCGGAATTTCAGTATTGACAGATGGAAAATATTTTGGTGGTTCTTTAGACGATTTACTTTTGGCAAGAGCCACAGTAAATATACCATTATTGAGAAAAGAATTCATTGTTGATGACTATCAAATATTGGAAGCCAAAGCATACGGAGCCGATTTAATTCTACTTATCGCAGCAATTTTAACCAGAGAAGAAATCAAATCCTTGTCTGAATTTGCCAAAAGTTTAGGACTAGAAGTTTTACTGGAGGTACACAATCAAGAGGAACTGAAAAAATCGATTATGCCTACCTTAGATATGATTGGTGTAAACAATCGCAATCTAAAAACATTCGAAGTGAGTTTGGATTTCAGCAAGCAATTAGCAGCACAAATCCCAAATGATTTTGTAAAAATTTCCGAAAGTGGGATTTCATCAGTTGAAGCGATTAAGGAATTAAAACCATTCGGATATAAAGGATTCCTGATTGGAGAAAACTTTATGAAAACTGATAATGCAGGTAAAGCTGCAACCGAATTTATCAGCCAACTATAAAACAACCCTGTTAAGGTTCAAAACTCTAAAAGGATTGAATTAAAAAAAAAACTGGAAATGAAAAAACAAACAGACCATCAAGACGCTTCGGCTCCCTCCCCTTCGAGGTGGGCTGGGGTGGGGATAAAAATTTGCGGCATGAAATATCCCGATAATATAATCGAAATAGGGTCGTTCCTACCCGATTATATGGGATTTATATTCTGGGAGAAATCGGCTCGATATTTTGATGGTGTGATTCCAAATTTACCAAAATCAATTAAAAAAGTAGGCGTTTTTGTCAATGAAAGGACCGAAGTTATTTTGGCGAAAACCAATAAACACGATTTGCAGGCCATTCAATTGCACGGTCACGAATCCGTTGCCTTTTGCCAGGAATTAAAAAATAAAATTGATCGTAAAATTGATATTATAAAAGTATTCTCTGTTGATGATTCTTTTGATTTTGAGGAACTAAAACCGTTTGAAACCGTTTGTGATTATTTTCTTTTTGATACCAAAGGAAAATTACCCGGAGGCAACGGAACCACATTCAATTGGAAAGTATTAGAAAAGTATCCCTCAAGCAAACCGTTTTTCTTGAGTGGTGGAATCGGAATTGATGAAATGGGCGCTATAAATGAAATTTCGAAAACCAATTTACCGCTTTACGCCATTGATGTAAACAGTAAATTTGAGATAGAACCCGGTTTAAAAAACATACAATTGTGTAAAGACGCACTGCAGTACGTCTCTACAGATAATAAAATAAAAAAATAAAACTATGTCATACAACGTTAACGAAAAAGGCTATTACGGAGAATTTGGAGGCGCCTTCATTCCTGAAATGTTATATCCAAATGTGGAAGAATTACGTCAAAATTATTTAAAAATTACAGCTGAGCCTGAATTTCAGGCTGAATTTGATGCCTTGCTTAAAGAGTATGTTGGTCGCCCTACGCCTCTTTATTTTGCAAAACGGTTATCAGAACAATACAACACTAAAATCTACCTAAAAAGAGAAGATTTATGTCATACTGGCGCGCATAAAGTGAACAACACCATTGGACAAATTTTATTAGCCAAACGTTTGGGTAAAAAACGTATCATTGCCGAAACCGGTGCCGGGCAACATGGCGTAGCAACAGCAACTGTTTGTGCGTTAATGGGACTGGAATGCATCGTGTATATGGGTGAAATTGACATCAAACGTCAAGCGCCAAATGTAGCTCGTATGAAAATGTTGGGTGCCGAAGTGCGTCCGGCGCTTTCAGGATCAAAAACCTTAAAAGATGCCACAAACGAAGCCATTCGCGACTGGATTAACAATCCTGTAGACACCTATTATATCATTGGATCCGTCGTAGGACCACACCCTTATCCGGATATGGTGGCGCGTTTCCAAAGTGTTATTTCTAAGGAAATTAAAGAACAATTATTGGAAAAAGAAGGTCGTGAAAACCCTGACTATGTGATTGCCTGTGTAGGTGGTGGTAGCAATGCTGCCGGAGCCTATTATCATTTTCTGGATAATGAAGACGTGACTATTATTGCGGTCGAAGCAGCAGGATTAGGAGTCGATTCAGGCGAAAGTGCTGCTACATCGGCATTAGGGAAAGTAGGCGTTATTCACGGTAGTAAAACCCTGTTGATGCAAACTCCTGATGGTCAAATCACCGAGCCATATTCCATCTCGGCAGGATTGGATTATCCAGGCGTAGGTCCTATGCACGCTAATTTATTCGCTACTGGCAGAGCACAATTCATCTCCATAACGGATAATCAAGCCATGCAATGGGGGTTAAAATTATCCCAAATGGAAGGACTGATCCCCGCTATCGAAAGTGCGCATGCCTTTGCCGTTCTCGACCAAATGAAATTCAAAGCAGATGATATTGTTGTCATCAATCTTTCCGGTCGTGGCGATAAGGATTTGAATACTTATATTGATTATTTTAAATTATAGTTGATTTGACCCTCATTTTTTTAGGGTTTATCCCGAAATTATTTCGGGGCGTTCCCTCGCTTCCACTAACGTTACTGCGAGGTCAGGATTTTCGTTGCACTCTTTTTTATCTCGTTAAAAAACGAGACGAAAAAGGATTTTCACTGCAAACGAAGTTCACTGAACTCCAATAAAAAATAAGAGTTTAGTGAAGTAATCCTTAACGCAAACCAAACAACATAAAAATGACGTTCAATTCATATTTTAAAAATAGAAACTATGGAAAAATTATTCGCTTACAGCAGCTTACAAAATGTGGACATACAAAAAGATCTTTTTGGGCGTATTCTTGAGGGAACTCCTCAAACACTAATTGGTTACATCATAAAAGAAATCCAAATTGAAGAAGAATTTGGATTAGTGCACTACCCCATTATTACAGAAACCCAAAAACCGGAAGACACCATCAACGGAATGGTGTATTCCGTTTCTTCACAAGAACTTCGCCAAACGGATTTGTACGAAGGATTGCATTACAAACGTGTTGAAGTGCATTTGCAATCCGACCAAAAAGCTTGGGCGTACAGCGCCGCTATCTAAACATTCCAATTAAAACTCCAAGGTAAAAAAGATCCTAAAATAGAATAAAAAAATACGACAATGAACCGAATAAATCAAAAACTACAAGACACTAAGAAGATCCTTTCCATCTATTTCTCCGCAGGATATCCCAACCTTAACGATACCGTACAAATCATCCAGGATTTAGAAAAAAGCGGGGTGGATATGATTGAAATAGGATTGCCGTTCAGTGATCCATTGGCTGATGGACCAACGATTCAAGCCAGTTCCACACAAGCATTGCACAACGGAATGACGACACAAGTTTTGTTTGACCAATTAAAAGACATTCGTAAAACAGTATCTATTCCTTTAGTGATTATGGGGTATTTCAACCCAATGTTACAATACGGAATCGAGAATTTCTGCCAGAAATGCGCGGAGATTGGCATTGACGGGTTAATCATTCCCGATCTTCCCGTTGACGTATATGCAGATGAATATAAATTAACTTTCGAGAAATACGGATTGAAAAATATATTCTTAATTACACCACAAACTTCTGACGAGCGCATCAACTTTATTGACAGTGTATCTGATGCATTTATTTACATGGTAAGTTCCGCGAGCGTTACGGGATCACAATCCGGTTTTGGAAGCGTTCAAGAAGACTATTTCAAACGCATTGCCAAGATGAATCTGAAAAACCCTCAAGTAATAGGTTTTGGCATCAATAACAAGGAAACCTTTAATCAAGCCACTCAATTTGCCAAAGGAGCAATTATAGGAAGCGCTTTCATTCAGCATTTAACTGAAAATGGTACCGGTAAAATCGAGGAATATATAAACGCAATTCGATAACTAATTTCTTTTATATAAAATCAAACGGCGTTTACAGTTCCTTTAAACGCCGTTTTTTTTAGGATCATTTAGTTAAGTACATGACAAAAAGTAAAACAGATTGTTTTCTAAAAACTTAAATCCTGTTAAAATAAATTTTGACAAGTAATCAAATCCATATTTAAAAACGTTTACTGCTCTTCTTCCATGTTTTTTTATTATTATTTGGATGTTTTCATCTAAATAGTCACAAATTTTATAACACCATACAAAAGCAATGATTATCAAAGAAAATAGTTTCTCTAATCTTTCTAAATCGGATACATGAGTAGCCTTTTTTGTTTATATTTCAAAAAGGAGAAACCTGTGGAACTACCTCTTTTTAAGGAGCAGACAAAAAAATATTTTGCACTTGATGAGAGGCTCTAAAATTGATTTTTTTGAGCTATCGTGCAACTACATAATCGTGAATTAAATACCTAAAAATCAATTTAATAAAACAAAAATAATCCTTTGTTCTATTAATTATTAGTACCAAAAAGGGCTGTCGATTGACAGCCCTTTATAATTAATTAAATACTTAAATTAGAATTTATAGTTTAATGATAAATTAAACATTGTTCCTAATTGGCTAAAGTGATACCCATCATACGTCATTTGAGAGTAACGTTGGTTGAAAGTAACCAAATTAGACTGATTTTTTACTTGAGCTGGATCGTTTAAAATAGCTCTTCCTGCAGCGTTTTCTGCTTTGAAATTCCATTCAGGAAGCACGTTTAATAAGTTATTCACGTTTAAAGATAATGTTAATTTATCAGTCGCTGTGAAATTAATACCTAAATCAGTAACGATTTTTGGAGTAAATTCAGTTCTTAAGTTAGCGTCCATACCATCTTGTTTGAAAATAGATTTCCCAAAGTAAGTGTTATTAAGGGAGAAACCAAATTTTCCAACTTCGTAATTCGCTCCTAAGATCCATTTTGTATTTGGTCTTGAAGTAAACGTTAATGCATCTAACGTTGCTCCAAAGTTATTACTAGCAACTGGAGAAATTCGCTCATTTTGAAAAGTTACGTTTCCAGATAAATTGAATCCAAGTTTACCAGATCCTAATATAATGTTATTGTAATTAGAAACTACATCTAAACCTGAAGTTCTAGAGTCAAATGAATTCTCAAACCAAGCTACATTACCAAATTCAGTATCCTGTCTGTCTCCTAAAACAATTCTATCTTCTACTTTAATGTTATAGTAATCTAATGTGAAATTAAAATTTTTCGTTGGTTTTGCTCCAATTCCGATAGTGATATTTGTTGATTTCTCAGCATCTAGCGGATCAATTCCTAATTTACGTGCTTGTGGTGAAACGTTATTTATAATTCCACTAACTTGAATTCCTTGTCCCGCAACGAATGAGTATTGTGATTTTTGCGTGTAAATTTGGTGTAATGTAGGTGCTCTAAATCCAGTAGAAATAGACCCTCTTAATGTAATTTTGTCATCTAAAAATTTATATCTAGAACTTAATTTCCAAACTGTTGCACCACCGAAATCGCTATAATCTTCATAACGAACAGTACCATTGATTAAGAAATCTTTGGTCACATCATAAGCAAGGTCAAAATAAGCTCCTAAATTATAACGATTCCATGATCCTGAATTTTCAGGTCGATTACCTGCAAATGAGTCAGCTCCAATTCCGTCCCAAGATGCTTTATCCCCTTCAATTACTTCGAAAGTTTCTGTTCTCATCTCAGATCCAAAACCAATACTAACTTTGTCAGATAATATTTTAGAGACATCTAAGTTTCCTACAATATGATTGAAAGCAGTCCCTCCTGGTTTGAATGATATTGGGCTGTTTTCTCTGTAAACTTGAGCACCATTTCCATCTACAATGTTAGATCTATTCTGTGAGTTGTTTACAGAATATGATTGGGTGTTACCACCTACAGTAATACTCGCGTCAGTATTCCAGTCATTTTTAGTTGATTTGTAACCTAATGTTCCGTTATAGTCATTTAAATCCCCTTCAAAAGTAGGAACATATCCTTGGTAAGAAGCTGCAGTACCGTCACCAAATAAGTCTTTCAAATAAGGTGCAGATGCTAATGTTCTCCAATATGGAGTTCTGTAGTTAGCAAATGAATTTACTTTTTTGTAAACATAAGCGGCATTGTAATACAATTGAGATGTTTCGCTTAATTCACTTCCACCATTTACTAAGAATTTTGCAGCAGCAGTTTCAGGTGAACCATTAATATTCCCTGCATCTGGTTTTTTAGCTAAAAATGCCTGAACGTCTGATAGAGAAGCCCCAAAATCTGCTGCTTCACCAGCGGCATCTACAGTCCCTGGTCTGTTAGATAAATTAACTTTCGAAAAATCAATAGTATAATTTATAAATCCTTTTTCTCCTACCGTTGTTCCATTATTTAAACTTACACCTAGCATTTCGCCGTCACCAGCAGAAGTCATTCCACTTCTTACTGTTACTGATCCGTCACGTGTTCCTTTTTTTAAGATAATATTCATTACCCCAGCAATTGCATCAGAACCGTATTGAGCCGATGCACCATCACGAAGTATTTCCACTCTTTCGATTGCATCAGTAGGAATAGCAGAGATGTCAGCACCTGTTTCACCACGTCCCGGAGAGGTTTGTACATAAAGTAAAGAACTTAAATTTTTACGTTTCCCGTTGATAAGGATTAACGTTCTACTCGGTCCCATGTTTCTAATCTCATAAGGATCTAATAATGAAGTTGCATCATTTACCGGAGTCTGAACGGTGTTGAACGATGGAATCTTGTATTGTAAAGCTTTGTCAAAAGAAGCTTGCCCTGTTGAGGCTAAATCCTTTGCAGAAATAACATCAATAGGTAATGCTGATGTGGTATTACTTCTTGGCGCAGTTCTGCTTCCAGTAACTACAACTTCGTTTAGATTTTGTCCGCCTTCTTCTGATAAGACAACATTCAGCATAGCACTTGTAACTGCTTTTTCTAATTTAGCAAAACCTACATAGCTAAAAACTAAAGTAGCCCCGTCTTTAACTTTTATCTTGTATGCTCCATTCATATCAGTAGAAACCCCATTTTGAGTTCCCTTTTCAACAATGTTTACACCAGGCAAAGCATTGCCGGTGTTCTCTTTTACAACACCCGAGACTTCTTTTTGTGCAAAAAGAAACGAGATGTTTAATAGAAATAATAATAATAATGCAAATTTTCTCATAATAAGTTTTGTTTGATTTTTGGTTTGGTTTTAAATCGATCGCAATATAATTTTTTTTAACAAAATATTAGTAAATTTTTCGTTTTTTTATAAAAAATATTTCAGATACGTTTAATCTGAAATTTTACTTATTTAAACATTTTTAAAATCTTATCTTTGCATACTTTTAGCGGTAGCTACTAAATTTTACGTTTAGCGTGTCATTCAAAAAAAGCATTACAAAATCGTGATGAAATCTGTTCAAAAACAGCAAAAGTGACGATACTATACTCCATTAAAAATAAATATTATCTACATATGAAAGCAGGAATTGTAGGATTACCAAATGTTGGAAAATCAACATTATTCAATTGTTTATCCAATGCAAAAGCGCAAAGTGCCAACTTTCCTTTTTGCACCATCGAACCCAATATAGGTGTTGTAAATGTTCCGGATTCCAGAATGGAAAAACTGGAAGAATTAGTAAAACCAGAACGCGTGCAAATGGCAACTGTCGATATCGTTGATATTGCAGGATTAGTAAAAGGAGCTAGTAAAGGGGAAGGTTTAGGAAATCAATTCCTTGGAAACATTAGAGAATGTAATGCGATCATCCATGTTTTGCGTTGTTTTGATAACGATAACATTGTTCACGTTGACGGAAATGTAAATCCTATCCGCGACAAAGAAACCATAGACATCGAGCTGCAATTGAAGGATTTGGAGAATGTTGAAAAACGCTTAGAAAAAGTAAATCGTGCCGCTAAAACGGGAAATAAAGAAGCACAAACCGAAAAAGCTCTTTTAGACCGAATCAGAGAAACATTGCTTCAGGCAAAATCAGCTAGAATAGTAATTCCTCAAAACAATGATGAAGAGGTTTTGATGGAAGCGTTTCAGTTAATTACAGCAAAACCAGTTTTATACGTATGTAATGTTGATGAAAACTCAGCAGTAAATGGAAACAAATATGTGGATCAGGTTCGGGAATTGGTCAAAGATGAAGATGCGGAAGTAATTATTCTTTCGGTTGGTGCTGAAGCTGATATTACCGAATTAGAAAGCTACGAAGAGCGTCAGGTTTTTCTGGAAGATATGGGTTTAAGCGAACCCGGAGCCTCAGTCTTGATACGTGCAGCTTATAAATTATTGAAGCAACAAACTTACTTTACAGCAGGTGTCAAAGAAGTTCGTGCTTGGACTATAGATGTTGGGGCAACTGCGCCACAAGCTGCAGGAGTAATTCACACTGATTTCGAAAAAGGATTTATCCGCGCCGAAGTGATTGCATACGAAGATTTTGTTCATTACGGTTCCGAAGCTAAATGTAAAGAAGCCGGGAAATTCAAAGTAGAAGGAAAAGAATACATCGTAAAAGATGGTGATGTGATGCATTTTAGATTCAACGTGTAAATAAGTCATAATATCCAAAGTCATAAAGTCGAAAGTTAGTATTAGCTTTCGACTTTTTTGTCCCCAATCCAGCTTTCCACTTCAAACGAAGTTCACTGAACTCCAATTAAAATAAAAGTTTAGTGAAGTAATATTTCCCCAACAATCTCTTTTTTCTAAGACAAAAAAAGGAGCTTCCGCTGGTTACTCTTTTTGTCAAGAAAAAAATGAGATTGATCAGAAAAATGCTTTCCATTTCACTCTGGGGTAAAATTGATTTTGCAAATATCATATTTCATAGTTTCATCTTTGTTTTCAAAATGGGTCAATCTGTGGCTAATTATTTTGGAGCTGAACCAATTTTTAGTACTTTTAGTCAAAATAAAGTATCATGAAAATAATCGCTTTTGGCGCAAGCCCCAGCAAAAACTCGATCAACAAAAAATTAGCGACTTACGCAGCGAATCTTTTTGAAAATGCAGTAGTTGAGGTGCTGGATTTAAATGATTTCCAAATGCCGATATTTACCGTCGATATAGAAAAAGAAATTGGTCAGCATGAATTAGCAAAATCATTTCTGGCTAAAATTACTACTGCTGATATTCTAGTGGTATCCATGGCGGAAAATAATGGAAATTATTCTGCCGCTTTCAAAAATGTTTTTGACTGGTGTACCAGAATAAATGCGAAGGTTTTTCAGGAAAAACGCATGTTATTGATGGCTACTTCTCCCGGAGCCAGAGGCGGAGCAAGCGTTTTGGGAATTGCAAATAACGCTTTCCCCTTTTATGGCGGAAACATAAAAGCGACTTTTTCATTGCCTAGTTTTGAGACTAATTTTGATGTGATAAATAATAAGATTTCTAATGCTGAATTAGACAATCAGTTGAAAGAGATTATCAAGATTTTTTAAATTCGAATATCAAAAATCAATTTCAATTTGAAATCTGCAATCTAAAATCGTTAATTCTAAATCGGTTGTCAATATCATTCTTAATAACTTTGATGACTTCCTGTTTTAAATTTTATCGAATTACACTACATTAGCACCAAATCCACAAAACCTACAATGTCCGATCAAAATCAATATACCGAAGACAACATTCGGTCACTCGACTGGAAAGAACATATTCGCATGCGTCCCGGAATGTACATCGGAAAATTAGGCGACGGCTCCTCTTCAGATGACGGAATTTATATTCTGCTGAAAGAAGTACTCGATAACTGTATCGATGAATTTGTTATGGGTGCTGGAAAAACAATCGAGGTCACTATCAAAGATAAAACCGTTACGGTCAGGGATTATGGACGTGGAATTCCTTTGGGAAAAGTGATTGATGTAGTTTCCAAAATGAATACCGGCGGAAAATATGATTCACTTGCGTTTAAAAAATCAGTTGGTCTGAACGGAGTAGGGACAAAAGCAGTCAATGCGTTGTCCAATTATTTTAGAGTAGAGTCCGTTAGGGATGAAAAACAAAAAGCAGCAGAATTCTCAGCAGGAAACCTTGTTCTCGAAGAAGATATTATCGAAACCACCAAGCGAAAAGGAACCAAAGTTACTTTTATTCCAGATGAAGCAATTTTCAAAAATTATAAATATCGATATGAATATGTAATCAAAATGCTCAAAAATTATTGTTACTTAAACAATGGTTTGACAATTCTTTTCAACGGTGAAAAATATTTTTCAGAAAATGGTCTGAAAGATTTATTAGAAGAAACTATTCATGCTGAGGATTTAGAATATCCTATCATTCACTTGAAGGGTGAGGACATCGAAATTGCTTTGACGCACAGCAAAACCCAATACAGCGAAGAATACCATTCGTTTGTAAACGGACAAAACACGACTCAAGGCGGAACACATTTAGCAGCCTACCGGGAAGCAATTGTTAAAACCATCAGGGAGTTTTACAACAAGAGTTTTGAAGCTTCTGATGTTCGAAAATCAATCGTTACAGCGATCAGCATCAAAGTAATGGAGCCGGTTTTTGAGTCGCAAACCAAAACTAAATTGGGTTCAACTGACATGGGATCCGAACCGGGAATGCCTTCCGTGCGTACTTTTGTAAACGATTTTGTGAAAACCAAATTGGACAATTACTTGCATAAAAATCCACCAACCGCAGAAGCATTATTACGAAAAATTATTCAAGCCGAAAGAGAGCGCAAAGAATTGTCCGGAATACGAAAATTAGCGACAGATCGTGCCAAAAAAGCAAATCTGCACAATAAAAAATTAAGAGATTGTAGGGCGCATCTCCCAGATACTAAAAACCCTAAAAATCTGGAAAGCACGCTTTTTATTACCGAGGGAGATTCTGCATCCGGATCCATTACTAAATCGCGCAATGTAAATACGCAAGCCGTTTTTAGTTTGCGTGGTAAGCCTTTGAATTCCTATGGAATGAGCAAGAAAATTGTATATGAAAATGAAGAGTTCAATTTGCTGCAAGCGGCACTGGATATTGAAGATGGCTTAGAAAAATTGCGGTATAACAACATCGTAATTGCTACAGATGCGGATGTTGATGGAATGCATATTCGCTTGTTATTGATTACTTTTTTCCTGCAGTTTTTCCCTGAATTGATAAAAGAAGGGCATTTATACATTTTGCAAACGCCACTTTTCAGGGTTAGAAACAAGAAAGAAACCATTTATTGTTACTCTGATGAGGAACGAAGAAATGCTATTGAAAAATTAAAACCAAAACCAGAAATTACCCGATTCAAAGGACTAGGTGAAATTTCACCGGATGAGTTCAAAAATTTCATAGGCGAAAGCATTCGTTTAGAACCCATTATGATGGATAAAAACACTTCGATTGAGCAATTATTGTCGTTCTATATGGGCAAGAATACGCCGGACAGACAGGAATTTATCATCAAGAATTTGAAGGTGGAATTAGATGTGATTGAGAAAATTTAAATAATTATAAAATGCCTACAAAAAGAATACTTATTCTTATTGCCCTACTATTTGTGATCAGTTTTTCAGCTACTTTTTTTATTATAAAGAGCAATGATCACAAGGAATGTGAAACAGTTGTAAAAAAAGAGTTGGATAAAAATGGAAATAGTGTCACAAAAGAAGAGCATATTTGTAAAGAAAAATATTCGTTTTAGCATTTTAAGACAAAAAATATAATTAACTACTATTCAATAGAATATATTTAATGAAAGACGAAGAAAATACAATTCCAAATAATTCTCAAAATAAAATTTTATTTTCTCAAGTGGTCGCGCTGTTGCAAAATACCCGTCAACAGGTTTTACGTACCGTAAATTCAACAATGGTTTACACCTATTTTGAAATGGGAAGAATGATTGTTGAAGAAGAGCAAAGCGGAAAAGAACGAGCTGAATGCGGAAAGCAACTACTAAAAGGACTTTCTGAACAGTTGACTATTCAGTTTGGAAAAGGGTTTTCGATTCGGAATTTAGAACAAATAAAACAATTTTACATAACTTATTCAAAATCCGATTCATTGACCCGGATTTTAGAAATTCGAAATTCGCAATCACTGACTGCGGAATTCAAATCTCAAAAAGCGCAGACAGTGTCTGTAGATTTAAATAAATTAAATTATCAAAAAATTTCAGGATTCTTAAATGTTTTATACTGATTGATTTAAAAATAGGAGAATTAAAACACCAAGATTTGTGACAAATGCAAATGTATGTCAATTAAGATGACCGAGAAATGCGTTTTGAAGATGAAAATAAAACCATAGGAATTGTACTGTGCCAAAACAAAAGTGATTTGGTTTTAGAATATCCTTTACCTGAAAAGAATGAGCAAATTTTTGCTAGCAAATACAAAACAATTCTGCTAAGCAGAGAAGATTTAATACAATTAATTTCGGAATCAAGATAATGAAAGACGAAGAAGACGATAACATATTACCAGAAGGTCAGGAAGAAGATAATTCGATTAATGAAAATCAATCTGAAGAAAAAACCTCGAAAGGCCAGCATTTTTACGACAATCAAGAAGACGGCAACGATACCATTACCAAAGTTACGGGAATGTATAAGGATTGGTTTCTGGATTATGCCTCGTATGTAATATTAGAGCGTGCCGTACCGGCTATTGAAGATGGTTTTAAACCGGTGCAACGCCGTATCATGCACTCTTTGAAGGAGCTGGATGATGGTCGTTACAATAAAGTGGCCAATGTTGTTGGGCACACCATGCAATATCATCCTCACGGAGATCAGAGTATCGGTGATGCGATGGTGCAAATAGGGCAAAAAGAATTACTGATTGATTGTCAAGGTAACTGGGGAAATATCCTAACAGGAGATGGTGCTGCGGCTTCGCGTTACATTGAAGCACGTTTGTCTAAATTTGCTTTAGAAGTGTTGTACTCTCCAAAAATTACCGATTGGGGTGTGTCCTATGACGGAAGACGGGCAGAACCCAATAACCTGCCAGTTAAATTCCCATTATTATTAGCTTCCGGAGCCGAGGGAATCGCAGTAGGTCTTTCTACGAAAGTATTGCCTCATAATTTTAATGAATTAATCGATTCATCGATAAAAATATTAAAGGGAAAACCGTTTACTTTATATCCTGATTTCTTGACACAGGGAATTGCAGATGTATCCAATTATAACGATGGATTGCGTGGTGGACGTATCCGTGTGCGAGCCAGAATTAGTCAGCTAGATAAAAATACTTTGGTAATTACCCAGATTCCGTTTTCGACCAATACGACGACTTTGATTGACAGTATTTTGAAAGCCAATGAAAAAGGGAAAATCAAAATCAAGAAAATTGAAGATAACACCGCTGCTGAGGTCGAAATATTAATTCATCTTTTTCCGGGTGTTTCTCCTGATAAAACCATTGATGCATTGTTTGCCTTTACGGCCTGTGAAACTTCGGTGGCACCATTAGGCTGTGTGATTGAAGACAACAAACCGCTGTTTATTGGAGTCTCTGCGATGTTGAAAATTTCGACCAACAGAACGGTCCAATTACTGAAAAGCGAACTCGAAATCCAGTTGAGTGAATTAGAGGAGCAATGGCATTTTCTTTCTTTGGAACGTATATTTATCGAAAATAAAATTTATCGTGATATTGAAGAACAGACCACTAAGGAAGGCGTCATTAAAGCGGTAGATGATGGACTGAAACCCTACATTAAACACCTGAAGCGCGCCGTTACCGAAGACGATATTCTGCGTTTATTGGACATCCGAATCATGCGAATTTCTAAATTTGACAGCAACAAGGCTCAAGATAAAATTCAAGCGCTGGAAGGAGATATTGAACAAGTGAAACACGATTTAGAACATCTGATTGATTTTGCTATAGCCTATTTCACACGATTAAAAGAGAAATATGGTAAAGGGAGAGAACGCCAAACTGAGCTTCGTGTTTTTGATGATATCGAAGCCACGAAGGTAGTCCTTAGAAATACTAAATTGTACGTAAACAGAGAAGAAGGTTTTGTAGGAACGAGTTTAAAAAAAGACGAATATGTTACAGACTGTTCTGATATTGACGATGTAATTGTTTTTCTGCGTGACGGAAAAATGATAATTACCAAGGTAGATGCGAAAACCTTTGTGGGAAAAGATATCATTCATATTGCCATTTTTGACAAAAGTGATAAACGGACCATTTACAATACGATTTACCGTGACGGAAAATCAGGACCTTCTTATATAAAACGATTCAATGTTTCAGGTGTGACTAGAGACAAAGCGTATGATCTGACGAATGAAAGTACAGGATCACAAGTGGTGTATTTCTCCTGTAATCCAAACGGAGAGGCAGAAGTAATTACCATTATGTTGCGTCAGGTGGGAACTGTCAAAAAACTAAAATTCGACATTGATTTTGCGAGTTTAGCTATAAAAGGAAGAGGTTCGAAAGGAAATTTAGTCACTAAATATCCAATCAAGAAAATTGAATTAAAAGAAAAAGGAATTTCAACATTATTGCCTCGAAAAGTATGGTTTGATGAAACCGTACAAAGACTTAATGTGGATGGAAGAGGAGAACTGTTAGGCGAATTTAGACCTAATGATAAAATTTTGATCCTTTCGCAATCCGGAAAAGTAAAGGTAATTACACCAGAATTATCTACACATTTCGATGAAGATATGATCGTTTTAGAAAAATGGATTCCAAAAAAACCAATTTCAGCCATTTATTATGATGGTGAAAAAGAACGTTACTACATCAAACGCTTTTTGGTGGAAACCGAAAACAAAGAGGAAAGTTTTATTACAGAACATGCTAATTCACATCTTGAAATTGTATCAACAGAGTATCGTCCAGTAGCTGAATTAGTTTTCACAAAAGTGAAAGGCGTTCAAAAAGAAAATATAACTGTAGATATAGAGTCGTTTATTGCACTCAAAGGATTTAAAGCACTAGGGAATCAATTAACCGCTGATAAGTTAAAACAAGTAAACCTGCTGGACTCTTTGCCTTATGAAGCACCGGAGGAAATTATTGCGGAAGAATTGGAAGTAAAAGGGGAAACTAATGCTGACGATTCAGGCATACAGCGCGATGATGACGGTCAGATAATATTAAGTTTAGAATAAAAAAAATGCTCCGATTTGGAGCATTTTTTTTTATAAATAATTATTTTTTCTTTCTCATTTTCATGTTTAGAAACTCGACAGCCAATGAAAAGGCAATTGCAAAATACAAATAAGCTTTAGGAACCACTCCTACAGATTGGCCTACCAATACTGCTTCGGATAAGTGCATACTCTCCGTGATCAGCATAAAACCAATCAGAATTAAAAATGCCAAACCTAAAATCTGTATAGATGGATTGTTGTTTACAAACGTTCCAACCGGCACCGCAAACAGCATCATAACCCCAACAGAAATTAAAACAGCCGTAATCATAATATACAATGCACCTTCCAGTCCGTTAGTCATGCCTACAGCAGTCAAAATACTGTCTACGGAGAAAATAAGGTCAATCAACAAAATCTGGACAATAACGTTAGCAAATGATTTTGCCGCCGAAGTTTTTAAATTTTTTTCTTCTTCTCCTTTATGGTCTACTTTTTCGTGAATTTCCTTGGTACTTTTGTAAATCAGAAATATACCACCGGCCAATAATATCATCGCTTGCCCGTTAAAATGAGCAGAGAACCAACCCCAATCCACACTAAACCACGGTTCTTTCATTGCAATAAGAAGTGTAATCCCAAATAACAGCGCAATTCGCATGAACATGGCTAGAAACAAACCAATTTGCGTCGCTTTTTTTCGTTTTTCAACGGGTAATTTTCCTGTAACAATCGAGATAAAGATGATATTATCAATACCCAGTATGATTTCTAGAAACGTCAATGTTAACAGTGCTACCCAAGCATCAGGATTTAAAAATACTTCCATTTTATGTAGTTATAATTGTTTGATTTAAAATATTTAATCCGAAATCTTTGTTACTGTTCCTCTTTGTTTGGCATCAGAACCAACCATTCCAAACTCAAAGGTATACGATTTTTTTGATGTAGTCAAAATTTTCATACCAATAGCTTTTTCTTCAGCCATGTTTTTAGGATGCAGTTTTTGCAGTACATATTCGCAATCACTGATCCAACGAATGGAAGCTGTATCCGTTTTTCCTTCAAAAGTCTCAATTTCAATACTGTCGTTGCGCTCAAAAAAAGCCGTTTTCGTAACACCGTCTACGTCATATTCAAATTTGAATTTTCCGGTTTTAAAATCTTTGCAGTTGCGCTCTTTATCATAACAAGACAAAAGCAATAGCATTGGAAGAAGGAATATTATTTTTTTCATTTTAAAATTATTTAATTTTTTTAGTACCTAATCCAGCTGTGCGTTGCAACTCCTAAGTCTAAAATCTTTTTTTCTATTGACAAAAAAGGAGCTTCCTTTAGTCGCTCTTTTTATCCATGAAAAAGTAGCTTTAAGCCTTTCGGGGTTTCCACTTCCATCTGGGGTAGTAGATTATTGTATTTTAATATCGTATTTATCCAAAAGACCAATAATCCCTTGTGTCGAAAATTTTGCTTTTTTCATCGGATTGAATTCGGGATCAATTTTAAAATCAGTTGCTTTTGAAAAATCGGCTCCAGCTAATTGCGTATTATTAAAAACAGCACCATCCAGATTGCTATTGTCAAAAACGGAACTCGTAAGATTGGTCCCAACAAAACCTACTTCTCTTAACGAACAGGAAATGAATTTTGTCTTTGGCATTTTTTTATTGGCAAACGAAGAATAATCCAAAACACATTCCTGAAAACTGACATTAAACAAGAAATCATCACATTCTTCAAATTGAATTCCAAGTAATTTACAGTTTTTGAATTGTATCCCTTTTAAGCTTGCTCCTGATAATTTAGTCATCGCAAGATTGCAATCAATAAACTCGCAATCCATGAAACTACTATAAGAAAAATCACTATTGGATAAATCGCAGTTTCTAAAAACGCAATCCTCAAATTCTCTGTTATTCACTTTTTTATCGACGTAAATAATTTTTTCGAATGTTTTTTGAACGTGAATTAGGTTTTCCATTAGTCGTTAAATAAACTTTTCATAATTGTTTTTAGTCCCAAATACATCAAAAACATTGCACTGATGCAGGCAATGATACCTATCGCTAAAACTAAATAGTGCCAAACATTGTGTTGATTCATAAAAGCATTAGTAATGACAATTGGACCAATAAACAGCAAAGGCAAAGCACCTGCCAAATATTTAATTCCTTTAGATAAAAGTTCTTTGTTGGTTGCCATTTTTCTTGTTTATAGGTTTACTCTTCAAAGGTAATCGATATGTTGAAAAACAAGTGTTACTTTTTGTAATTATCAACTGCTTTTCGCACACTTCCGTGTTTTTTTAATAATTCGGCAGCTTCTTTATAGGAAACAGAAATTTCTCCCAGTATCATTTTTATGCCACGATCTATGAGTTTGCTGTTGCTCAGTTGCATGTCGACCATTTTGTTGCCTTTTACTTTTCCCAGCTGAATCATAGTGGCTGTTGAGATCATGTTGAGTACCAGTTTCTGTGCCGTACCTGCTTTCATACGGGAACTTCCAGTTACAAATTCGGGCCCAACAACTACTTCTATAGGGAATTTTGCAGTTTGCGAAAGCGGACTTCCTGCATTGCAAGAAATACTTCCTGTAGTAATATTATTTTCGTTGCAAGTTTGCAATCCTCCAATAACATAAGGTGTTGTTCCGGAAGCTGCTATTCCTATAACTACATCATCTTCATTTACCTCGAAAGCTTTTAAGTCTATCCAAGCCTGAGTTGTGTTGTCTTCGGCATTTTCTACGGCTTTGCGGATTGCGGTATCTCCACCAGCAATAATCCCGATTACTAAATTGAAAGGAACTCCAAAAGTTGGTGGACATTCCGATGCATCAAGAATCCCGATACGACCGGATGTTCCTGCGCCAATGTAGAATAATCGTCCGCCGAGTTTCATTTTGGTAACAATTTCAGTCACTAAAGTTTCTATTTGTGGCAAGGCTTTTTCTACGGCAAGCGGAACGGTTTTGTCTTCCTGATTGATATTAGAAAGCAATTCCTGAACCGACATTTTTTCTAAATGATCGTATTTTGAGGATTGCTCGGTGGTTTTTTTGAATTCCATATTTATTTTTTTTGAAGGGACAACTCGCGAGGTGCCCGTACATTTATTTCTTGCGTGAGGGATAGAAGTGGAAATCCTTTTTTATGTAGCGACAGCGGAATAAAAAAGATTGCAACATATAGCCCGACCCTTGCGGTCACGCCCAAATTGTAAAATTATATAAAATACGCCAGCGCAATTCCTATCACGATCATGGAAACTTTGGCGATGTTAAACTTGTGTCCTTCACTACTTTCAAAAATAATGGTGGAAGAGATATGGAATAATATCCCAATTACAATGGCTGTGATTTCAGTATAATAATCGTTTAATATGGGCAAATAATCCGACAGAACAGTTCCCAACGGCGTCATGACTGCAAAAGTGATCATGAAGAAAAAGATAGCCTTTTTATTCAGGTTTGAATTGATGAAAAAAGTAGTCAAAATAATGGCTATAGGCAAATGATGAATGGCAATTCCTACCGCTAAATCATGATGATGGCTTACCGGGAATCCTTCCAGAAAGGCATGAATGCAAAGACTGATAAACAATAACCACGGGATTTGGGTCATGGTTTCATATCCGTGTACGTGTCCGTGCTCAGCACCTTTTGAGAAAAATTCCAATATAATTTGGAACAATATTCCAAGCATAATAAAGAGTCCGATAGTTGGATTTACACTTTCATAAACTTCTGGCAACAAATGCATTACGGTCAAGGAAAGCAGAAACGAACCACTAAAGGCCAATAGTAATTTTAGATTGGTTTTATTTTTTGGTTTTAAAACCAAGGCGATACTATATCCTATAAGTACGGAAAGTAAAGGTAAAAGGTAATTCATATTCTTTGTTGAATCGTTTATTTGTTGATCTTCTTCCGGTTTATTTTTTTGATTAACCTTATAAACGATTAACCAATTAACCCAACAACTATTTGAAAATCATGATTAGTCGTTCACTATCTGTTTTATGGAATTTTTTTAATTTGTAATCGCCAAAAATATCTAACAAATAAATACCGGCTTCTTCCATTAACATCTCAAAATCTTTTAGGTTTAATGCTTTAACTTTTTCGGTAAAGTGAAACTTTTGTCCTTTGTCTTCAAATTTAATTTCTTTATACAGATATCCTTCTTTCAGATAACGGTTCATGTGAAAATCGATTCCTTCGACCGTTTTAGTTTCTTCGGGAACCAGTGTTTCGATAACTTGGGTGACGTTCATAAAGTCAATCACAGCAAATCCATATTCCGATAGGCTTTCTTTGATTGCGATTAGCGTAGTCAGGTTATCTTGGTCATTTTCGAAATAACCAAAACTAGTAAATAAATTAAAAATGGCATCGTATTTTTCATCAAAAGGTTCCCGCATATCATGTACTTTGAAATGAAGGGTTTCATTTGCATTTTTAGTAGCTTCGGCAATGCTGTTTTCTGATAAATCCGCACCCAAAACCGTAAAACCTAATTGATTCAAATAAATAGAGTGTCTGCCTTTGCCACAGGCTAAATCCAATACATTAGCTTTTTCAGGCAAGTTGAGATAATGCGTCAAATTATCCATGAAAATCTGTGCTTCTCTATAGTTTCGGTCTTTGTACAGAATGTGATAATACGGAGTGTCAAACCAGGAAGTATACCAGTTTTCAGTTGATTTCAGTTGGTTTTCAGTTGGCGGATTTTGTGCTGCAGACATTTATTCTTTTTCAATTAATTCGATTGATGCAAATTTAGTGTATTTTTGCCGAATATAACGATAACAATTTCCCCTTTGAGGGGTAAAGGGCGCAAATGGAAAATAATTATAAAATGATTGCCAAAACCTTTTTTGGTTTTGAAGAAATATTAGCAAAAGAATTGCAAATCCTTGGTGCACAAAACGTAGAGCAAGGTGTGAGAATGGTAAGTTTTAAAGGCGATAAAGGGTTCATGTACAAAGCGAATTTATCTTTGCGCACGGCTTTGAAAATCCTAAAGCCAATTTATTTTTTCAAGGCTAATAATGAACAGGCTTTATACAAAGGAATTTCGGGAGTCAATTGGTCTAAATTGATTGGTGCTAATCAGACTTTTGTGATTGATACCACCGTGCATTCAGAATATTTTAACCACACGGAATTTGTTTCTCAAAAATGTAAAGATGCAATTGTGGATCAGTTCAGAGAGAGAACTGGGCAACGACCTAGCATTGATAAAGTACATCCTGATTTGAGAATCAATATTCATATTGATAAAGACCAGGTTTCAGTAGCACTGGATACATCAGGTAATCCGTTGAACCAACGTGGATATAGAACTGCTACCAATATTGCTCCTATAAACGAGGTTTTGGCTGCAGGAATTCTACTGCTTTCTGGTTGGGACGGTCAAACGGATTTTTTAGATCCAATGTGTGGTTCCGGAACATTTCTGGCTGAAGCAGCAATGATTGCCTGTAATATTCCGGCAAATATCAACCGTAAGGAATTTGCTTTCGAAAAATGGAACGATTGGGACAATGATTTGTTTGATAGTATTTCAGACAGTTTATTAAAACGCGTTAGGGAGTTTCATTACAGCATAAAAGGCTATGATAAAGCACCAAGTGCCGTTCAAAAAGCCAAAGACAATATCAAGAATACCAATCTGGAGGAGTATATTTCTATCGAGGAACAAAACTTTTTTGATACCGAGAAGTCTTCCGAAGGGAAACTTCATATTGTTTTCAATCCGCCGTATGATGAGCGATTGGATATTCACATGGAAGAATTCTACAAAAACATTGGCGATACTTTAAAGAAAAACTACCCTGGCACGAATGCTTGGATGATTACAGCAAACTTGGAAGCTTTGAAATATGTAGGTCTAAAACCTTCCAGAAAAATTAAACTTTTCAATGCCGGCTTAGAAGCCCGTTTAGTAAAATACGAAATGTATGAAGGCAGTAAAAGAACAAAGTTTCAGGTAACAACTGATAATGCTGAATAAACTAGTATTCTGTTTTTACTTTCGACCTTTGAATTTAAAATTTTAAAACTTAAAAAATGACTAAATTACAAATACGAGCATTCTTATATCAATTGGGATGTTTTGCGATTTTATTTATTTCTGCGAGATATGTAGTGGAACATTACACGAATTTAACCGGATTATGGATTCCGTTAACTGCATTTGTCATAGGAACACTTTTATCACCAAAATTCCATGCGATAAAAACCAAAGACGGAGAGAAATTATTCATGAAGTGGATTTTGATGAAAGGAATTAAGGAAATAGGATAGCGCTTAGAAATCTTAATATATTCTACTTTAAAATAGTGACCGCTAAATCTCTAATTCTTATAAAACTAAAAATTAGCAAATTGGCGGTTATATTTTATCTACTTTTTTGGGACTGCAAAAGGTGCTACTTTTTTCTTATAAATAGGGACAAAATACGTCACTGTATAATTGAATCCTACTCCAAAACTGCCATCATAAGTTCTGTTGAATCCAGGAATATATAAGTTGGAAAAATTTTCCGGTTCTTTATTGGTTACTAATCGGTTCAATCGAAGGCTGAATCCCATAAATACGTTGTCAAATACTTTAGCTTTTATTCCAGCCACCACTTCAATCCAGCTGGCGGATAGTCCATTGAACTTTTTGCCGGATACAATTTCCGGGACTTCACCAAAATAAGGGTTTGCATTGTAGATGCGATAGCTGTTTAATTCCTGATTAAATGTGCTAAAACCGTAGCGCATTCCTATAGAAATCACATTTTCCATATCCAGCCAGTTTTCATAAGCATTATAATCAAAACCGGCTTTTATGTAGGAACCTTTGGTGGTAAAATTGACGCGATCATCATCTGTAGTTTTATTTTCATTACCAATTTCGGCCGCTAAAAAATATTTTTTAGTCAACCTATAGTCGGCTACAAATTCAATTCCCTTATAATTTTGGTCATACAAAGCTCGCGTCAGTTTGAATAAATCAACTCCTACACGTATCCCATAGCGATCTGTTTTTATGGGAATCGAATCGTTATTTTTTGGTTCCGTATTGATTCCAACCCGCTGCAATGGAGTTTCGGGAATGATTTCATCTGTTTGGGTAGTTTTCGTGCTATCTTTCACAGGTGTTTTCTCTTGCGCTTGCATCAAAGTCAACGACAACAGGAGACCAAAACTAAAAAAAGATCTTAATGTGTATTTCATTTTCATTTTCGATGTTACTTCTTTCAACCGATATAAATTGTATCCATTTTTGATTTGCCGTTGTTGCATCAGTATGGGTATATGGATTTGTTGGATCCAATGTGAATATTGTTTTGTAGCCACAGGCTCTGGAGACAAAAAGTTCCTGTGTAGTATACTTAAATTGTATATTATCTTTATCAACCAATGCCGAATTAGGATTTCCAGAGTTCAGCGTAAAACTATAACTGGTGCTAGTTTTGGCTGTTTTCAATGGAATCGAAATCTTATTTGCACTGGTAGTTTGGAGACCATTAAAAACAATTCCATCCGTCATTCCTTCACCAACTACTTTTAGATTTGTTACATTTTTTAGAACAGAAGGATTTGAAAAATCATAAAACTCTATCACTAATCTTGGTGTAGTTTGGGTATTTGCATCACAAATATCATCTTTCTCACAACTGGAAAAAGCGAAAACGAAAAACAATAACAATAAAAATGTTTTTTTCATATAATACTATTCAGTGTTCAGTGTGCCGTTTTTAGTGTTCCGTAATTTAAGTTCTGAATACTAAAAACTGCAAACTGACCACTATTTTCTTCTTTCTAAAAGTACAACATTCTCTACATGATGTGTTTGTGGAAACATATCCACAGGACGTACCCGGGTCACTTTGTATTTCTCATCCATCAACGCCAAATCACGCGCTTGTGTTGCCGAATTACAACTGACATAAACTACTTTATCAGGCGCAATCTTCATGATTTGTTCAATTACGTCTTTATGCATTCCGTCTCTTGGCGGATCAGTAATAATCACATCAGGGTGTCCATTTTGTGCTATAAAACTATCGTTGAAAACCACTTTCATATCACCTACAAAGAACTCACAATTAGTAATTTCATTGCGTTCCGCATTTAATTTGGCATCTTTAATGGCTTCAGGAACACTTTCAACTCCAATAACTTTTTTGGCATTCTTAGATACAAACTGTGCAATTGTTCCAGTTCCGGTGTATAAATCATACACGATTTCGTTTCCGGTAAGTCCGGCAAAATCGCGCGTTATTTTATACAATTCATAGGCTTGGTCAGAGTTGGTTTGATAAAAAGATTTGGCGTTAATACTGAATTTCAATCCTTCCATTTCTTCCAAGATGTAATCTCTTCCTTTATATAATTTTATATCCGTATCGTATAAAGTATCGTTGGCTTTATTATTGATAACGTATTGCAGCGAAGTGATTTGTGGGAATTTCTTGTGAAGATGATCCAGAAGTAATTCTCTGTTGGTTTTATCGTTTTCGAAAAACTGGATCAAAACCATGATTTCACCTGTAGAAGCGGTTCGCAACATCAGCGTTCTAAGCAAACCTTCATGTGCTCTTGGATTAAAAAAAGTCAGTCCATGCGCATTGGCAAAGTCTCTTACTTCGTTTCTAATGGCATTCGATGGATCTTCTTGCAAATGACATTTGTTGATGTCCAGAATTTTATCCCACATTTTCGGAATATGAAAACCAAGTGCGTTTCTATTTCCTAGATCTTCGGTGCTGCCAATTTCCGCTTCGGTCAACCAACGGCTGTTCGAAAATGAAAATTCCATTTTGTTTCTGTAAAAAAATTGCTTTTCCGAACCAAGAATTGACTCAAATTCAGGAAGTTCTATTTTTCCAATGCGTTGCAAATGATTTTTCACTTCGTTTTGTTTGTAATGCAATTGTTGGCTGTATTTCATATTCTGCCATTTACAACCGCCACAAACACCAAAATGCTCGCAAATAGGTGCAACACGATGCTCCGAATATTCATGAAAATGAACTGCTTTTCCCTCGTAATACGCCTTGCGCTTCTTAAAAGTTTGCACATCAACCACGTCACCCGGAACCACATTCGGGATAAAAACTACTTTACCATCGGGAGCCTTTGCTACCGAAACACCTTTTGCACCAGCATCAAGGACTTTTATTTGATGAAAGACAACTTTGTCTGTATTTTTCTTTGCCATAGCGCAAAAATAAGCGTTTGATTGGTTTTATAAATTCAAATTAGCAACTATTTTTAATAAGAAGTGTTTTTTATTGGCGTAACATTCTGTTTTAGATAATAACTTCAATTTTTTGGCACTTATTACTGTTGATTAAGATAAATTTTGGGTTCTCTTTTTCAACATAAATGTACTTATTTAGGTGGGTAGTAAAAATTGATTTTGTAGATTTTTTTCAAAATAACCCTCCGTTAGTTTTGCAAAAAGTTACTATTCAAAAAATACACGATGTTGATTTTAATGCTCTTTCCTAAAAAACCAACTTACGCATCTTTAATTATTAATCCATCAAGCTAAAATATTCAATCCAGCAACTCGAAGAAGATGACAAACAAACCATCTTTAAACTCATTGAAAAGATGTTCATCAATAAAAAATTCAAAGACTTTTTTGCTAAAAATGTATCAACGCTATAAAAACCAAAAGCCATTCCGTAATGAAGTGGCTTTTTTATTTTACTTGATTCAGTTTTCGGGCACAGATTGCAAATCTCCGCTATCGTTACCGACATATCAGAGTCATCAGGGGTAATATCCAGACGGTTCGTGTGATTAATTTTGTTTTCATTTGGTTTTTTACAGCTTAATTTTTATTCCACCGTTTAAAATAAATCCGTCTGTTGGCGTGTAAACTTCCCTAAATTGTGGGTTTTGAATTGTCCCAGAATACATGTTTTCATTTCTCGATTGTCGACTGTCCAAAAAGTTCTCAAGGTTCAAAAATAAACTAAAATACTTGAATTTGTATTCTCCTGAAACTCCCATAACCCAATAATCCCTAACTTTTTCGTTGTTTGTCAAATACTGATTTCCAACATAAAAAACCTCGTAAGCAATTCGCAATTTTTCTTCCCATTCATACATTACGTTTGCGTTTATTCGATGTTTTGCCGTTAATGGATTTATGGTTGAATTATTATCAAAATTTTTCTGAGCGTCAATGTAAGTGTAGCCAATGTAACAAGAAATATCCTCAAAACGAAGCTTTACGTTTGTTTCAAAACCTTTGGTTTCTATATTTCCGTTGGCATTTTCAAAGGCATAATTTACCGTCAGGGGAACTGGATTAAGAACCAACGGATTTTTGATAATGGTGTAAAAAAACATTTGATTAATGGCAAAACTTACTTCATCAAAAATGGTAGTTTTGTAATTAATATCAGCATTTAATCCATACGATTTTTCAGGATTTACTTTTGAAAAGTCAAGTGAATTTATATTTTGAAATGATTTTTCTTCGGTTTCTTCCGAGAAAATGGTAGGTGATTTGTAACCTAAACCACCGCCAAATCGTGAAGATAATTTTTCGTTGATTTTATATAATAATGACAGACGAGGCAAAACAAAAACATTGCTTCTGTTTGTAATGTCTAAACGCAATCCGCTTTCCAAAATGAATTTTTCGGTTATGTTCAGATTGTTTTGAGCAAAAACACCAAAGGCAGCATTGTAATAGTCTAACTTGTCAGCCACTAAATTCATTTGTTTAAAATTATCCGAAACTAAATTCGCTCCCAAATTCCATTCTGATTTTTCGTTAGGGATTAAATAATTGGCTTCTGTAAAAGTAGCTACTTGTTGCCCTTCAAAATTATAAGTTTGTTTTTCTATTTTTCGGTTAAAATATCCAACGCTATTTTTAATTGTCAATATATTTTTATTGTCAAATGTTTTTTCAAATTTTGCTTGTGTCGAATATCGATTACTGTTATTTCGCTCAAAGAACGTATGCGTAGCATCTGATTTGTTATCAATCACTTGCATATCTCCTCCAATTCGTTTTTCAAATCCTGCATTTACACCTAAACTAAATGTTGTTTTTTCGTTTGGATAATAGAAAAATTTTGGACTTATGGTATATCTGTCAAATTTTGGAATATCAGAAAATCCGTCATGATTCACATCATAAGCATTTTGAGAATTGCTCGAAACATACATTGTAAGTCCTGATTTTTTGTGTTTATCAGCATAAAAACCGCTTAAATCTAACGCTTGTGTTTGATTTACGTTCGCCAAAAATGAAATTTCTCTTTTATCAGTAGGCTCTTTTGTAATCAGGTTTATTAATCCCGCAATTGCTCCACCCCCGTAAAGGGTCGATGTTGAACCCTTGATAACTTCTACACGCTTTAAATTGAGTGGCGGAATCTGTAAAATACTCAAGCCACTTGCAAAACCCGAGTACAAAGGAAATCCGTCTTGTAAAAGTTGCGTATATTTTCCGTCTAATCCTTGAATGCGAATACTTGCACTTCCCGAGACTTGGGAAGTTTGTTGGGTTTGAATTCCTGTACTTTCGGTAAGTAACATTTTGATATTTCCGGGTTGCATTGAAGATTTTTCTTCTAATTCGCCCGCTACAATCGCTTCGATTCGAGTCGGAGTGTTTTTTATTGTTCGGCTACTTCTTGTTGAGGTAACTTTAACTTCTTCTAATTCTTCCGATGTTGGTTCAAGAAATATTTCAATGGTTTCATTTTGAGGAAATAAAATATTTCTTTCAATTTTTCGGTAACCAAAAGAACTGAACACAATGGTTTGTTTACCGTTGGGGATGTTTTCAAGAACTACAAATCCTTTTTCGTCAGAAGTTGAGCCGTTTTGAGTTCCATTTAAGAATACAGAAACGCTATCAAGGGCTTCTTTTGTTTTTTCATCTTTGATAATGGCTTTAAAAGTGTTTTGGGCTGTTGCTAAAAATGGAAATAGCAAAAGAATGAATATTATTTTTTTCATTTTTGATTTAAATAGAATTGTTCTGAAATAGTAAAACTGGCAACTGCGTAGCAATTGCCAAAAAAAGTCAAATCAAAAAATCATCAAATCAAGTAAGAAGAATATAGGATAAAAAGCCTATCCGGTTTTGAAAAGAAAGGGCTTTTGTAGAATGAATTGCATTTTGATGCAGGTAGAATTACACTTAAATAGCATTGAATTGGCGCATCATAATTAATGTCGCAATTTGGAATACTTTGCGTTACGCTGTTTACAAGGGTTATGTTACTAAATTGTTGAATATAGGCGTGACTTTCATTTTCAAAATTAGCCTTCTCCTCGGTATCCGAAAATTCAAATACGGTGTTGATATAGCAACACGATATCAGAATTAGAAGTACTATTTTAATGTATCCTTTCATCGTTGCAAATGTACAAACAATAATTTTGTTTTTTTGGGATTGATGTACTCTTTTGTCGGTTTATCTATTTTTTATACGGTTTCGAATCATTTCACACAACTAATATATAAACGTCATATATTTGCAAAGCAATGAAATTTTCAACACTCATATTAGCAACAATAATTTTATTCCTCCCTATTAAGCCAGCAATAGATCTGATTTCATTGCAAAATAACAATGAACAAACTTGTTGTGACAGACAATCCAAACCGATTGCTGACAACGAAAAATCATCCAGCCAACAAAAACAAAAAGACGACCGTTCGGGAAAATCTTGTAATCCTTTTCAAGTTTGCAGTTCTTGTGTGTTGCAATGTTCTACAAATCAACTTGCTGAAATATCTAAACCTGAAATTTCAACTAACCAAAATTTTACTTACCAATCAGTTTTTACTTCTCAATTCGCAGCTGACTTCTGGCAACCTCCTAAAATTGTTTAACAATATTAAATTAAACTTTTGCTCCGACAACTTCACTCAAAGAATTACACTTTTCTAAACAACAAAAACCATACTAAACAAATGATCCTTCCATTTGAAATGCTTGACATACCTATCGGAATCATGCTTTTTAACAGCTTTCTGAATCATTGAATCATCTATTAAAGA
>NZ_RYDI01000004.1:0-204870 GCF_003970335.1 Flavobacterium sp. LS1P28 | reverse complement strand
AATTTTGCGGACTTGTTTCATAGGCTAAAATTAAGATTATTTCTTAACTTAATGTGATGGCTAAGTTAGCATGTCCAAAACACTACCAACTTCGCATAGCACCTATACAGTTAAGAAACAGTTCAGGAATTGGCATACTCTATTTTAAAACATAATTTATTATTTTAAAATCACCATCATTATTTTCCATTATGAATTGTTCAGTCATTTTCTTTTTTTGGTATTCAACTTCATAATTTAATACAATTCTATTATTTGAGCCAGAAATGATAACCACATTATAACTTTCTAGTTTTTTATGTTTAAAACCACCTGTAACCTCCCTTTTAACTTTTAAAAAGTTTACAAATTTTTCATATGGCGTGACCTGATAAAATTGATAACTCATTAATAGGTCAATTGATTTATAATCTTTTGTTTTCTCTAAAACATAAAAATCATCAGCAATCTTTTCAGCTAACTTTACATTATTAGAATTTGCTTCACAAGAAATAACAAGTAAAGAAAAACATATAAAAATAAAACTATAAAATTTATTTTTCATTTTGAATCTTATTATGTACTAAATCATAAGTAATCAGCTCCCCATCTTTTTTATATACTGTTACAAATGAATCTCCCTCTTTTTTTAAAACTGAATCTCCAACTTCCAAAAAAACTGAAAATTTCCAATGTATAGGTTGTTTATTCCCATTTTTAAGAATGATTTTATTTCCAAAATGGTCAGGTTTATCAATAAATTTTTCTACTATGTAACCTTTATACGATTGTTTTTTTATATTATCTGATTCTAAATTTTCAGACTTGCCAAAAGACAAACTAACAATAAAATATATAATTAACAGCACTATGAATGTTGTTAATATAATTCTCATTTTTCTATTAACTTTTAATTCAGACTCCATACATGAACGTTTGATTTTCTATACATTGCTCCAGCTGAAACTTTTGCTGAAGGACTGGTTGCAAAAGAACGACTACCTTCAGTATTACCTCTTCCAGTATCGCTTGTACCATAATTTCCTAAATTAAGCCTTTGGGCAGGAGACAAACTTGAAGAAAAAGTTCCTCCATAATTCAAACCAAGTCCCCCTATTGGAGATTCAATTCCAACACTTGCAGATAGTGATTGTCCTCCAGTATCCTCTAATAAAAATGGACCAGTATGTTGTGATTTTACAGTACCAAAACTAAAACCTGTGTCTGCTCCAAATCCAACATTTGAATTACTACTTAAAAAGAAACCAACATTTCCTCCTGAATCTTTTACAATACCAGCATCAAAGCCCCATCCTCCACCAAGTGCTCCATTTAGCCCATACGAAACTTTAAAACCGCTTTTCCTGTCAGAACCAATAATAGTTGTTCCTGCCTCAGTTTTAGTGTTTTCTTTAGTACTCATTGTTTCTCCATTTTCATTTGAAACTGTACCATTATCATGAAAAGTGTATTGATATTCCGTTTTCCCATCTTTAGTACCCGTTAGAGTTGATCCTTCGTTTAAATGTGTAGCATTTTCACCATATTTTGCAGTTGCCTCAGCTTGGGAAGTTACAGCCGAATCATAAAAAATATCTTTACCTTTTTTAATCCAATCAGTAGCTTCCATCCCATCGGGGTCTACAAAGAAAACGGGATTATTAAGAGCATACGTGTAAGGGCTGAACCTACGTGATTTCTCCGCTAATGGGTCAATGTTCATCCAACGACCAAGTGCAGGGTCGTAATTTCTTGCACCATAGTCGTACATGTTAAGCCCCAGCTCGTCTTGACGCTCTTTGCCGTTGTATTTATACTTGTATGCACCTGCTCAATATTTATCCTCGCGCGACTGCTTCCTTTTTGGTAAGAACATTCATCTTCATTGCCTCCTGCGAGGTAAAAGTAATCGTTTTCAGTTGAAAAAAAAAGCTCGTCTGGATTTGCTGATTTTTTATTTCAATTGAAAAAAAAGTTCCATTATTTTATCGATTATCCATTCCAAAAAAGCGCGAACATTCCGAGTTTGCCAAAATTTCGCTGATTGTCTTCAATCGTGCGCTCTATTTTTTTGGAAGAATGCCAAAACGAAAACGTTGTTTTTTAGATAAACTTCCCTGGCATTCTTCTAAAAAAATGAGCATAGCCTTACGGCGATTGAGTTATTCGGTTCAACTTAACACCCCGAAGCACCGCAGAAAAAAATGGAGTTTTTACGGAATTTTTTTTCGAGGAGCGCCACGCGGTGTTGCGGCAATCGAACAGCCACCGCAGGACGGGAACGAAGCGGAGTTTACGGAGTGAAGAGAAGTCCTGCGAGCGTGTAACGGCGGGGAAAAAATATAAGTCAGCCTTTGGCGTTCCTTATTCAAATGCAAAGTGATAACGGAGCAAACCCCGATGGCTGTGCGAAAGAGCAACCGCTGAAAAAATAAGGGGCGGTGGACGCAAACACTGACCCGCATTTTTCTTGCGGGTTTGTGTTGCGGACGCAGTAGCCCCGACGAACGCAGGAAGCGACCGTGTGGAGACTGGGAACGCAGACAACAAAAAAAGAGCTGCTTTTTTTCAAAGCTGCTCTTTTTTTTGGTGGCAAGTGGTCTGTGGAATGGAAGGAGGAACGACTGACTGGAACAGCCCAGCGGAACAAAGGAAGCGACCGAAGGGAGACCGCTTTATTCCTCTGCTGTTTATTTGCAGATTGTTTCTTTTTAAACCTAAATTTATTTGATTGGATGTAATTTTTCGATAGCCGTTTTTAAAGCATTTAATCCTGTTTGACGATACTTTTCTGTTGTGTCCGGGCTTTTGTGTCCTGCAAAATGTTGTGCTATTCTGAGGTCATTATTTTTGATAAATAAGTTTGCTATTACACTTTGTCTGATGGTTGTTGTAGTTAATTTCTTTTTGGATTGTTTTTGATACGTGCTAATTAAATAATCAACATCTTCTTTTGTAATTGGTGTTCCTAGTTTTCCTAACAATAAAGCATTTTTATCATTTCTAAAGGTTTTAAGCTTGTTTCTGTCCTGATTGATAAATTCATATAACAAAAGGATTTGTTCAGCTTTTAAAGGTAAATTTCTGGCGTTGGTTATTCCTGTTTTATTTATTTGTATCGTTGCTTTTTCTAAATCTATATCAGCTACTTTTAGGTGTTCTATTTCTCCAAGTCTTAAACCTTGATTGACCAATAAACTCATTATGATTTTGTTTCTTTTGGTTAAAAATGGATAGCGTTCTATTCTTGGAACTAACAATATTTGCAGTTCTTTTTCAGTAAATAAATCCTGTAATTGGATTGGGTTTTCTTTGCCGTCTCGTATTCTTATGGCTCTTGCTGGATTGTCTTTTCGTTTGCCTGTTTCAATTAAATAATCATAATACTTTTTGATGGAAGCGATTACTCTTTTTACATTGCTTACACTGTGCTGATTTCGCAAAATTTCTATATGCTGCATTACTTTTTGATAGTCGTATTTGTCTGCATTTTTATTGTTCTTTTTGTATTTATTGATGTCATAAATATAGCTTTTAACAGAACTTTGCATTAAACTTTGTTTTAAAAAATCCTCTATACTCATTGCTGTAATTTGGTTTTTAAAAAATTAATTCGTGTATAAATCTGTGTGGTTCCGAGTTGGTTGTGTCCTAAAAAATCCCGAACCATTTCGATTGACATTTCATTTTCTAAAAGATGTGTTGCAATACTATGACGAAGCGAGTGTAAACAATAGTTTTCGGGTTTTAAGCTTTGGGTTCTTTGAAGTACTTTTTTAAAAGTTTTATAAATAGTATTTCCTTTTATGGGGTTTGATTGGATATTGATTAAAAAGCTTTCTTGGGTTTCTTTTCTAATAGTTTCAATATTAATACAATATTCTTTTAAGTCTTTTACAATAGCTTCTGTGAGTGGGATTACCCTGCGTTTTTTGCCTTTTCCTTTTCTAATAAATAATAGTTTTTGTTCAAAATTTACATCTTTCAAGTTCAATAATTCCACTTCATTTCTTCGTAATCCACAGCCATAACACAAGTGTAATATTGTTTTTTCTTCTAAATTTTGAGTGTTTTTGTAGAGTAGTTGGATTTCTTCTTGAGTAAATATGATTCGTTCTTTTTTGGTGGCTTGTTTTATTCGTAAAGTGTATGGATTTTGTTTGATGTATTTGGTTCTTTCTAAATAGTCAAAGTATAATTTAATGGCTAATAGTTGGCTGTAGATATGGCTTTCGCTTATGGTTTTCTTTGTTGTTCTGCTTGGTTTTGTTTTTAGATATTGGTAGTGGTTTTTTATATGTTGGTCGGTTATTTTTAGAGCAGTTTCTTTGGTATATTCTAATAGTTTTTGAGCATATTTTGGATAATTATCTACTACCGTTTTACTATATCCCAGGTTTAATAATTCTCTTCTAAAGTCATTTATTGTATCATCCATTATTACTTATGATGTTTTTGAGGTTATACTTTTTATTTCGACCGAACGCCAAGATAGTCCAAAGTTTAAAAGTCTAAAGTCCAAAGTCTTATGATAATTCTAGTGTTCGTTTGGTGTTCGTTTGGTGTTCGGTAGTGTTCGGTTTCAGATTTTGGATCTGTTTTATAAAATGATCTTTGAGTTTCTTTCTAACGCTTTGTATATCGTCAAAGTGGAAGATTTTATATTTATAGCCTTTGTTGCCGTGTCCAAATTGTTTGATGTATTCCAGTTGTACTAATTGATTGATGTAATGTTGTAATTGTGTCTTTTTAAATCCTGTGGTTTCCATTGCTTCAAAACGTGTAAAATCATCGGTTTTAAACTTCTTTTTTAGTTTCTCAAAAAACTGTCTTAAACTTCCATCTAGTTCATCTATTTTTAAAATGATACTCTCAAAAAGTATTTCTACTGCGTTTTCTATATCTTCAATCTCGGTTACTAATCTGTTATTTTGAGTTCTTCTTTGGTATTGGTTGATGATGGTAATTTGCTTGATAATGCTTTGGAACATTTCGTTTAATCTTCGTTTTTTGTGTACATTCTCGGGCAGTTGTATTTGTGTAGCATACGGATTTTGTACTTCTTCTGTTTTTAAAGCTCGGAGTATTTTTTGTAATTGTTCTTTGGCTTTCTCTTGCTGGGTTTCGTTGATTTCCCCTGCTATTCGCTTGTTTTGATAGCTTATGATTTTGTCAGTTTGGTCCTGGCTTTCGTCAACGGCTAACAAAAAACTTCGGCTCATATTGTCTTCGTATAAATCGCCTTTGGTTGTGGCACTTAACGAACTAAAAACGCCTTTTACTTCTTTCTTAACACTCTTGATATTTCCCTTTTTATCTTTAATAGATACCGAACTTGATAGCCTTTGATTGCTGATTAATTCCCGCATTGCAAAAAGGGCTTCTTCTTTTAAGCCGTCTAAATCTTCAATGATTAATAGCTTGTTTACCAAGTCATATTCCCCCCAATTGTACAAACTGCTTTCTGTTATTCGTGTAAATCGTAAAACGTCTTCTTGTGGGGTTAAATCGGCAATTTTACTGATTAAATGCGTTTTTCCGCTTCCGCTGCTTCCTTGTACTATGGCGTGTAATGGCTGTTTTGTTTTGTATGAACTTGCAATTATAAATAGTAATAATCGGCTGTTTGCTTCTCCAACTATTCCGCTTTGTTCGATTAGTTTATTGATTTCTTGTAGTAGATTATCTTGTTTTAAAATGTCAATAGTAGTAGGAAGTTGGGAGTTAGAAGTTGGAAGTTTTGGCTCTCTTTTTTCTATTTCAATTTCTTTCTTAACTGTAATTTGCTTCGCCTGTTCGCCTTTTGCAAGGCTCGGGTGTTCTTCAATTGAAAATAAAAAAGGTAGTTCTTTTCTTTGGTCGATTAAATGGATTAAAATGTCTGTTTCGTGTCCAATAATTAAACTATTAATGTCTTCGTCTTTTGGCACTTCGACTGCGCTCAGTGTGACAGTTGGGTGTAACTCTCGTAAAATTTCAGCGTATTTTGTAACGGCTTCGTTTCCTGCTTTATCGCCATCAAAAAAGAAAATGATTTCCTCTAACTGTTTTAAAGGTTTGATTGCGTTTAGGATTTCTTCATTTAGTCCGTTGGTTCCGTAACTTGTAAGTAGTGTATAATTTTCTTTTATTTCGTCTATTTGTAGTAAACTAGCGGTGTCGATTATAGCTTCAGTAAGGATTAGTTTTTTGGTGTCAGGATTTGGATAATTTGGATATAGTCCTTGTCTGTTCTTCAGATAAAAATGTTTTGCATTCTCATTGTTTATCGTACTTCTAAAGTAAAATGATACAATTTGATTTTCTTTGTTTTTGAGTGGGAACAAAATTGATTTATTGCCAAAAGGTTTATACGCTTGTCCGCCTGTTCTTGAGTTGGTTCCTGCCATTGTCAGTAGTCCGCATTGTATTGCATCATTGATTAACTTTTCATCTTTTCTTGCGCCGTGATGGAACTGGCCACTATTAAAACCTACTTCCAGTTTATCAAAATCTAAATTTCTACTCGTGCAATATTCTTTGGCTGGTTCACTACATAACAAGCCTTTTCTAAAACTTAAAAACATTTTTTCAAGGAAGTAAGTGTTTACTATTGTCGTTGATTTTGGTTCTACTATTTGCTTTGGACTTTGGACATTTGACTTTGGACTTATTTCTATCATTGTAGTACACTTTTTTAGTGCTTCGTGTTTGGTTAGCTTTTCATAATCTTGCACAAATTGTATTACGTCGCCTTTTTTATCGCAAGCGTGGCATTTGTATTTATTCTGGCTAAAACTTACTTGTAAACTCGCTGTACTATCTTCGTGGAATGGGCAACGGAGCATATTGTTTTTATCGGGTTTTAGGTTGTAGAATTGTAGAACACTTTCTAATGATAGTTGTTGTTTTATATCAGTTATCTCCATAATAAAAACTTTTGTACTTATTTGTCTATTGTGCAAATATATAAAAATGTACATATAAATACATTTATATTTTTAATAAAATTCTATATAAGTACAATTAGACTGTTTTTCATTACTTTTGTGTAGTTATAAATACTTTTAATGATGAATATAGGAGACAGAATAAAAAAAATAAGAGAAGCTAAAGGATTATCTCAAAAAGAAGTAGCTCTTAATTTGAGTATGAACCCAAGCCAATATTCTAAAATTGAAAACGGAAAAGTAGACCCGCAATGTTCTTCTATTGAAAAAATAGCCAATGCCCTCGGCATAAGTCTTGCCGATATTTTTACTCAAGAAAATAGTTTAGAGAATATAAATTCTATTGATAAATCTATTATCGAAAAAGTACAGCTAATTGAACAGCTTGACGAAAAACAAAAACAATCAATTTTTAGTATTATTGATATGGCTATTTATAATGTAAAACTTAAACAAACGCTTTCTAATGCGTTAGATTTATAACAAAAAACCACTCCGTAAGGAAGTGGTTTTTATGCTTTTTTCTGTTGTTACACTGTTTATTCCAGTAATGTATAGAATGATTTTTTATTCCTATTTAAGTCTTCATAATAATAAATAACATTATTTTCAATTTTATCAAAGAAGATAATGTCCTTAATTTTGCCAAAAGTAATAGTCTCTAAAGTCTGCAAATTTATTCTGCATATCTTAAAACCACGTTTAAAAAAAGCTTTTTCGAATATAGGAATATACAAAAAATCATCCTCACTAATTGCTGGTCCACCAAAAAAAGCAGATGGTATAACTTTATTATCAATAGTTATATTTCCGATTTCTGGTCCTCCTTGGCATATCTCGGTTAAATTAATATATTTCAATTTATGATTTCCAAAATCTTTTTCTACTTGGAAGTCCATTGGGGTATCAAAATTAGTCATATTAGCTTATCTGTTAATTGTTTTAGTTGTTTGCTCGATAACTTCTTTTGATTTTGTGATAAATTGTAATGACCCTCCAGGATAAAATCCTCCGCTTTGTGGACCGATTATTCCAGCTTTAATAGGTGTCCCTTTAGGAATTACACCTTCAGTATATGTCGTTAGAGGATTCCATTCTGTTTTAATAGCACCAAAAGTCCTATTGACAAAAGAATTAGTTCCTATCTTAGCACCCCAAAAATTAGTGCCAGAACTTGACATTTGTCCGCCAAACCTTTGAACTGATATATCAATAGGAGCTTTTATGTTTATTCCTCCTATCAAAAATCCATCTGAAGTTGTAATTGCTGCTGCTCCTGCTTTTAATCCTGCACCAATACCTTTAGCACCGATAACAGCTCCAGCAACTTCTCCAATAACTTCTCCTCTTTCAAGTCCATTTCCATTAACTAACTTATTACCACCATTAACTACCGAATTTAATAGATTGTTACCTGCTCCTGTTGAATTTGTTCCAAGAAAATTATCTACTGCTCCAGAAGCTTGTGATCCAACAGCAAGCCATAAAGCAGTATTACCAACACCTTTTGCTGTTTCTATTGGATGTGTAACTGAATTCCACAAACCTTTGGCTGTATTTCCTAATCCTTCACCTATTCCAATAGTATGAGCACCTACACCATTTGGGTTTACCGCAGCATCAATCGCTAGCCAACTATGAAGCTGTAATTCTTTACCTTCAAGTTCAGTACCCATTCCCATTTTATTCTCTTGGAATGCATAAGTTGAGTTATAGGCGTAGTCCTCACTGACGGGATCAATAGACATAAACCGCCCAATCGCAAAATCGTAATTTCTATATTTAAAGCTATCCCAGTTCAGTCCCAGCTCGTCTTGACGCTCTTTGCCGTTGTATTTATACTTGTATGCACCTGCTCAATATTTATCCTCGCGCGACTGCTTCCTTTTTGGTAAGAACATTCATCTTCATTGCCTCCTGCGAGGTAAAAGTAATCGTTTTCAGTTGAAAAAAAAAGCTCGTCTGGATTTGCTGATTTTTTATTTCAATTGAAAAAAAAGTTCCATTATTTTATCGATTATCCATTCCAAAAAAGCGCGAACATTCCGAGTTTGCCAAAATTTCGCTGATTGTCTTCAATCGTGCGCTCTATTTTTTTGGAAGAATGCCAAAACGAAAACGTTGTTTTTTAGATAAACTTCCCTGGCATTCTTCTAAAAAAATGAGCATAGCCTTACGGCGATTGAGTTATTCGGTTCAACTTAACACCCCGAAGCACCGCAGAAAAAAATGGAGTTTTTACGGAATTTTTTTTCGAGGAGCGCCACGCGGTGTTGCGGCAATCGAACAGCCACCGCAGGACGGGAACGAAGCGGAGTTTACGGAGTGAAGAGAAGTCCTGCGAGCGTGTAACGGCGGGGAAAAAATATAAGTCAGCCTTTGGCGTTCCTTATTCAAATGCAAAGTGATAACGGAGCAAACCCCGATGGCTGTGCGAAAGAGCAACCGCTGAAAAAATAAGGGGCGGTGGACGCAAACACTGACCCGCATTTTTCTTGCGGGTTTGTGTTGCGGACGCAGTAGCCCCGACGAACGCAGGAAGCGACCGTGTGGAGACTGGGAACGCAGACAACAAAAAAAGAGCTGCTTTTTTTCAAAGCTGCTCTTTTTTTTGGTGGCAAGTGGTCTGTGGAATGGAAGGAGGAACGACTGACTGGAACAGCCCAGCGGAACAAAGGAAGCGACCGAAGGGAGACCGCTTTATTCCTCTGCTGTTTATTTGCAGATTGTTTCTTTTTAAACCTAAATTTATTTGATTGGATGTAATTTTTCGATAGCCGTTTTTAAAGCATTTAATCCTGTTTGACGATACTTTTCTGTTGTGTCCGGGCTTTTGTGTCCTGCAAAATGTTGTGCTATTCTGAGGTCATTATTTTTGATAAATAAGTTTGCTATTACACTTTGTCTGATGGTTGTTGTAGTTAATTTCTTTTTGGATTGTTTTTGATACGTGCTAATTAAATAATCAACATCTTCTTTTGTAATTGGTGTTCCTAGTTTTCCTAACAATAAAGCATTTTTATCATTTCTAAAGGTTTTAAGCTTGTTTCTGTCCTGATTGATAAATTCATATAACAAAAGGATTTGTTCAGCTTTTAAAGGTAAATTTCTGGCGTTGGTTATTCCTGTTTTATTTATTTGTATCGTTGCTTTTTCTAAATCTATATCAGCTACTTTTAGGTGTTCTATTTCTCCAAGTCTTAAACCTTGATTGACCAATAAACTCATTATGATTTTGTTTCTTTTGGTTAAAAATGGATAGCGTTCTATTCTTGGAACTAACAATATTTGCAGTTCTTTTTCAGTAAATAAATCCTGTAATTGGATTGGGTTTTCTTTGCCGTCTCGTATTCTTATGGCTCTTGCTGGATTGTCTTTTCGTTTGCCTGTTTCAATTAAATAATCATAATACTTTTTGATGGAAGCGATTACTCTTTTTACATTGCTTACACTGTGCTGATTTCGCAAAATTTCTATATGCTGCATTACTTTTTGATAGTCGTATTTGTCTGCATTTTTATTGTTCTTTTTGTATTTATTGATGTCATAAATATAGCTTTTAACAGAACTTTGCATTAAACTTTGTTTTAAAAAATCCTCTATACTCATTGCTGTAATTTGGTTTTTAAAAAATTAATTCGTGTATAAATCTGTGTGGTTCCGAGTTGGTTGTGTCCTAAAAAATCCCGAACCATTTCGATTGACATTTCATTTTCTAAAAGATGTGTTGCAATACTATGACGAAGCGAGTGTAAACAATAGTTTTCGGGTTTTAAGCTTTGGGTTCTTTGAAGTACTTTTTTAAAAGTTTTATAAATAGTATTTCCTTTTATGGGGTTTGATTGGATATTGATTAAAAAGCTTTCTTGGGTTTCTTTTCTAATAGTTTCAATATTAATACAATATTCTTTTAAGTCTTTTACAATAGCTTCTGTGAGTGGGATTACCCTGCGTTTTTTGCCTTTTCCTTTTCTAATAAATAATAGTTTTTGTTCAAAATTTACATCTTTCAAGTTCAATAATTCCACTTCATTTCTTCGTAATCCACAGCCATAACACAAGTGTAATATTGTTTTTTCTTCTAAATTTTGAGTGTTTTTGTAGAGTAGTTGGATTTCTTCTTGAGTAAATATGATTCGTTCTTTTTTGGTGGCTTGTTTTATTCGTAAAGTGTATGGATTTTGTTTGATGTATTTGGTTCTTTCTAAATAGTCAAAGTATAATTTAATGGCTAATAGTTGGCTGTAGATATGGCTTTCGCTTATGGTTTTCTTTGTTGTTCTGCTTGGTTTTGTTTTTAGATATTGGTAGTGGTTTTTTATATGTTGGTCGGTTATTTTTAGAGCAGTTTCTTTGGTATATTCTAATAGTTTTTGAGCATATTTTGGATAATTATCTACTACCGTTTTACTATATCCCAGGTTTAATAATTCTCTTCTAAAGTCATTTATTGTATCATCCATTATTACTTATGATGTTTTTGAGGTTATACTTTTTATTTCGACCGAACGCCAAGATAGTCCAAAGTTTAAAAGTCTAAAGTCCAAAGTCTTATGATAATTCTAGTGTTCGTTTGGTGTTCGTTTGGTGTTCGGTAGTGTTCGGTTTCAGATTTTGGATCTGTTTTATAAAATGATCTTTGAGTTTCTTTCTAACGCTTTGTATATCGTCAAAGTGGAAGATTTTATATTTATAGCCTTTGTTGCCGTGTCCAAATTGTTTGATGTATTCCAGTTGTACTAATTGATTGATGTAATGTTGTAATTGTGTCTTTTTAAATCCTGTGGTTTCCATTGCTTCAAAACGTGTAAAATCATCGGTTTTAAACTTCTTTTTTAGTTTCTCAAAAAACTGTCTTAAACTTCCATCTAGTTCATCTATTTTTAAAATGATACTCTCAAAAAGTATTTCTACTGCGTTTTCTATATCTTCAATCTCGGTTACTAATCTGTTATTTTGAGTTCTTCTTTGGTATTGGTTGATGATGGTAATTTGCTTGATAATGCTTTGGAACATTTCGTTTAATCTTCGTTTTTTGTGTACATTCTCGGGCAGTTGTATTTGTGTAGCATACGGATTTTGTACTTCTTCTGTTTTTAAAGCTCGGAGTATTTTTTGTAATTGTTCTTTGGCTTTCTCTTGCTGGGTTTCGTTGATTTCCCCTGCTATTCGCTTGTTTTGATAGCTTATGATTTTGTCAGTTTGGTCCTGGCTTTCGTCAACGGCTAACAAAAAACTTCGGCTCATATTGTCTTCGTATAAATCGCCTTTGGTTGTGGCACTTAACGAACTAAAAACGCCTTTTACTTCTTTCTTAACACTCTTGATATTTCCCTTTTTATCTTTAATAGATACCGAACTTGATAGCCTTTGATTGCTGATTAATTCCCGCATTGCAAAAAGGGCTTCTTCTTTTAAGCCGTCTAAATCTTCAATGATTAATAGCTTGTTTACCAAGTCATATTCCCCCCAATTGTACAAACTGCTTTCTGTTATTCGTGTAAATCGTAAAACGTCTTCTTGTGGGGTTAAATCGGCAATTTTACTGATTAAATGCGTTTTTCCGCTTCCGCTGCTTCCTTGTACTATGGCGTGTAATGGCTGTTTTGTTTTGTATGAACTTGCAATTATAAATAGTAATAATCGGCTGTTTGCTTCTCCAACTATTCCGCTTTGTTCGATTAGTTTATTGATTTCTTGTAGTAGATTATCTTGTTTTAAAATGTCAATAGTAGTAGGAAGTTGGGAGTTAGAAGTTGGAAGTTTTGGCTCTCTTTTTTCTATTTCAATTTCTTTCTTAACTGTAATTTGCTTCGCCTGTTCGCCTTTTGCAAGGCTCGGGTGTTCTTCAATTGAAAATAAAAAAGGTAGTTCTTTTCTTTGGTCGATTAAATGGATTAAAATGTCTGTTTCGTGTCCAATAATTAAACTATTAATGTCTTCGTCTTTTGGCACTTCGACTGCGCTCAGTGTGACAGTTGGGTGTAACTCTCGTAAAATTTCAGCGTATTTTGTAACGGCTTCGTTTCCTGCTTTATCGCCATCAAAAAAGAAAATGATTTCCTCTAACTGTTTTAAAGGTTTGATTGCGTTTAGGATTTCTTCATTTAGTCCGTTGGTTCCGTAACTTGTAAGTAGTGTATAATTTTCTTTTATTTCGTCTATTTGTAGTAAACTAGCGGTGTCGATTATAGCTTCAGTAAGGATTAGTTTTTTGGTGTCAGGATTTGGATAATTTGGATATAGTCCTTGTCTGTTCTTCAGATAAAAATGTTTTGCATTCTCATTGTTTATCGTACTTCTAAAGTAAAATGATACAATTTGATTTTCTTTGTTTTTGAGTGGGAACAAAATTGATTTATTGCCAAAAGGTTTATACGCTTGTCCGCCTGTTCTTGAGTTGGTTCCTGCCATTGTCAGTAGTCCGCATTGTATTGCATCATTGATTAACTTTTCATCTTTTCTTGCGCCGTGATGGAACTGGCCACTATTAAAACCTACTTCCAGTTTATCAAAATCTAAATTTCTACTCGTGCAATATTCTTTGGCTGGTTCACTACATAACAAGCCTTTTCTAAAACTTAAAAACATTTTTTCAAGGAAGTAAGTGTTTACTATTGTCGTTGATTTTGGTTCTACTATTTGCTTTGGACTTTGGACATTTGACTTTGGACTTATTTCTATCATTGTAGTACACTTTTTTAGTGCTTCGTGTTTGGTTAGCTTTTCATAATCTTGCACAAATTGTATTACGTCGCCTTTTTTATCGCAAGCGTGGCATTTGTATTTATTCTGGCTAAAACTTACTTGTAAACTCGCTGTACTATCTTCGTGGAATGGGCAACGGAGCATATTGTTTTTATCGGGTTTTAGGTTGTAGAATTGTAGAACACTTTCTAATGATAGTTGTTGTTTTATATCAGTTATCTCCATAATAAAAACTTTTGTACTTATTTGTCTATTGTGCAAATATATAAAAATGTACATATAAATACATTTATATTTTTAATAAAATTCTATATAAGTACAATTAGACTGTTTTTCATTACTTTTGTGTAGTTATAAATACTTTTAATGATGAATATAGGAGACAGAATAAAAAAAATAAGAGAAGCTAAAGGATTATCTCAAAAAGAAGTAGCTCTTAATTTGAGTATGAACCCAAGCCAATATTCTAAAATTGAAAACGGAAAAGTAGACCCGCAATGTTCTTCTATTGAAAAAATAGCCAATGCCCTCGGCATAAGTCTTGCCGATATTTTTACTCAAGAAAATAGTTTAGAGAATATAAATTCTATTGATAAATCTATTATCGAAAAAGTACAGCTAATTGAACAGCTTGACGAAAAACAAAAACAATCAATTTTTAGTATTATTGATATGGCTATTTATAATGTAAAACTTAAACAAACGCTTTCTAATGCGTTAGATTTATAACAAAAAACCACTCCGTAAGGAAGTGGTTTTTATGCTTTTTTCTGTTGTTACACTGTTTATTCCAGTAATGTATAGAATGATTTTTTATTCCTATTTAAGTCTTCATAATAATAAATAACATTATTTTCAATTTTATCAAAGAAGATAATGTCCTTAATTTTGCCAAAAGTAATAGTCTCTAAAGTCTGCAAATTTATTCTGCATATCTTAAAACCACGTTTAAAAAAAGCTTTTTCGAATATAGGAATATACAAAAAATCATCCTCACTAATTGCTGGTCCACCAAAAAAAGCAGATGGTATAACTTTATTATCAATAGTTATATTTCCGATTTCTGGTCCTCCTTGGCATATCTCGGTTAAATTAATATATTTCAATTTATGATTTCCAAAATCTTTTTCTACTTGGAAGTCCATTGGGGTATCAAAATTAGTCATATTAGCTTATCTGTTAATTGTTTTAGTTGTTTGCTCGATAACTTCTTTTGATTTTGTGATAAATTGTAATGACCCTCCAGGATAAAATCCTCCGCTTTGTGGACCGATTATTCCAGCTTTAATAGGTGTCCCTTTAGGAATTACACCTTCAGTATATGTCGTTAGAGGATTCCATTCTGTTTTAATAGCACCAAAAGTCCTATTGACAAAAGAATTAGTTCCTATCTTAGCACCCCAAAAATTAGTGCCAGAACTTGACATTTGTCCGCCAAACCTTTGAACTGATATATCAATAGGAGCTTTTATGTTTATTCCTCCTATCAAAAATCCATCTGAAGTTGTAATTGCTGCTGCTCCTGCTTTTAATCCTGCACCAATACCTTTAGCACCGATAACAGCTCCAGCAACTTCTCCAATAACTTCTCCTCTTTCAAGTCCATTTCCATTAACTAACTTATTACCACCATTAACTACCGAATTTAATAGATTGTTACCTGCTCCTGTTGAATTTGTTCCAAGAAAATTATCTACTGCTCCAGAAGCTTGTGATCCAACAGCAAGCCATAAAGCAGTATTACCAACACCTTTTGCTGTTTCTATTGGATGTGTAACTGAATTCCACAAACCTTTGGCTGTATTTCCTAATCCTTCACCTATTCCAATAGTATGAGCACCTACACCATTTGGGTTTACCGCAGCATCAATCGCTAGCCAACTATGAAGCTGTAATTCTTTACCTTCAAGTTCAGTACCCATTCCCATTTTATTCTCTTGGAATGCATAAGTTGAGTTATAGGCGTAGTCCTCACTGACGGGATCAATAGACATAAACCGCCCAATCGCAAAATCGTAATTTCTATATTTAAAGCTATCCCAGTTCAGTCCCAGCTCGTCTTGACGCTCTTGTCCTTGGAATTTATACTTCTGTGCAGTTGGATTACCTTTACCTATTGCAAAACCACCATTATAACCAAGTTGTCTTAAACCAAAAGGGTAATAATTGTTTTCTTCTACAATTTCGTTAGTAAGAGCTACTCCATCATTGTTACTATCCCCATAACTTAACCGTACATTCCCTAAATGATCTTTATATTGGTAAATGTATGAAAAAGTGCCAGAATTATTTGCTACATATCCTTCGGGTTGGGAGAAAAATTTCATATTTCCGTTTTCATAGATAAAGCCTCCTGCGTAATCCGTAGTAATGCCGTTTACCGTTTTTTGTTGTTTTGTTCCTAGGGCATCGTATTCATAGTTTATGTTTACCCCTGATTTTGTTACTTGAGTGGGTAAATTAAGGTAGTTGTAGGCTACGCCAGTAATGTTTTTGTTGGCATCAGTTTTCATGTTACCATTGAGATCATAAGTATATTCTGTAGGGATATTGCTGCCATTGTTAAATCCTTCTGTACTTCCAGAACTGTCTTCTACTTTTGTGAGTTTGTTTCCTGCATCGTAAGTATAAGCCAGATTGTCCATGGTCCCAAAGGCGGTTGCTGTTGGATTAGTGTTACCCATTCTCAAGATGCCCATTATGTTTCCGTTTTTGTCATAGCTCAAACTCTCATTGTATCTGTTAGGGGTAATACTTGTCTGGTCTATGGCAGCACTTAGACGATTTAATGCATCGTAAGTATAGCTGTACTTCCTTGGGCTATTTCCTTGAGGATCATTGGCAGTTTTCCAAAGTGTTTGGCTGATGTTGCCATTATACAATGGGGTGCCTGTCACTGGATTGTTGTAATTAATCTGGAAAGCAAAAAGATCTGTACCGATAGTGTTTACGTTGTTTATGCCTTTTAGCCAGCCGCGTACGTTGTAGCTAAAGTCTACAGTTTGTAGTCTTCCTTGCGCAATAGTTCCTCCAACAGCTTTTGTGGTCAACTGCCCTAAGTTGTCATAATTGTTTGCAGTTATAACCTCTTGATTTTGATTATTTATTTTCTGCTTTTGGGTTAATAACCTCCCAGCATGGTCATAAGTGAATGCATCAACTAATGTGGTGGTGATTCCGCTCCTGAAATGTGTAGAAGTAGTTTCTAGTATTTTACCAACAAAATCAAGTTGGCTCTTTACGGTACTGGTTGTGGCTAAAAAGTCATTTTTACTGTAGTTGTAAATAGCTCTTCCCTTAGTGTCATAGTAGTTCACCGTAGTAGTCCATGAGGGTGTCCCTAAAACACGAATTTTACTTCCTGTAGGCAGGCCTTTAGTTTTTGTGGATGGCGTTACGCCATAGGAAATCGTTGATGACCCTCCATTTAAATCAAAGCCATAGTCGTCATAATAATTGATGGTGAATAAATCAATATTCTGAGTTGGAAAAGCACTATTAGTATAATATACATTGGTAGTGTTAATTGTTATAGCTGAAGTTTGCTTATTTTCAAATAAAGTGCCAGTGGCTAAGCCTTGTACTAAATTTCTTGTTGTTTGTGAATTATTGAAATATTCCCCAGAATACACTGGTCTGTTGAACATATCATACTTGATAAATAACCATTTGTTCAACGTTCTTAAATTAACATCTTGAGTTAGTATAGGTCTGTCGAGGTTGTCATAAACAATGTATTCCCAATCTTTTCCTGGTATTTTTTTCTCTACTAGGCGGTTGCGGTAATCATAGATGTACCTGTAACATAAATTATTTAGAGTATTGAGGTCAATTAATCCCTCTGCTTTAGGAGGTAAAACATAGGTTAAATTACCGTAGATATCATAAATATAATAAGTGTCGTGGAGCACTTCGGTTGCAGTAATTACACCTAGAGTATTAGTGTAATTAGAAAACGTTCTTTTTAAAATTACGCGACCTTCTTTATCTGTAAATTCTTCTGTAGTATTATTTTTACCACTTGTCCAGTTTTCGTTTTTGGTTATCGTTTTGTACAGTGAATTTGCTAGATAAAACCCACTATTGGCAGGATTTAAAGCTACTGTAGGTGTGTACGTATTGTTAGCCAAAGTGAGACTAACTATATGTGATTTTATCTGATCAGAAGCTATATTGGTAAGATATTCTTGTTTTATAGTATGATTTTGTGCTAATGCCCAGTCATTTCCTGGTGCTGCTTGCTGTTGTACTCGGTTTAAAGGAGAGGCTTCAAACAACTTATCACTAAACGGATTTGCTGTGTATTCGTATTTACTTTGGTTGTAAAACCCTAGAGTAGCAGTCTTAGCGTCTATTTTAAAGTAGTCATTTCCTGGATTAGATGAAGCATACGGAAGATAGCCTTTTACTTGACGGCCTAAGGCATCATATTCTATGTGTGTAATAATGTCTGAAGAATCACCCCCTTGACGACTAGCGATACTTTGTTTGGGTCTCCCCAAACCATCATAGTAAGTGACACTCACCAACGCTTTATCGGGTGTAGGTGAAACAAAAGGAACTAAAGTAGGTTCGTTATAATTTGTAGTTACAATATAGTTTTGGTCTTGGGAAGTTCTAATTGATAAACTATTGCAGTCTGGACTTGTACCCGAAACTAAGGGGCAGTTGTCTGAGTTGTTAAGTACATAATTATCACTTGGTTTAAGACACTGTGTTAGGTAATTAGAGGGGTCTCCAAGACCATCCAGATCATTGTCTGCGTACCATCTTGTATTTGGGTTTATCGCTGAATCGCCATCGTTACAATCCGATTGGTTAGCAACATAACCTACAGGCCTGTAGTCTGCAAATTCAGGAAATTCAGGATCACCAAAGCCATCATTATCTACGTCACGATTCCATTGATAGCAATACGTACAGCCACCTCCACCGCTACCATCATCGATAGCCACTCTGGAAGTGCTTGCTGTTTTCTTTTTAGTAGTAGCGTTAGAATTAGCATTAGGGCTCTGTGCAAATCCAAAAAAAGCAATCATTTGGAAAATTAATATGTAGATGTATTTTTTCATTATTGAATACTTTTGTTATGAACTAATATACCATTAGCAAAAAAGTCATGGTTTTTAGAAACTTTTTGTAAATTATATGTTTTTTGCTCTTTTGAAATTAATTTTAGTTTTTTTATCCTTATTTCATGAGTAGTCTTTTTTGTTTCGTCATAATGAAGTACTATATCTCCTTCCTTATATCTCTTTACATGTAGCCCATAGTTTGACAATGTTAATTCGGGGTCGTATGAGCACCAACCTTTATTTTTTACATAATACGGGTGGTCAAGAGTGTTTGTATTAGTAATGCTATTGTCAAAACTTAATTCAACAAATTCTGAATGAATAGGGGTTACAATCTTTTCGACATTGGCTATTTCAATTTTTTGTCTTTCGATATTATAGGTCAATATGCTGTCTCCTACTTTAACGTTTTCGATAGTTGTAGTATTCCCGTTTGACATTGTAATTTTTGTTCCTGCTACAAAGCAAGAACTTGGTTGAAATTCAGGGTAAATGGTAACTGCTCTAGACCTTTGAACAGTGTAACCTGATTCTAAATCTGTAATAAGTACATATAGCGTTCCAGTAATAGAACTACTACCTGTGTTAGTTAAAAATTTAGGGCAGTGATTTGTTACTGTTGTACTTCCTCCTTGTGTTGTGGTTGTTGAAGTAAACCACCATGTGTATTTAAATTTAAATGACCCTCCTTCAGTGTTTACCCAGAAATCGTACTGGTTATTGCCACCTGAAGTCCCCTCAATTACTCCCGCATAGTAGGGTTCATTGCAATTTGCAGCATTGACTGCTACCGTTTTAATAATAGAATTATTGTAACTATCTGTAACTTTTAATGAATATAGAGCAGAAGTACCACACGGAATACTAATGTTATAATTAGCAGATGTATGTAAAATTGTATTGGAAGGTGACAAAGTCCATTCGTATTTGTAATCGCCCTTGCCGCCCATCGCAATGGCATTGAGGGACTGATTAAAAACACTTGATGAAGTATACGGTAAGTAATCGATGGTTGGTTTTTTTTCAATATCAACGGAGAAAGTTTTTTGAAATATAGGTACAGTGCTTGGGGATTTAGCGTAATTATACTGTTGTTCGTTATTAATATTTTGTGTGTTATCTCTAGCAATCATAAATCTACTTAAGGAGTCGAATTCGAAGTAATTTGTTTGTCCTTTTATATCAGTTATTGATGTTACTCCAACTAACGGCTTGTGTGTATAACTAGTTATTTGAGCATTTGGTAACAATCCTCTTAAATTATTAAAAATAATTATTAGCTCGCTATCTGTCTTATTTTGAAGTGTTTCTAAGTTGCTGATGTTTAAGGCCATTAGTATCTGCTGATATGTTGCGCCTAGTATTTCGGCAATTTTATTTTCATAACCGTAGCCATATAGTACTGTATAGATAGTGCCGTCCGTTCGCTGGTATTCTATTAAATTTGCTTTTTTGTCAAAAACATTATATTGTTCTTTTACTTCTAATGGGTTTTCACCTTTTGATAATTTTAAATCCTTTAAAACTATCACATTGTTACCTAAATTTTGATATGAGTTAAGGCTTGAACTAATCAAAGTGGCATCATTATAATTAGCTTCTTTAATTGGCTTAAGAATATTTAAATTGTTCAAATTCGGAATATATGCTAGACTTGAAACTTCAGAATCAAAGGGATAGTAATATATTTTCTTAATATTTTTCCCTAATGAATTAGTTATGATACTTTCATTAAGAATGGGTTTGTCACTGTAGTAATTATAGTTAATAGTCTCAATTATTTGTCCAGATGGAGAAAATTCATTCTTAGTATTTTTACTTAATAAATTACTTTGAATATCAATTGAAGTTCCGAAACTTGCATATTGCTCACTGTTTAGACGATAACTACCTCTGTTTTTGATAGTGTAATTTTCGGAAATTGGAATTTCACCATATATAGTATATTTATATTCGTTAATTACGCTAGTAATTAATGTGCTATTATTATTGAAAATTTCCTGACTTAATAAATTTCCTCTTTTTGCTGAATAGTCTTTCGACAAAGAAGGGAGTAATCCATTATTTACTTTATACAAATAAGAATTGTATTCCTCTGAGGATAAAGTTGAGGTAAATAATTGAGTTGCATTAGAATTCGGAAAATCATTGATATTTGTATATTTATTTAGTTTATAGCCATTATTTAATTCTGTAATTTTTACTTGCGAATATCCTACATATGAAGAACTGGAATTTAATTCAAGTTTGTTATTATAATTTTGAAAAAGCCAATTCGCTCCGTCACTATACCTTGACGTACTTACGAAATTTGGAAGATTAGCTATTTGCCCAGATGTTAAGCCATTATCCTTATTGAAACTATAATTTAGTTGCTTCTGAAGTATATTGTTACTGTCAAATAGGGATTGTTGAAATATTCTTAAACCCGGAGATAAAACTTCAGAGCCAAATAATTCAAATGAATTTAATTCAAAATTAAATACATTAAAACCACCTGTAGGGAGAGTTATTTTTTCTAAACTTGCAGCTTTTGCGTATGTAAGATTAGGTACCTTACTTCCATTTCCATTTAATGTCAAACTATATCCAGAAAAAGGAAATGGTAAAAAAGAAAATTTCCCCTGGTTTTCTTTTAAATAAATCTTCGGTTTGTAATTTGCAGGAGCAATATAACTTGGGCCATTATAATAACCTAAATAGTCTTGATCAACAGCGTACCTATTTGGGAGTAAAGTACTGTTATAATTAAATGTATAACCGTTTATATTTTTTTCGTTTTTATCAAAAAAGCTGATCCCGTCTAATCGAAGTCGAGTGCAATAAAAACTATCATTGCAACCAGATTGACTTGAATAATAACTTTGCTCGAATGAGATTCCTTTAATTAAAATTCCTTCATTGTTTCTAATCTCAATTTTTTTTAAAATTTTCCCGCCCCTTACGTCTAGCCTATTTGAATCGTAATAAAAATCAATTTTTCCTTCGGGAAAAATTATAGCTTTTATTAGTTTTTCAACGGTTAAGTCATGCTCATATATTATAGTTTTAGTTCCACTGACAAAATCAGGCTGAACCTCAGTGCGCCTATTATTGTCAACAATTTTGTTCTCCTCATAGATAAAATTAACTTCTCTTCTTGAAATTGGATTTCTTATTTTTGATAATCTAATTATTGGAAAAGCATCTGCATTGACTTTTCCAAGATAAGGGTTTATAAAATAGCTTAGGCACTGATTATCAATTGATATAGTCGAATTTATGTCGTACGGATCAGGTGAAAGACTTCCTGTTTGGTTTCCATTTATAATATCGTGGTGAAATGAAATAGTTTTTTCAACATCATAAAAAGAATATTCAAAACCAGTAGAATTTGTAATTTTAAAACCAAATTTAAACCCGTCGCTAGTTTTGAAGTTTACTTTTGAATACATGAAGCCGCTGCCTAAACCAGTCTGTAGAAACGGTTCGAAAAGAAAGTTTGGATCAGTAAATGGGCTTTTAATTACATTGTTTTTTTTAGTTATTTCAATAGGTGATCCATCAGATTTGTGAAGAAACGTCGTCGACAACCCTGGTGAGATAACATGAAATTGGTCGGGTTGCTTATCAATTCCCGCATTAGCAATTGGGTATCCGTCAGAATAATATAGTAAATGCCTTAAAAAACCATAAGATACATATGCAACTCCTGTAGAAGAATATTCTGAATTTATTACAAATTGGCTATCCATATCGTCTATGCCAAAAACTTCTTTGTTTATTAAACCACCTGCACTTAAAGACCAATTAAGACCTACATTAGACGAAGTAGTGTTTACCTTTGCGCCGCCAGTATCATATGATATTGAAATAGGAATTTCTAATCCATCCAAATTAATGGAGTAAAGAGGTATTGTTATATTCGTTTTACCAGAGTACTCATCTAATGGTAGAAAATCTGAATTTACAAATGCTGTAGCTTCTGGTGATTTTATCGGCGATGTTGTAAAAGGCTCAATTTGGGAATAGAAAGTATTCGTAATTATAAGGCATCCAATTATAAAATATTTCTTCATAAGTTTTTTATTTTTACGTCTTTATACATCTGAAAGAAATACGTGTCGTTTTCTTGGAGGGAGTCAGTTGTTGTTGTTGTTGTTGTTGTTGTTGTTGTTGTTGTTGTTGTTGTTGTTGTTGTTGTTGTTGTTGTTGTTTACTTTATTAAAATCTTACATCAGCAATATTAACAAAAACTTTTCTAAATTATAGGAAAATTAATATTTTTTTTATTTTAATAATACCGTGGGTTTTGAATAAATTGTATATATTTGTTAGAACTAAAACATTTTCGTTTTGAAAAAACATCTTTTTAAGAAAATCCGTTCCTTTAATCTCCAAGAAATGTTAATAGTGTTAGCCATCATTGGCATTCTATTATTAATTGCGTTACCTAATTTGATGCCTTTGATTACTAAAGCCAAAAGTGTGGAAGCGCAAATCCAATTGAAGGCAATTTATAATGCCGAAAGACAATATTATTTTACGCACTCTAAGTATAGTCCTGATTTTAGTGAAATAGACTTTGAGGCTCCAAAAACTGTAAAAGAGAATGGCAGTGCCAATTATTCTTATGAAATAACGCATTCTTCCGATACTGAATTTAAGGTAAAAGCAACCGCATTGACTGATTTTAACGGTAATGGGATTTTTAATGTTTGGGAAATTGATCAGAATGGGCTTCCAAAACAAATAATCAATGACTGATGTGGATTTTGAAATTATTGCTTGTAGGTGTTTTTTTATTCATCTTTATACAAGATTATAAAGAGCGCGAAGTGTTTTGGTTTCTTTACCCCAGTGTAGGGATTTTAGCTTTTTTTTTGCAAATGGAATATGTACATATTTTAACCGCATTACTAAATATTAGTTTAAATTTATTGTTTGTATCGTTCTTACTTATTGTATGCTATACTTATACTAGATTTAAATTACAGCGCTCTTTTTTAAAAGAAGTTTTTGGATTGGGAGATGTACTTTTTTTTATATTTATTGCTTTTTCCTTTTCGATAATTTCCTTCCAGATTCTTTTTGTTTTTGCATTGGTATTCTCTCTCCTATTGCATTTGATTTTGCAATTTAAGAAGACCGAAAAAACAGTTCCGCTTGCGGGTTATATGTCATTATTTTTTGGAGTGGTCTACAGTATAAGTTTTTTTTGTGACAGTAATTTTTTATATGCTTATTAAAATGAACATTTTTAACATTCCAATCGAAATTCAACAACTTGTAAAAGCAGCACAGGCCTATCACTACAGGATAATTCCAGTGGAGAAAATTGGCAAGGAACTTATTTTGAAAACCGATGTGGCAAACCTGGAACTCTTACAGTCGGAATTATCCATATTATTGGGTTTTCCTACTCAATTGAAAGCTGAAACTACAGCAAATATCAATCGGTATCTCAGCACTAATTATCGAAAATCAGTATCCAATACTGTTTCTAATATTCATTATTCAGTTGATTTTCTGGAGAAAATAGTGCTCAATGCTAAGGAAATAGGCAGTAGTGATATCCATTTTGAACCTTATGAAAAAAATGCACGCGTACGTTTTCGTTTGGATGGAAAGTTGAAAGAGCAATTTCATATTGCTCCTGATGAATATCCGATTCTAATCAATAAAATAAAAATACGAGCACAACTTGATATTTCCGAAAAACGACTGCCTCAAGACGGGCGTATTACCATAGTAACCGATACGGTGGATTTTGATATTCGGGTTTCTATATTACCGACATTACATGGAGAAAAGGTAGTTCTACGTATTTTGAGTAAAGACACCAGTCATATTGATATTAGTACACTCGGTTTTACCGAAAAGGAATTGGTCACTTATTTGGAAAACATCAAAAAACCCAATGGTATCGTTCTTATTTCGGGGCCAACGGGTTCCGGTAAAACAACCACCTTATATGCCACCTTAAAAAAACTGAATCTTCCCAATACGAATATTTTAACCGTTGAAGACCCTATAGAGTATACTCTTGAAGGGATTAATCAGGTACAGTTACGTGAAAATATAGGACTTGACTTCGCTACAACGCTACGGACTTTTTTACGGCAAGATCCTGATATTATTATGGTGGGGGAAATTCGTGATGTGAATACGGCCAATATGGCCATTCGAGCCGCCTTGACAGGGCATCTTGTATTGTCGACTATACATACCAATTCAGCTTGGGCAACGGTGTCCCGATTGATTGACATGGGAATTCCATCTTTTTTGATAGCCAGCACACTTAACCTAAGTGTTGCTCAGCGTTTGATCCGAAAACTTTGTAATCGTTGCAAAACTGAGCAACCCATTTCAACGGCATTATTACCTACTGGATTTGAAATGCCCGAAAATTTACTCAGCCATTATGAAGCCGTAGGCTGTGAAGATTGTTATCATACCGGATATTCTGGAAGAAAAGCCATTTATGAAATTCTTCCCATTGATAATGAACTTTCGACTTTGATTAAAAACAATCAATTGACTATTGATCGTTATATTGAAGAAAAAGAAATTTTTACTTTGAAAAAAAATGCTTTATCATTGGTACAAAAAGGAACTACATCGATAGATGAAGTCTTTTCTTTACTCTTGTAATATATAACCTATATTTGAATATTCAATTTTGCCCAATTCATGAAAAAAATAATCATTATTCTAATTCTATTTGTATATCAAATTAATTTTTCTCAGGAAAACAGAATTCAACAGCTTAAAAATAATATTGAAGCCATTAATGCTGATGCACCTGGACTTTCTGAAAAAGTGAACATCAACATCAAAGAGGCTTCGCTTTCCAGTTTTTTATTAGCCGTATCGGAACTTCATAAATTAAACATCAGCGTTGCTCCAAATTTGAGTCAAATAAATATTGTCAATAATTTTACGGACGTGAGTGTTGGCGATTTGTTGGTCTTTTTGTGTAAAGAGTATAATCTTACGATTGAATTTACGGGGAACATACTTTCGGTTAAATCGTATGAAAAGCCAATGAAGATGCCTGTTGAAAAATTAATTGATGTAACATATGATGCTTCTGATAATTTGCTTTCTCTTGATTTAAAAGAAGATAAATTATATGATGTTTTCAAAAAAATCATGGATGTAAGTGGGAAAAATTTAGTTTTTGCCCCAGGCTTGGAAAAACAAATGTTGACTATTTATATCAAAAATATGCCATTTGATGCCGCATTAAATAAATTAGCTTATGCCAATAATCTTAGTACTTCAAAATCCAGAGATAACTTCTATGTATTTGATCAATTAGAGGGGATTTATTCCCCTGAGAATAATGCAGATAAAAGCATTACAAATATTCGACAATTTAAACCACTGCGTTCCAGAAAATCAAACTTTTTTTTTACAGTGGTTGATGCCGATAAAAAAATATTGAACGTCGATTTCGAGAACACACCCATTTCTAGTATTATTTATGATATTGGCCATGAATTAGATATCGATATGTTTATATCAAGCCCCTTGGAAAGTATTGGTAATGCTACTGTTAAGGCCAAAAATATTTCCTTTGATGCCTTATTGAACAAATTGTTTGAAACTAAAATGGAGGGTGCTTTACTCTCAAATAGTTCATCACCTGCCCAATTTAATAGCAGTACTAACTCTAGTGTAGCTTCAACGGGTGATACGTATACTTATATGAAAAATGACGGAATTTATTATTTTGGCACCAAAAACCAGTTAGTTGTCAGAAATATAAAGTCAATTCCGTTGATGCATCGCTCCATAGAGCTATTGAGTGATCCTTTAAAAGAGGGGAGGAGCGCCGGAAGATTGAATAACAATATTAATTATTCTAATTATAACACTAATTTTTCTGATCCTAAAAATGGATCAAACAATCAATTTCAAAGCAATAGTTCTGCTGCCAGCAGTAATACTTCAGAATCTATATTGTCTATTATTCCCGATGAAATAAAAAAAGATTTAGATATTAAGATTGACAAAGAATTAAATGGTTTTCTGGTGAATGGTCCAGCGGCAAATATAGCTCGTTTTGAATCTTTTATTAAATATATTGACAAAGCTGTTCCAGTTATACTTATTGAGGTGATGTTATTGGAAGTTAATAAGAGTGCGATTATAGAAACAGGAATAAGTGCGGGAATTGGAAATAAACCAGTAACAACCAGTGGAGCTGTATTTCCTAGCGTCGACATTAATCTTGGTGCTCAAACCATTAACAAAATCATTAATGGTTTTAGTGGATTTGGATCTTTAAATGTTGGTAGTGTAGTCCCGAATTTTTATTTGAGTCTTAAAGCAATGGAAAGCAATGGAAATTTAAAAATACGGTCCTCTCCAAGATTGTCAACATTGAATGGACATAAAGCGTATTTATCTATTGGTGAGACCACCTATTATGTTGTCACGAACCAGAATTTTTATGGTTCCCAAATCCCACAAGCTTCGGAAGTTAAAAACTACCAACCTATTGATGCTGAACTTTCTTTAACGATTATGCCTTTAGTTTCAGGTGATGGACAAATAACAATGGATATTAAAGTAATTCAATCTAGTTTTAACGGTCAAAAAGTAGATGCAAATGCTCCTCCTGGAATCAACTCTAGAGAATTTACTTCGATTATTCGAGTGAAAGATCAAGACATAATAGTTCTGGGAGGACTTGAGGAATCGGTTAAAGATGATTCGGGTTCGGGTGTTCCAATATTAGCGCGGATACCAGTAATAAAGTGGTTGTTTAGTTCTAGAAGGCGTGAAGATTCCAAGAAAAAATTAACTGTATTAATTAAACCTACCGTTATTTACTAATGAAGCTACCTTATTTAAATGATATATTACTTGGAAAACGATACATTGGTATCGAGCATTTTTCTTTAAATAATAAGGAAATGATTTCTGTTTTGTTGATTGAAAAGGAAAAAGCAGCTTTAGTAATTAGTAAAAAAGATAAAGTCTCCTATTGTGAAACGCTACCTGATAAATGGGACAAAACCCTTCCTTTTATTCTTATTATTAATACCAATCAGGTTATCCAAAAAGAAGTGTTGGGAATAGAATCTCAAGATGAAAAACTGCTTCAAAAAGGATTTCCTAATACCAATTGGGATGAATTCTATATTGAAATTTGGAGACTGAAGACAAAATCCATTGTTGTTATTAGCAGAAAAATCTATGTGGACGAATTGCTTTCCAATTATCACAAGCAAGGTATTGGAATTGCCGGAATCAGCCTAGGTGCCTGTTCCATTGTTGAATTAATGAACTATTCAGAGCGAAATGAATTGCTAACGAATCATCAGACTATTTCTTGGAGTGAAGAGACCTCAATTATTACCTCAAGTACAATAGATTTAGAATCAACTTATGACATAAATGGACTGCTTGTTAAAAACTGTCATATATTAGCTTTTGCAGGCATCTTGCGTTTATTGCTTAATCGCACTGAAAATACAGGAAATCTGATCGCTCATAGTAACTATCTTCTTGGAAGTTATAAGCAGCAAAGTTTCTTTTCAAAAGGATTAAAGATAATGCTCGGGATATTAGTCACTATTTTGTTAATCAACTTTTTCGTCTTTACGCATTATTTTAAACTAGCCGAAGAAACTTCTGAAAGTCTTTTGTTGAGTAAATCCTCAGTCGAAGATGTGATTAAAACGAAAGAACATATTCAAGCGAAAGAACAAAAAATAAAAAATGTGATGGCGATAACCGCTTCGCAAAGTTCACTTGTCATTAATGAAATCACGAAGACCATTCCACATTCTATTTTGCTGACGGAATTGGTGTACCATCCCTTAGAAAAAAAGATAAAAATAGAGGAGCCTATTGTAACCCAAGAAAAAACAGTAATAATTTCCGGGACAACTATTGATAATACTGCTTTTACCCGTTGGGTTGAAACAATTGATCTATTAAAAGAGGTTAATCTAGTTGTAATTACTCATTTTGGAAAAAATGAGCAGAATGAAACGGAATTTTCTATTAAATTAAAATTAAAATAAAATGAGACTCAACAGAAAAAATAAATTTTTACTTCTAGGTTTTCTCGTGGCACTCTACCTCTGTTATTCTTTCGCTATTTCTAATACGATAACTTATTTTAAAGAGTACCATTCTAAAAATGAAATGTTAAATAATAACAATAGTAGTCCAATATTAGCACATCAACTTCACCAAAAGGAAAAACAATTAGACTCACTGTTAGCTCATTATAACATAACCGCTTCGGAATCTTTTCAAAATGATTTATTAAAACAACTTAGTATCTACTGCGAGTCCTCTCATTTGAAAATTATAGACTTTAAAGAACCTCATATTACAACCGAAAAAGGGTTTACTGCCACAAGCTATATTTTTTCGTTAGAAGGTTCTTTTAATGGCTGCGTGGCATTGCTAAACAAAATGGAGAACAATCCTGCTCTTGGTAGTATAAAGCATTTAAATTTCAGAAAAAAAAGGAATTATAAAACCAATGTGGACCAATTGTTTGTTGAGGTGATTATGCAGAAGAATAAGGGAGGTAATTGAAACCGGACCATTTTGTATCTGTATTGTACAAGGTAATGAAGCTAGTTTAGAATAACAGAAGTGACTTCCTTTTTTTGCTTAGCAGATTTTTTTATGTCATTGAATACATCCTTTTATGGTTTTATTAATGTTTGTTGTTAGTTAAATATGCGAATAAAGGGTTGAAATAGTATTTGCATACATAACAAAAACAGAAAAAAATACCTTTTAGGAAATTTATTTAAAGTCTGATAATCATTATGTTTAAATTACATTCGAAGCGCTTTTGGACATATAATTATCCAGACTAAAAGACTGAAAATTAGGACAGATTTATTCAACAATTCGTAAAGAATTTATTGAGGTCGGTATCTAACCGTGTATTATTTCTCTATGACAAATATTATTGGACATACCATCCTTTTGATTAAATTGTTAAACATTCTGTCTTTGCTCTGATTACGGTTAATTCGGTAACGAAGCTAGGAAAAACATCTATTAATACTATTTTCACTTACCCAAGAATAGGTCGTTCTCATCCAAGATTCAACCTGATAAATCATCATAAAAAGCTCTGAATTGCTCGCCTTCATCGATTAATATTTGTATCAAATCAATCTTTAGCAATTGGATTATGTCCTTTCCATTTGTTGATAATGATTTTTTTTCTTTATCAATGTGTGGATCGAATATTTTACACAATGATTAACTACTTTTACCATTTTTTATTGAACTCCAAATCGAACAGCCATTCGAGATGCGTAAAGAATTTTTAAGATTGTAGCCGTTTTAAAGCAAATGAAAGTGCTTTTCTTAATCCAAATTTAACTTTATGGATAGTGTATTAGACTTAGCTGATTGTTTACCAATACAATGTATGGTATTTAATCAAAAGTATAAAGTTGTGAAGATTTAATTTTGTTAACCCAATTGACTTCTTCAACAAACATTTTGGCTTTGTCTAGCATATCTCTCCTGTCATAAATGTGTACGCTTGAAGAACTACTTTTTTTTGCAGGATGCGTGACATAGCTTATTACTTTCTCGGAGAGTCTTAGTAAAGATAGATTACTAACAAAAGAACTTCGCAAGTTGTGAGTGCTAAACAAATGGCTGTTTTCAATTTCAACTGATTTTAATATTTTTCTGATGTTAATATTGAGATTGGTTAATGTGATATTGGTAAAATCCGGAAAAGCATCATCATTTTTTTTGATAATTTTTAATGCTGTAACGAATAAAGGTGTATAACATTCTGTTCGGGTTTTAGCTTGAATTGTGTGTATATAGTAAAAAATATTTTTTTTCTCATCGCATATTTGAATTGTTCGTCCTTTTGCTTCTTGCATCGACTGGAGACGCATGCCAGTTTGGCTAGCTATGAGAATGTATTTTTTTGCTAATTCTAAATATTTTGAAGTAGGTACATATTCTATTATTTTAAGAATATCTTTTTCTTTGAGAAATGCTTCCGTTTTTTCAGACTTATTTTTTTCTGCTACATTAATTAAATTTTTGTCTGTAAGGTCTAATGGGATTTTGATTTCTTGTTTTTTAGCAACTTTGCAAAGTAGTATAAAATATGTTTGATATGCTTTTAAGGTGTTTGTTGAAAATGCTTTTTTTTGTTTTTGTTGGAAACTATCTATTTTGATTTTGCCAGTCCTAATATCATTTACTACTTCCCAGATTTCTCGATAAAGTTCTTCATTAAGTTTTTCAAATGTTAATTTAATTTTTTTTGCTTCTTGATAGCGTTTTATTATGGGAGCAAGATTTCTATATGAGTTGATAGTAGTCTCTTTAACTTCATCTTTACGACCGCTACCAATAAGATTTTCTAGATGACTAATATGATTATTAAGAAAATTTATGACTGCAAAAGTTTCCTCTGGTTTTCTTTTTTCTCTACCGCTAATAGAAAGTAAATAATTTTTAACTTCTTCAGCGATTGGTTCTTGATTTTTAAAGTGGGTTGCAGCTGTTTCTATATTCGATTCAAAATCGGTTATTTTATTTCTAAATAATTTATTATACTTTTCATTTGCTTTAACTGTGGCTGGATCATAAACAAAATTAAACACACCTCTTTTTTCGCGTACAATTCCGAAGTATTTTGGTAAAACTGATACCTCTAAAGAGTATTGAAATTTTTTGTATTTGACTATTCCATCTACTTTATTAGCAAATGCTCCGCTGATTTCTGCCAATACCAATTCAGGGCTAGTGCGCACATCCAAAGATTTACTTTTAGCTTTGAGTCTATATCTGTAGGTCAGTGCTTTCATAATAGCAAAGTTACAAATTTAAATTCAATGGGTCTCTAATTAGGTCTCTAATTTTATGATAAAAGATGAAATATACTGATAAATAATGATTGATTTATTTTTTTATTTTTAAGCTTACGCCTTGTTTTTCAGTGGTTAAGGCTGTTTTTAGTGAGTTTGCAGAATATGATAGATATTTTCGACTGATAAGTAATTCACTTTGTAGGGTATGAGTTATAAATTATAAGAGATGCATGCATTACTAAACATAACTTTTTTGCAAAAGTAATTCATTTATATTAGGTTTCAAGTTTTATCGTTTAAGTAATGTTAAAACTAAACATGATAACCTGTTTTTTAGGAGCGAATGACTTGGTTTTAGTTGGAACTAAAGGTCCAGCTTTCATTCTAAATGAAATTCACTGAACACCGATGAAAATATTAACTTGGTGAAGTACTCTTTTAGTCCTTAAAGAAAGAACAAAAAAAATTTTTCCCTTCCTTCGGGGCTAGTGGAGAAACATGTTTTTTTTTAATTTTCAATAAAATGACGTAAATTTGAGTGGTTAAAAATTTGTATCATGAAAACGGAGACTTTAAAAATCAGCATCACGCAAAGAATCTTAAGTATTAACGACAATAAGATTCTTAGTAAAATAGCAAAACTTCTTGATGAAGAAAATATAGTTGGTTATGACGCAGATGGAAACCCAATTTCTGAAAAAGAATATACTAAAGACATTCATGAGGCTTTACATCAATTGAATGAAGGAAAGTTAGAAACCTATTCTAGTGAAGATGTCAGAAAAAAAATTCTAGGTTAATGAGGGTGCTTTGGAGTAAAAAAGCATCAAATGAACTAGAAGCTATTTATAAGTACATAAAAAAAGAAAGTCCTCAAAATGCTATTTTAGTATTTAATGAAATTTATGATTTGGCAAATTCTCTGCCGAATTTTCCTTATAAATTTCCGGTTGAGCCAATAATTAATATCCAAAAAGTTAGATTTGTGGCCATTTGGAGTTTTAAAATTATCTATTCCGTAGAGAAAGAAAGTGTTGTAGTTTTGAGAATTTTCAACACGAAACAAAATCCCAAAAAACTAAAACAATAAGCTTTGCAACTATCCGTCATTATTCTCAATTACAACGTTCGCTATTTTCTGGAGCTCTGTGTTTTAAGCGTTCAAAACGCATTAGAAACCATTGACGGCGAAATTATTGTAATTGATAACAATTCTTCGGATGACAGTTGTGCAATGATGCAAAAGCTTTTTCCTAACGTAAAACTCATTCAAAACAAAGAAAATATTGGCTTTCCCAAAGGCAATAACATTGGGGTAGCCCAAGCGCAAGGCGAATACATTTGCGTTCTGAATCCCGATACTGTTGTTGCCGAAGATACGTTTATGAAAGTATTGGCTTTCGCCCAAAAACAATCGGATTTAGGAATTGTGGGTTGTAAACTCATCGATGGAACCGGAAGATTTCTGCCCGAAAGTAAACGTGGCGTTCCGACACCTTGGGTCGCTTTTACCAAAATCACAGGTTTATACAAATTATTTCCTGGAACATTCGGGAAATATTATGCGCAACATTTAAGTGAAAACCAAACCGGAAAAGTAGCCATTCTTGTGGGTGCTTTTATGGTTATGAAAAGAGATTTGTATCTTGAAGTAGCCGGATTTGATGAAGATTGTTTCATGTATTCTGACGATATTGATTTGTCGTATCGAGTCCTGAAAGAAGGAAGATTCAATTATTATTTCCATGAAACGACCGCAATTCACTACAAAGGAGAAAGCACGGTTAAGGATGAAACGTATATGAAACGGTTTCAGGAAGCGATGAATTTCTTCTACAAAAAGCATTTTAAAAGTGTTTTATTTTTCTCCCTTTTTATGAAAATTGGGATTGTCTTTTTTTCTTTGGCGAAAATGTTTCAAGGGAAACCAGGAATAAAAATCATTCCAAAATCATATCTTTTGTATTCAGCTAACCAAAAATTAGCAGGTAAGCTCCATTTGGTTTTGCAAAAAAAAGTCCTGTTTCACGATTTGAAAACAGAAAAAATAGTAATTTCGTCTTCTGTTAAAAGTAAAATAGGTGCAGAAATTATTTTAGATAACGAATTCATTTCTTTCAAAAAATGTATCGCAATTCTTGAATCTTCAAGGAATAAAGGATTTACCTTTAAAATTATACCAAAAAACGCTAATTTTTTAATAGGAAGTAATAATAGTAATGAGAGAGGTGAGATTATAGAAATAGAGTAAAAAATTACATTTAATGTAATTTATGTTTGAAATATTTAGTAATTTCGCAAACTGAAAATCAATATCACCTTTTAGGTTAACAATATGGCAAGATTTGAATTAAAACTTCCAAAAATGGGAGAAAGCGTTGCAGAAGCAACCATTACAAACTGGTTAAAAGAAGTTGGCGACAAAATTGAAGCGGATGAAGCAGTACTTGAAATTGCTACTGATAAAGTAGACAGTGAAGTGCCAAGCGAAGTTTCGGGAATTTTAGTAGAACAACTGTTTGGTAAAGATGATTTAGTTCAGGTAGGGCAAACTATTGCTATTATTGAGACTGAAGATGGAGTGCTTGTGCCAATTGTTAAAGAAGCTGTAGCTCCTGAGGTTATTGCTGAAGTAACAAAAATGGTTAATCCCGAAGCTTCAGGATCCAACGAAAGTGTTGCGACTCCGGTAGATTTGTCTTCCGATTACTCGGAATCTGAAAAATTCTTATCGCCTTTGGTAAAAAATATTGCTAAAGAAGAAGGAGTTTCTGTGGCTGAATTAGCAGCAATTTCGGGAACAGGAAAAGAGGGAAGAGTGACTAAAAATGATATTTTAGAGTATGTAAAAAACAGAACTAGTCAGCCTGCTATTGCAGTTCCGGTGGCAGCAGTTCAAAAATCGGTTGCAGTGCCAGCAGCTCAAAAAGCAGCTCCGGTATCCGTAAGCGGTGGTGATGAAATTATAGAAATGGACAGAATGCGCAAGCTAATTGCGGGATACATGGTCGCTTCGGTACAAACTTCGGCTCACGTACAATCGTTTATCGAAGTCGATGTGACGAATATTGTGAAATGGAGAGAGAAAAATAAAGTTGCTTTCGAAAAAAGAGAAGGGGAGAAGTTGACGTATACGCCAATTTTCATGGAAGCGGTAGCTAAAGCGATAAAAGATTTTCCAGGAATGAATATTTCTGTGGATGGCGATTATATTATCAAGAAGAAAAACATCAACTTAGGAATGGCTGCTTCGTTACCAAACGGAAATTTAATTGTTCCCGTTATTAAAAATGCGGATCAGTTGAATTTAGTTGGAATGGCTAAAGCGGTCAATGATTTAGGAGGTCGTGCAAAAGCTGGAAAACTAAAACCGGACGATACTCAAGGCGGAACCTATACAGTTACTAATGTGGGAACTTTTGGAAGTGTTTTTGGCACGCCAATTTTAAATCAGCCTCAAGTGGGTATTTTAGCCCTTGGAGCAATCCGTAAAATGCCCGCTGTAATTGAAACCCCTGAAGGAGATTTTATCGGGATTCGTCAAAAAATGTTCTTATCACACAGCTATGATCATAGAGTGGTAGATGGAGCTTTAGGCGGTAGTTTTGTAAAAAGAGTCGCTGAATACTTAGAAGCATTTGATGTAAACAGAGATGTTTAAAAGCTAATATTTAGAATAAAAACCCGATTGATTTTTAAAAATCAATCGGGTTTTCTTTTTTTAAGATTTTATGAAACTTTAAACGGTGAACTTTAAATGAAATTAAACCCAAATTTCTATATTTGTAACCACACAAAAATTAAAAATGGAACTCAAACTCAATAAACCAATTTGTTTTTTCGATCTAGAAACCACAGGGATTGATATCGGAAAAGATAGAATTGTAGAAATCTCAGTTTTAAAAGTTTTTCCGAACGGAAATAAAGAAAGTAAAACGTGGTTGGTCAATCCAACAATCCCAATTCCACCTCAAACAACCGCTGTTCATGGCATTACTGATGAAAAAGTGGCCAATGAACCTACTTTTAACGAACTGGCGACTCAAGTGTATAATATGATTAAAGACAGTGATTTGGCTGGATTTAATTCGGATCGTTTTGATATTCCGTTATTGGCTGAAGAAATGCTACGTGCCGGAGTAGATTTTGATATGAAAGGAAGGGTTTCTGTTGATGTGCAAACCGTTTTTCATAAAATGGAAGAGCGTACATTGAGCGCAGCTCACAAATTTTATTGTGGAAAAACACTTGAAAATGCACACTCTGCAGAAGCAGATACCATGGCAACTTACGAGATTCTGAAAGCGCAACTGGATCGCTATCCGGAACTTGAAAACGATATGAAATTATTGTCCGAGTTTACAACAAGAAAGAAAATTGCTGATTTCGCAGGAATGATAGCTTTTGATAAGGATGAGGAGGAGATTTTTACTTTTGGAAAACACAAAGGAGTCAAAGTGGGTAAAATTCTGGAAACAGAGCCCGGTTATTTCAGTTGGATTCAAAATGCCGATTTTCCGTTGTACACCAAGAAAGTTTTAACGGCAATTAAACTACGAAAACTGAATAATAAATTAAGTTAATTTTTGAATTTTTCAATCATTAAATTTTTTAATTAATAAAAAATGAAAATAATCTGTATCGGTAGGAATTATACCAATCACATAGAGGAATTACAAAACGAGCGGCCCACGGAACCTGTGGTTTTCATGAAACCGGATTCAGCCGTTTTATTAAAACAACATCCGTTTGTAATCCCGGAATTTTCGGAAGAGGTGCACCACGAAATCGAAATTATAGTCAAGATAAGCAAAGTAGGGAAATACATCGAGCCTAAGTTTGCTCATAAATATTATGACGAAATTAGTGTGGGAATCGATTTTACCGCTCGGGATTTACAAGACAAATTAAAAGCAAAAGGGCTGCCTTGGGAAAAAGCCAAAGCATTTGATGGCTCGGCAGTTATAGGTGAATTTGTATTAAAAAATCAATTTAGTTCCGTAGAAAATATTACTTTTGAATTAAAGAAAAATAATGAAACGGTTCAAATGAGTAATTCGAGTTTGATGCTCTGGAAAATTGATGAGCTGATTTCATACGTTTCTCAGTTTTTCACATTAAAAATTGGCGATATCATTTTTACAGGAACCCCGGAAGGAGTGGCAGCGGTAAAGCCGGAGGACGTTTTAGAAGGATTTTTAGAAGGGCAACAACTATTTAGAATACAAGTAAAATAATGGCAATAAACTACAACCTGTCAAAAGTGTACGCACTGTCGGACAACGACCCTGAATTTGTAAATGAAATTCTGACTTTGTTTGTGACTGAAGTTCCGGCAGATCTAGAGCAAATTAAAGAAGGAATAAAAAAGAAAGACCACAAGCATGCCTATGCTTATGCACACAAAATAAAGCCAACCCTGGATTTGATGGGACTTAATGTTGCTTTTGAAGAAATTCTTCAAGTTGAAGCCTGGACAAAGACTGAAGGTAAAAAGAAAGAAATCAAAGAAACGTTTAAGAGTGTAAAAAATCAGGTGAAAGAAGCCATTAAAGAAATTAAAAAAGACTTTGATTTGTAAAATTTGGGCGTGACCACGCTTTCACTTACGTTAAAGCGTGGTCGGGCTATCCGTTGCAAACGAAGTTCACTGAACCCCTATTAAAATAATTGTTTAGGTGAAGTAATCTTCCGAAAAAACGGAAGGATTTTCACTGTTATCCCTCACGCAAAAAAAGGAATCTGCCAATTTACACTTTCCTTTTTTAAATACAGTTTTATAAAATAAGCAGCACCAAAAAAAATGAAAGCAACCATAGTTACCATAGGTGACGAAATTTTAATAGGCCAAATTGTCGATACAAATTCTGGTTTTATAGCCAAATCGTTAGATAAAATTGGTGTTGAAATCAACGAAATGATTTCGATTAGTGATGATAAAAAACACATTTTTGATACGTTTACAGCACTTCAAAACAAAGTCGATTTGGTTATTATAACTGGAGGTCTAGGGCCAACAAAAGATGATATTACCAAGAAAACATTTTGTGATTACTTTGAAGATGAATTAGTTGTTGATCAAAAAGTGTTAGCTCATGTCACGCAACTTATAGAAGGTTTTTATAAGCGAACCATTACGCAAATCAATAAAGATCAGGCGCTGGTTCCTTCGAAATGTACGGTACTTCACAATCAGGTAGGTACGGCACCAGGAATGTGGATGAAAAAGGAAAACACTGTTTTTATTTCGCTTCCTGGAGTTCCTTATGAAATGAAGTATTTAATGGAGCATGAAATCATCCCGAAAGTAGTTCGGGAATATGAGCGCCCTTATATAATTCATAAAACAATTCTGACCTATGGTCAGGGCGAGAGTCTGGTGGCGGAACGAATAGAGGATTGGGAAAATAACCTTCCTGTATTTATTAAGCTGGCTTATTTGCCTGCTCCGGGACGCGTACGATTGCGTCTTTCGGCACGTGGTACAGATAAAAATAAATTAGAGACTGCGCTACTTGAAAATGTAAACTTGCTGGACGCAATTATTCATGATATCATCGTTGGTTATGATGAAGACGAAACGATTGAAGTTGCAGTAGGGAAACTTTTGACCCAACAAAACAAAACCATAGCCACAGCCGAGAGTTGTACAGGGGGTAAAATAGCAACGCTTTTAAGTGCTGTTGCCGGTGCTTCCAATTATTTTGCAGGAAGTGTAGTTTCGTACTCAACCCAAGCTAAAATAGATGTTTTGGGTATTCCGGAAAGTCTGATAAAGGAATATTCCGCAGTCAGTAAGGAGGTAGCTTCTGCAATGGCTTTGAGCATAAAAAAGAGAATGAATACGGATTATGCAATTGCGACAACAGGAAATGCCGGACCAACAAAAGGCGACTCAGATGCAGAAATTGGCACTGTTTTTATTGCAATAGCAACACCAAAGGAAGTAATTGTTGAAGAATTCAATTTTGGTCAACCCCGTGAAAAAGTGATAGATAGAGCGGTAATAAAAAGTTTAGAACTAGTACAGAAAGAAATTTTAAAAAATGTGCAGTAAATATGTTGCTTAATAGGTTTATTTTTCTTTTCTTTGCACCCTGATTTTGAATAACGATAAAAGATAAGTATAATGTCAAGAGTTTGTGACCTTACAGGTAAAAGAGCGATGGTAGGAAATAACGTTTCTCACGCTATGAACAAAACTAAGAGAAAATTTTCTGTAAACTTAGTTAAAAAGCGTTTTTATCTTCCAGAAGAAGATAGATGGATTACTCTACGAGTAGCTGCATCTACGGTAAAAACAATTAATAAAAATGGAATCGCTGCAGTTTTGAAAAAAGCAAAAGCAGAAGGATTTATTAAATAATCCCTTCCAAAATAAAAAAATAGCAAGATGGCAAAGAAAGGTAATAGAATCCAGGTAATTTTAGAATGTACTGAACACAAAACATCAGGTGTTGCAGGGACTTCAAGATACATAACAACAAAGAACAAAAAAAATACTCCAGACAGATTAGAGATTAAAAAATTTAATCCAATCTTGAAAAGAGTAACTGTTCACAAAGAAATTAAATAATAATTAGAGATTTTAATAGAAATCTAGAAATGGTCACATTTAGAGATTTTATTTAAATTTAAATAACATTTGAATCATGGCAAAGAAAACCGTAGCATCGTTACAGACATCTTCTAAGAGATTATCAAAAGCCATCAAAATGGTGAAATCTCCAAAAACAGGTGCATATACATTCGTAGAATCTATTATGACTCCAGAATCAGTTGATGAATTCTTGAAAAAGAAATAATTTACAACAGCAGTATATAGAAAAGCTACTTTCATTCGGAAGTAGCTTTTTTATTTTCTATATTTACCATTAGAAATTGTATTTGTTCTTTGGACTTAAATACTTCATTCTTAATACTATTTACACAATGAGTTTTTTCAAAAGAATATTTTCAGCAGACAAAAAAGACCCGAGCCTAACCGAACAGGCGAAGCAAACATTAGATAAAGGTCTTGAAAAATCAAAAACAAATTTCTTTTCTAAGTTAACCAAAGCGGTTGCCGGAAAGTCAAAAGTGGATGAGGAAGTCCTGGATAATTTAGAAGAAATTCTGGTTGCTTCCGATGTTGGTGTCAATACGACTTTGAAAATCATTGAAAGAATAGAAAGTCGGGTAGCAGCAGATAAATATCTGGGAATTGAAGAACTCAATCTGATCCTTAGAGAAGAAATTGCGGCTTTATTATCAGAGACTAACTCCGGTGAAGCCACTGAGTTTGTAATTCCAACTCAGACTAAGCCGTATGTTTTGATGGTAGTGGGTGTAAATGGAGTTGGTAAAACTACTACTATTGGTAAATTAGCCTTTCAGTTTAAAAAACAAGGATACAACGTTGTGCTGGGCGCAGCTGATACTTTTCGAGCCGCTGCCATTGACCAGTTGCAAATTTGGGCAGATCGAGTAGGAGTTCCTATTGTTCGTCAGGATATGGGAAGTGATCCGGCTTCGGTGGCTTTTGATACCTTGCAATCCGCGGTGGCGCAAGATGCGGATATCGTTATCATTGATACCGCAGGTCGTTTGCATAATAAAATTAATTTAATGAACGAATTGACCAAAGTAAAACGAGTGATGCAAAAAATTGTTGAAGATGCGCCACATGATGTTCTGCTAGTTTTGGATGGTTCAACGGGTCAGAATGCTTTTGAACAAGCCAAACAATTCACTGCCGCTACTGAGGTTACTTGTTTAGCGGTTACAAAACTTGACGGCACTGCTAAAGGCGGTGTGGTGATAGGAATTTCAGATCAGTTTAAAATTCCTGTAAAATATATTGGTGTTGGAGAAGGAATTGAGGATCTTCAGGTTTTTAATAAATATGAATTTGTAGATTCATTCTTTAAATAAAAGACAATTATGGATTTTTCTTCTTTAAAAAATGTACCACCACTATACCTTTATTTTGGGAGTATAGTTTCTTTTATAACGGCTAATCTTATTCGAGATATAAGTATCAGTCTGTATTATTTTTTGATACTTATGGGATTGGTTTTCTTTGTTTTAGGTTTTCTTAAACGTTTGAAAGTCAAGTAGATTTACTGATGTAAAACGCTAGGTTTCTGCTGTAATATTTCATCAAAATCAGGTAAAGCTAAAGTTGGATTATCAAGGTTTACCACCTCTCCCATTCTGATAACGACCATTTTCTTGCTCGGAATGACATAAATTTTTTGATCGTTTTTGCCTAAGGCCATAAACATGTCGGCAGGAGCTGTTGGTATTAAACTACCGTTGAATTCCAATTGGCGTGATGACCATTGAAATGATTTTCCATAACAATTCGGCCGTTGACAAGAATGATACTAGATTTTGTTACCCAAGTGGCGCCGGTTAGTGGAAGGAAATAGAGTGTATCTGTTGGAGTAGGCGTTGGTTCTGAAGTTTCAGAACTGTAGCTTATGCAAAATATTGTAAGGACGATACGGTAGATTATTTTTTACATTTTGCTTTGATTTAGTTCTAATTACCTTATGGTTAGTAATATATAAAATAGTTTAATGTGTTCTACTTTTTTTGTTTTCTGTGAATTTAATAAGAGTAACTTTGTTGTATGCAATTTAAGTATGGTTACTTCAAAATACCTAGCCCTGATTGAAGCGGAAATCCTTTTTTAGCCGCTTTTTAGGCGGATAAAAAGATTGAAGTGAAAAGCAGGAAATAGCTCCTAAAAATATTAATTATATGAAAAATACATTTAGCTTTCTTTTTATTGCATTCCTTTTTGTGGGATGCCAGCAAGAAATTATACCTGCTGATATTGCCAACATAAACGGCTATTGGGAAATTAAAAAGGTTGTTTTTGATAAGGGGGAAAACAAGGAGTATAAGATGAATGAAGTGTATGATTATTTTGAAGTTGACAAAAAGAATAAAGGGTTTCGAAAGAAAGTCATGCCACAACTAGACGGTACTTTTATGGTGAATGATGCGTATGAAAAGGTTTCAATTCGATTTGCAGATGACAAGGCATTTGTGGATTATTCAACACCTTATATGAAATGGAGTGAGGAAATAATTGCAGTGTCAGCGGAAGAATTAGTATTACTGAACAAAGAAAAAACAGCATATCATTACAAGAAAGCAACACCAATAAATTTACTGGGCGATGGCAAAGAGACTAAATAATCAAAGTACGATAGGGGATGTTTTGAAACAAATTATCCAAGTAAATAAGCTGCAGCCTGGAATGGATCAAATGGACGTAAAATACGCTTGGAAAAACTTGATGGGTAACGGTGTGAACAGTTATACCAATAATGTAGTTTTGAAAGGAAGTACGTTGTATGTAGAGTTGACCTCGTCCGTTTTACGGGAGGAATTAAGTCATGGCAAATCAAAAATTGTGGCTATGATTAATGAGGAACTAAGACGAGATGTGGTGAAGGATGTGGTTTTAAGGTAATGATTTTAGATTGTTGATTAACGAATTTAGATTTCAGATTTTTGATATAAAAAAATCCCGTTTCAATTTTGAAACGGGATTTCTATTTTATTATAATTCGTAACTGTCAATTGCGACTGAAAACCGATACTAGAACTGCTCTCTTCCGGCAAAATGGAACGCACCTTCGATAGCTGCATTTTCATCGCTATCAGAACCGTGAACTGCATTTTCTCCAATAGAGGTTGCGTATGCTTTACGGATAGTTCCTTCAGCAGCGTCAGCTGGGTTTGTAGCTCCAATTAGAGTTCTGAAATCTTCAACAGCGTTGTCTTTTTCTAAAATAGCAGCAACAATTGGTCCTCTTGACATAAACTCTACTAATTCACCATAGAAAGGTCTTGCAGCGTGCACTTCGTAAAAAGCTTGTGCATCAGCAACAGTTAATTGTGTCAATTTTAAAGAAACGATTTTGAAACCTGCCGTAGTAATCATTGCAAGTATGTTTCCGATGTGTCCGTTAGCAACAGCATCCGGCTTGATCATGGTAAAAGTTCTATTAGTAGCCATTTTTATTTTTTTTAATTTTATGCAAAATTAGCATTTTTTTATTGAATATTTTTACAATTAAGACATTCAAATAATCGTAATCTGATTAAAGTACAATAATTTCAAATTTATTATCCAGCGGTTGGAGTTGTTTGACTAATGTAGGAATCAGATTGTCTCCGTATTCCAAATAAAATTCGGAAAAATTAGTTTGTCGTTCCTGTAAACTTTGGTTGGGAAACAGCTCATTTTGCAAGTAGGTGATGCGTTGTAAAACGTCACTTAGTTTTCTTTTTTGTGCTTTTAGCAATCGTTTTTCCAGATTTTCTAATCCTTTGTTTTGTTTTGTTTCCTGGGCTTTTACCGCTCCAATAAAAGATTTATCGGTTTTGGTCGCAACATCATAAAGCTCCTGAAATTGTTTTTCCAATTGGATTTTGAGATGCGTTAAATCAACTGGGAAATCTGATAATTCTTTGGTTTTAGTAGGTATTAAATTTGCCTGTTTCGAAAATAAATTTCCCCAATTCAATTCTAATTTGTCTGCTTTTTTAGCTTGCTTTTCGGTTGCTAATAGTACGGAATTTCTAAGCAAAAGTATTGGAAAAGTTACTTTTGCAGCGGCAAAAAACGATTGTAGTTCTAGCCAATAGGCAATCTCTCCTCCTCCGCCAATGTAGCATAAGTTGGGGAGAATCACTTCTTGATATAACGGACGCATAATCACGTTAGGACTGAATTTCTCTGGATGATTTTCTAAAAGGGATAGAATTTCTGTTTCAGAAAACTCAATTTTAGTATGGTTTACTTTGTATCGATCATTTTCAAAGATGATGCGTTCTCTGATACTATCTTCAATATAAAACAAATTGATTTCACGAGGATTTACTTGAATCGTATACTCTTTTAATTTTTCGGCAGTTTCTAGTACTAATTTATGCGAGGATTGGTGTAGTAATTCTTCTTTTGCAAAAGGAATAAAAGCTCTTTTTAAGTCTGAATTATCCGCATCTAAAATGACTAAACCATTTGCACCAAATAATGCATTTGCTAAAAATCGTGTGGCATCGGCTAAATTATCGTGATTCAGATAAGAGTCTTTGAATAATTTTTTTAGAGTATCTGCATTCGTACCGGAACCTAATTCCAGCGCATATACTTCTAGAAAATCGGATAAACCTTTAGTAGACAATCGTCCAACAGGACCTGTACTTTCTTTGTTCCAACGGAATTTTTTGCCTTTAAAATTAAAATAATTGATTTCTTCAAAATCATGGTCTTCGGTAGCCATCCAGTAAATGGGGACAAAATTATAGGTGGGATATTTCGCTTTTAATTCGGTTGTCAAATTAATTGTCGAAATAATCTTGTATAAAAAATATAAAGGTCCACTGAATAAATTTAGCTGATGGCCAGTGGTTACAGTAAATGTATTTGGAAGGGCTAAAGTTTCAATATTTTGTTTTGTTAAAACAGAAGTTGAAATAGCCGAATATTGTTTTTTTAATACTGAAACTAAAATATTTCTTTTATTGTCATTGACATTTTTTTTATCCATTTCGACTCCCTCTCCTTCGGGGAGGGCTGGGGAGGGGAAGTTATTTTGCTTTTCAAGGATTTGCTTTTCAAAGTTTTCCAGCGTTGGAAATCTATTGTATAGAGAATGTAAATTATTTTTTTGATCTAAATAATCGTTCATCAAAGAAGAGAAATATCCTGAATTTTGATAGCTGATACAGTCGGTTGGCATATGGAATTTTATTTGAGGCTAAATTACCGAAAAATATTGGAACTATAATATTTGTTACTTTCGAAAAATAGTATCAATTTTATCAAAAAAAATTAACAATTTTATGAAAGATAATTTAAAGCTTACGAATAAAAATTCTTTAAAACATGTTCTTTTTGGCAGTTTAATTGGTACAACTATAGAGTTTTTTGATTTTTATATATATGCTAATGCAGCAGTTTTAGTTTTTCCTCAATTGTTTTTTCCTTCAACAGATAATACTAATTCTGTTTTATTATCTCTTGCAACTTTTTCGATTGCTTTTCTTTCCCGACCTTTAGGTTCCGCAGTCTTTGGCCATTATGGTGATAAAATTGGACGTAAAACCACCTTAGTAATTGCATTATTAACAATGGGGATTTCAACTGTTTGTATTGGTTTTTTACCAAGTTATGCCAGTATTGGAATTACAGCTCCTTTATTACTTATGTTGTGTCGCTTTGGTCAAGGAGTTGGTTTAGGTGGCGAATGGGGTGGAGCGGTTTTATTGGCAATCGAAAATGCTCCGCCTAATAAGCGTGCTTGGTATGGTATGTTCCCGCAATTGGGAGCTCCAATAGGCTTGTTGCTTTCAGGTGGTACTTTCTTGATTTTGACAGACACAATGAGTGCCGAAGCTTTTCTGGACTACGGGTGGAGAATTCCGTTTATAGGGAGTTCGTTATTGGTTGTTGTAGGTTTCTATATCCGATTAAAAATTGATGAAACTCCTGCTTTCAAAAACTCTAAAAAAGAACAACAAGAGGTTAAAATTCCCTTTTTTACTTTATTAAAATTTTATAAAAACCAATTGATTTTTGGCACATTTGCGTCGATTACAACTTTCTTGGTTTTTTATCTCATGACGGTGTTCACGCTTAGCTGGGCAACGTCAGATTTAGGTTATTCCAAAAGGGATTTTCTATTGATGCAATTGTTTTCGGTATTGTTTTTTGCGCTTTTTATTCCTGTTTCTGCTTTAATTGCGGATTGTATTGGGTGTAGAAAAATGCTTATTTATGCAACGATAGCAATAGCTGTTTTTGGTTTTGCATTTTCATTTTTTTTAAATTCTGCCAGTTCGGTTCTTGTGACTTTGTTTTTATGTGTTGGAATGGCGCTGATGGGATTCACATATGGCCCATTGGGGACTTTTTTATCGGAACTGTTTCCTACAACGGTGCGTTATTCAGGGACCTCTTTGGCATTTAACATGGCAGGAATTATCGGAGCCGCTTTTGCCCCTATGATTGCGATTTGGTTAGCTACACAGTATAGCCTGACCTACGTTGGGTTTTACTTAAGTACGGCAGCCTGTGTCTCTTTATTTTCATTGTTGATGGTCAGCAAAAAAGAGCATAAGTTTTGATGATTTGCTATCGCTTCAAACTAAAATGACCTTTGTATTCATTTTCATCAGTTCTGGTTGCTGTATACCAATAATCACCTGATGGAAGTTGATGACCATTAAGACTTCCGTCACATGAACTATTTTGAGTTAATTGTTTTATTCTTTGCTAGGTATATACCATCGCTTGCTTTCTTTAAATCGGCAGTAGCATCATCATTGCAACCACGTAGGTTTTTGGCACAATCAAAACATTGACTTTGCATTGTAAATGAAAAAGGAAAAATTCGCTTCAGAAGTAAGATTTACAGCAAGATAAATATAATTAAATACCTATATATTACGTTGAAACTAAAAATAGCTTTGTTTTATATTTGAATCCAAAGAATAAATAATAATATGGACTTTTACTTTGTTGATAAGAACAGAATTATCCCTTATTTTTGCACAAAACTTATTTCTTTTGAAAACCAAATTATTCATCATCACGCCTCCGTTTACCCAACTCAACACACCGTATCCGGCGACCGCTTATATTAAAGGGTTTCTGAATACCAAAAACATTGAGTCTGTTCAGGCGGATTTGGGTATTGAGGTGATTTTGGAATTGTTTTCTAAAGAAGGTTTGCAAAATGTGTTTGCTATTGCCACAGCTAGGACCCAAAAGCTAACACCCAACTCCCAAAGAATTCAAGCTTTGCAAGATGAATATCTAAAAACGATTGATCCCGTGATTGCTTTTCTGCAAGGAAAAAATCCAACATTGGCGCTTCAAATTTGTCAGGAAGATTTCTTGCCGGAAGCGTCCCGTTTTGCACAATTGGAAGAACTTGATTGGGCTTTCGGAACGATGGGAACACAGGACAAAGCCAAGCATTTAGCGACTTTGTATCTCGAAGATATTTCAGATTTTATTGTCGAATGTGTAGATGCTAATTTTGGTTTCAGCCGCTATGCAGAACGTTTGGGACGAAGTGCGAATTCTTTTGACGAATTGTATGAAGCCTTGCAACAGGAACCAACTTATATTGATACCGTTCTTCTTTCTATTTTAAAAGAAAAAATAGAAACTATAAAACCTACATTATTCTTGATTTCAGTTCCGTTTCCAGGAAATTTGTACGCGGCTTTTCGTTCGGCACAATGGGTTAAAAAGCATTATCCCAATATCAAGATTTCGATGGGTGGTGGTTTTCCAAATACAGAATTGCGTTCGCTTTCAGATGCTCGTGTGTTTGAGTTTTTCGATTTTATTACTTTGGACGATGGGGAAATGCCAATAGAAGAATTAATCTCTAATATTGAATCCCGAAATTTCGGGACAGATTACAATTCTTATAAACGAACCTTTCTGTTGGAAGACGGAAAGGTAGTTTATAAAAATAATTCCCTGAAACACGATTACAAACAATCACAAGTAGGAACTCCGGATTATTCGGATTTATTTTTGGATAAATACATTTCGGTTATCGAAATTGTGAATCCCATGCACCGCATGTGGAGTGATGGGAGATGGAATAAACTTACCATGGCACATGGTTGTTATTGGGGGAAATGTACGTTTTGCGATATTTCTTTGGATTACATCAAAATTTACGAACCCGTGGCGGCCAATTTATTGTGCGACCGAATGGAGGAAATGATTGCCCAAACAGGTGAGAACGGATTTCATTTTGTAGATGAAGCGGCGCCACCGGCTTTGATGCGGGCTCTAGCTCTCGAAATTCTTCGTAGGAAAATAGCCGTGACGTGGTGGACGAACATTCGATTCGAAAAAAGTTTTACCAAAGACTTGTGTTTGCTACTTAAAGCTTCCGGTTGCATTGCGGTTTCTGGTGGTCTCGAAGTAGCTTCTGATCGATTATTAAAATTGATTGACAAAGGCGTTACGGTGGAGCAAGTGGCTAAAGTCACCAGAAATTTTACCGAAGCAGGAGTCATGGTTCATTCCTATTTGATGTACGGCTATCCTACGCAAACCATTCAGGAAACGATAGATAGTCTCGAAATGGTGCGTCAGTTATTTGAAGTTGGGGTATTACAATCGGGATTTTGGCATCAATTTGCTATGACGGCGCACAGTCCAGTAGGCTTGTATCCAGAGAAATTTGGTGTGACAAAAGAAACCGAAATCATTGGAACTTTTGCCAATAACGATATTAATTATACCGATGCAACAGGAATCGACCATGATAAATTCAGTTTTGGACTTAAGAAATCGTTGTTCAATTTCATGCACGGAATCTGTTTTGATTACGAATTGCAGGATTGGTTTGAATTTAAAATTCCAAAAACTAAAATTTCACCTGATTTTATTTTTGATGCTCTACAAGAAGACAATGATTTTAGCGTCAAACCCACTGCTAAAATCGTTTGGTTAGGCGGCAAACCATTTGTGGAACATTTTACCAAATCTAAAAAAGGAAATTCTTGGGAACTAATGACTTTGATATTTCATGATAAAAAAGAAAGTTTCAGTATTCAAACGAATAAAAGGGAGGGAGAATGGCTGGTAGAAATGCTACAGAAAATCGCTGTTTCGAATTCTAAAACTCACAGCTTTCAAGAAATAAAAATAGATTTCGAATCATATCTGGAGGACTTTGAATTGTTTTGGTACTCCAAACCAATTAAAACGCTGCGGGAATATGGGTTATTAGTATTATAATTTTATTTTTGATACCTATACTAAATTAGCATAAAACTTTCTTCATTGGTTTACGAAAACGTTTTCTTTTGCCTATTTTTACGACCATAAAATAAAAGCAAATGAGTATTGGTTATAAAGTTAATGTAAATGACACTTTTCATTTTGATTTAGAAAAGAAAAGTATTTCACAACTGGATGCAGTGCGTGTGGAAACGAATAAGTTTCATGTTTTGCACTCAAACACTCCTTATCAAGCGGAAATCATCACTTCTGATTTTCTTCAAAAAAGCTACACCGTAAAGGTAAACAATAACACCTACATAGTTGCCATTTCAAATCCTTTGGATGTTCTGATCAAGGAAATGGGATTCGAAGTAGGGCTTACCAAACAAGTCAATTTTATCAAAGCACCCATGCCAGGTTTAATTCTCGAAATAAGTGTGGTAGTAGGACAAACCGTCAAAGAGAATGACAATCTTATTATTTTAGGGGCCATGAAAATGGAAAATAGCTTTCTTTCTCCGCGTGATGGCGTTATCAAAACCATATCAGTAATGATGGGTGATGCCGTAGATAAAGGACAGTTGTTAATTGAATTTGAATAAAACACCACTAATTTAAAAGAGAATTTTAAATTATACAACGCAATTGATTGTGAGAGAATTAAAATTAACGAGTCTGCGGTTAAAAAATATAAAATGAAAAAATTATTAGTTGCCAATAGAGGTGAAATCGCCATAAGAGTGATGAAAACCGCAAAAAAAATGGGCATTAAAACTGTAGCAGTATATTCTACTGCCGACAGAAATGCACCGCACGTAAAATTTGCTGATGAAGCCGTTTGGATTGGCGAAGCTCCTTCTAATCAATCCTATTTATTGGGAAGTAAAATCATAGAGGTTGCGAAATCATTAAACGTAGATGCAATTCATCCCGGGTACGGATTCCTGAGTGAAAATGCTGATTTTGCCGAAGAAGCAGAGAAAAATAATATCATTTTTATTGGTCCAAAGTCGAAAGCGATCAAAATCATGGGAAGTAAATTAGCGGCGAAAGAGGCTGTTAAGCAATACAACATTCCAATGGTTCCGGGCTTTGACGAAGCCATAACGGATGTCGAAAAAGCGAAAGTGGTTGCCAAAAAAATTGGTTTTCCAATTCTGATTAAAGCCTCTGCAGGTGGTGGCGGAAAAGGAATGCGTGTGGTAGAGAGTGAAGCTGATTTCGAATCTCAAATGGATCGCGCCATCAGTGAAGCGATTTCCGCTTTTGGTGATGGTTCTGTTTTTATCGAAAAATATGTGGGTTCGCCAAGGCATATCGAAATTCAAGTTATGGCAGACAGCCACGGGAATGTGTTGTATTTATTCGAAAGAGAGTGCAGTATCCAGCGTCGTCACCAAAAAGTAATAGAAGAAGCGCCTTCTTCGGTTTTAACACCTGAATTGCGTAAAAAAATGGGTGAAGCCGCTGTTTTGGTAGCTAAATCATGTGATTATTTAGGAGCAGGAACTGTCGAATTTTTATTGGATGAAAATAATAATTTCTACTTTCTTGAAATGAATACTCGTTTGCAGGTAGAACATCCTGTTACGGAATGGATTACAGGAACTGATTTGGTTGAACTTCAAATCAGAGTGGCCAGGGGAGAAGCATTAGCATTAAAACAAGAAGATTTGAAAATAAAAGGGCATGCAATGGAATTACGTGTGTATGCCGAAGATCCGATGAATGATTTCTTGCCAAGTGTGGGAAATTTGGAGGTGTATCAATTGCCAGTTGGCCAGGGTATTCGTGTGGACAATGGTTTTGAACAAGGCATGGACATTCCTATTTATTACGATCCTATGTTAGCCAAATTAATTACGTACGGCGAAACCCGTGAAGAGGCCATTCAAATTATGCTCAAAGCCATTGAAGATTATCATGTGGAAGGCGTACAAACAACGTTGCCTTTTGGGAAATTTGTTTTTGAACACGAGGCATTTCGTTCCGGGAAATTTGACACGCATTTTGTAAAGAACTATTACAATATGGATGTATTGAAAAATCAAATGGAGCAAGAAGCCGAAATCGCTGCTTTGGTAGCGTTGAAACAGTATTTTGAAGATCAAAAAATCGTACGCTTACTAAACTCTTAAAACGTCAGTTCGAGTTGAGCAAAGGTTTTAAACAAAAAACCTTTGGGAAGTATCGAGAACTTTACATTTAACAAGGCTTCTCGATACAATTTTAAACATTAAAGCTATCGCATTACTGTTCAAAACCACTCGAAGTGACGAAATTTTAAAAAACAATAGTATCCAATTAAATAAAGTATGGAATCTAAAATAAAAACATTAAACGATAAAATTGCTGAAGCTCATTTGGGCGGCGGTAAAAAACGTATCGAAAAACAACATTCCAATAAAAAACTATCGGCAAGAGAGCGCGTCAATTATTTGATGGATGAAGGCTCTTTTGAAGAAATCGGGATGTTAGTTACCCATCGAACGTCTGATTTTGGAATGCAAAAAGAACTGTTTTTTGGAGATGGTGTCATTACCGGATACGGAACTATAAACGGTCGATTGGTCTATATTTTTGCGCAGGATTTTACCGTTTTTGGGGGATCATTATCTGAAACTCATGCCGAAAAAATTTGTAAAATTATGGATATGGCAGTCAAAATGGGCGCACCCATGATTGGCCTGAATGATTCTGGTGGGGCACGTATTCAGGAAGGTGTTCGTTCGTTGGGTGGTTATGCTGATATTTTTTATAGAAACGTACAAGCCAGTGGCGTAATTCCGCAAATCTCTGCAATTATGGGTCCCTGCGCTGGTGGAGCGGTATATTCACCAGCCATGACTGATTTTACGATGATGGTTGAAGATACCAGTTATATGTTTGTAACAGGCCCGAATGTCGTGAAAACAGTAACCAATGAAACGGTGACTTCAGAGGAATTGGGAGGGGCAAGCACGCATTCTACGAAATCCGGTGTGGCGCACATTACTTCTGCTAATGATGTGGAATGTCTGGAAGATTTGAAACGCTTGTTGAGTTATTTACCACAAAGCAACAAAGAAAAAGCACACAATTTACGGTATGAACTCAATGATGAGGTTCGTCCCAAATTAGCGACTATTATTCCGGATAATCCCAATAAACCGTACGATATGCACGAGGTAATTAGCGGCATTATTGACGAAGATTCGTTTTATGAAATTCATAAAAACTATGCCGAAAATATCTTGGTGGGTTTTGCTCGATTGGGAGGAAAAAGCATTGGGATTATAGCCAACCAACCGATGATTTTAGCGGGTTGTCTGGATGTGAACAGCTCGAAAAAAGCAGCTCGATTTACTCGTTTTTGTGATTGTTTTAATATTCCGTTATTGGTTGTAGTGGATGTGCCGGGGTTTTTGCCGGGAACGGACCAAGAATGGAATGGAATTATCGTTCACGGAGCGAAATTATTGTACGCTTTAAGCGAAGCGACCGTGCCACGAGTTACGGTAATTACACGTAAAGCCTACGGTGGTGCGTATGATGTGATGAACTCGAAACACATTGGTGCCGACATGAATTTTGCTTGGCCCAGTGCCGAGATAGCTGTGATGGGAGCCAAAGGAGCCTCTGAAATTATTTTCAAGAAAGAAATCAATGAGGCCGAAGATCCTGCCGCTAAACTTTTGGAAAAAGAAGCTGAATATGCGAATTTGTTTGCGAATCCGTATACCGCAGCACAACGTGGTTTTGTGGATGAGGTAATCTTACCGGAAGACACCAGACGCAAACTGATAAAAGCCTTTAGCATGCTAGAAAATAAAGTTAGTGTTACTCCAGATAGAAAACACGGGAATATTCCGTTGTAGTATTTTTTTAAGAAATGAAAAAACCACCTGATTATTTTAGGTGGTTTTTTAGTTTTACATTTAATATCAAAAACTAGTTGGTGTTTTGGGGGATCATTTGACGTTTTAGTATCTTTCAATCGGACTATAAAAATTAAATTAGAATTTGGCTAAAAAAAACAACTAGATGAAATAGGACAGATGTGGAAAAAGTGATTTGTTACTGCCACAAATTTCTTTTTTATTCGAATCGTTTTGATCCGGAAACGCTATTGGAGAAAACCATGATGGCGCTGGATTACGCCGTACGAAGCGGAAAAGCATTGTATGTGGAAATTTCTAATTATACAGCAGCGCAAACTAAGGAAACTACTGAAATACTGAAACAATTGGAGACACCCTGCTTTATTCATCAAGTGAAATATTCCATGTTTGCGTGGCAACCAGAAGCGGGATTATTAGATGTTCTCGAAGACAAAGGAGAGGGTTGTGTTGCTTTTTCTCCTTTAGCACAAATGACATTGGCTTGGTTGCTAAAAGAGAACCGAATCAATTCTGTTTTGACAAGGAAAAAAAATAATCTTTTTTTAATTCTGAAAAAAAATGAAAAGTTGCCATTTAAAAGGGATTTAAGAAAGATTAGAATGCTTTTTTAAAAGTATACCGCTGATAAATAAGGTTTTATTATAAAAAAAATACTTAGTTTGAAGTGGCTTATTTTTTTTACTGATAAAAATGGTTAACTTGCGGCATAGAAAAAAACTGATATGTCTTACAAAAGTAGGCTGTGTTTTAGTTTTATTCGAGTGATTCCATGAAAAGATTGATTAGATTAAATACGTACTATAAACTACTGATGTTGATACTTTCGGCAAGTATTTTCTTTTTTGTAATTTACATCACCTTATATCTTTATACTATTCAGGAAGAACGGAATTTTTATAAAACCACTTACAATCAATACGATAAAGAAGTGAGATCTTTGTTTAGACTCAATTCTAAAACCACTACCGCCACCATTATTGATGTTACCCATTGGGATAATTTGGTTAGTTATACTATAACAAAAGATGCAAAATGGTATGATAAATATATTCTAAGCGAATTTGAATTTTATAATGCGGATTATGTTGGGGTGTATGGCCTTGACAAAAAAATAATAAATAAAACAGCTTCCTCTAAGATTAAAAGCCTTGACTTTATCCCAAAAGAGATGATGACAGTGCTTTATAAATCGAAACTAAAAAAATTCTATATTAAAATTCCAGAAGGAATTGTCGAGGTTTTTGGTGCAACGATTCATCCTTCAATAGATCCTAAAAAGAATAAAACAGCTCCGTCCGGTTACTTTTTTATAGCTAGACTTTTAGATAAGCCTTTTTTGAATTCTTTAGGAAATATAAGCAGTTCAAAAGTTAATTTAGTTCCGGCGCATCGTACGGTTCTTGAAGAAAGTGATTTTGTAATTGTAAGTTTAGATCTGAAAGACTGGAAAGATGACGTTGTGGCTACATTGCTTTTCAAAAGGCCGTTCAATTTGAATTATAAAAATTCAAAAGAAATTCTTTTTATTGTGGTGCTGGTTTCTTTATTGAACATTTTTATTTTTGTGTATTATACAAAACGATGGGTTTATAATCCACTAAAATTAGTCAAAAGTATTCTAGAAACAGGTAATGTTAAAGCGATAGCTTCGTTAAGAAAATTCAAAGGAGAGTTTGGGTATATAGGAAATCTTTTTGAAGAGAACAGCAATCAAAGGAGACAATTAGAGATATCCAAACAAAAGGCGGAGGAAAGCGATACCTTAAAATCTTCTTTTTTGGCTAATTTATCGCATGAAATCAGAACTCCTATGAATGCCATAATGGGATTTAGTGATTTGCTAACGGATGCAAATTTGACAGAAAGTGAGAAATTGGAATATTTAAAAATAATAAAAAACAGTGGGAACAACCTGGTTTCAATAATTGAAGATCTTATTGAAATGTCTAAAATTGACGCCAAGCAAATTACACCTAATTATAAAGGATTAGACATTGAAAAATGTATGACAGAGTTGTATGATTCCATCAAAGTTACGATTCCTAAAGATAAAAATATTCAATTTTATATTCTTGAAAATTCAGCTAAAATTACAGAAAATATTCTTACTGATGAAACGAAACTGAAACAGATTATTGTGAATTTAATTACAAATGCGGTAAAATTTACCGATAATGGATTTGTTGCTTTTGGATACACAGTCCACAAAGAAAAAGGAATTTTAGCGTTTACTATTGAAGATTCAGGGATCGGTATGAGTACAAATCATCTGAAAGTAATATTTGATCGTTTCCGAAGAATTGAAGGGGACGGCACTACTGAATTAACGGGATTAGGTCTTGGTTTGTCCATCTCGAAGGCGTATGTAGAGATGCTGGGTGGGGAAATAACAGTGACATCTACAATTGGAGTAGGATCTGTTTTTACATTTTCGTTTCCATTAAAATTTGATCAGACTGAAAAAGACATTGTGTCAAGTAAGACGATATCTTTTTCAGGAAACCAGGAGAATGAAATAATTTTAATTGCTGAAGATGATACTATCAATTTCTTGTTGTTAAAGAAAATTATTGAGTCAAAAAACCATACAGTTTTGCGTGCTTTTAATGGTCAGGAAGCAGTTACTATTTGTACCGAAAATCCGGATATCAGTTTGGTTTTTATGGATATAAAAATGCCTATTTTGAGTGGTTATGAGGCTTTTGAAAAAATAAAGTTAATTAAACCGGGACTTCCAGTCATAGCCCAGACAGCGTATTCATCCGCAGAAGAGAGAGAAAAAATAGTTCAGTGCGGCTTTAATGACTACATTACAAAACCTTTGGACAAGGAAAAAGTCTTTGCGCTATTGGATGTTATTTTTATGGAAATTAATTCCTAGAAATATCTGAGGAGTTCCTCTTGTAACACTTTTTGGTTTTTTATTCTCAACCTCTAATGAAAGGCATAAGCCAAATTCTTTTGTCGGCTTTTTTTGGATTTTTACTAAAGTTTTAAGGAGTGTCTTTGGTTATATACAATTTTCAAGAAGAAATAGTGTCGCTTTTTATACAGTAAGACGATAAATTTCCTGTTTCAAAACTACATTTTCAAAAAAATTAAAACATAAAAAATGATATTTAAATCGATAAATCCATTCTCGCAAGAAATTATCGCTGAACATGAAGTGCTTACGAATGGGGAATTAAATCAAAAACTGCAACTGTCTGAGCGGGCCTTTAAAAAGTGGAGGAATACCACTTTTCAGGAAAGGGCGGATAAAATGAAAAAATTAGCTCACGTTTTAAGAGCAAATAAAGAAAAATTAGGATTGCTTATTACCAATGAAATGGGTAAAATTGTGTCCGAAAGTATTTCTGAAGTCGAAAAATCAGCAGCAAACTGCGATTTTTATGCGGAGCATGCGGAACAAATATTGAAAGATGAATATTATGATACGTCTTTCAAGAGCCTTTCCGTTTACGATCCTTTGGGAGCTGTTTTTGCCATTATGCCTTGGAACTATCCTTTTTGGCAGGTATTACGCTATGCTGCGCCGGCAATTATGGCGGGGAATGTGACGCTTTTGAAACATGCTCCTAATGTTATAGGTTGTGCCAAAGCTATTGAAAATGCCTTTTTGGAATCGGGTTTTCCTGAAGGTGTTTTTCTGCAAATTACTATTGATATTCCCCAGGTTGAAAGTGTTATTGCTTCAAATATTGTGCAGGGAGTGACTTTGACCGGAAGCGAAAAGGCTGGCTCCTCAGTGGCTTCCTTGGCTGGAAAGCACATCAAGAAATCAGTGATGGAATTGGGTGGTTCAGATGCATTTATCGTTTTGAATGATGCTAATCTAGAGAGAGCCGCCAGTATTGCAACACAATCCAGAATGCTCAATGCAGGTCAGGCTTGTATTTGTGCCAAACGTTTTATCGTTACTGAGAAAGTGGCGGATGAATTCTCTGCCCTTTTTGCTCAAAAAATACAGTTGTTGCAGCAAGGGAATCCGCTCCAGCAAGGGATTGATATGGGGCCTTTGGCTCGATTGGACTTAGCGAAGCAATTGTCCCGCCAATTGCATAAAGCATTGGAACAGGGTGCCAAGTTAATTGTGGGCGGGGAGCGGGAAAATTGTAATTTTCAACCCACATTGATTGATTTTGTAACTGTAGATAGTATTGCTTTTCAGGAAGAAACTTTTGGTCCGTTAGCAACAATTATACGGGCTAAAGATGAAAATGATGCCATTGCCATTGCCAATAATCATCATTATGGCTTGGCTTCTGCCCTGTGGACTGAAGACCGTGAAAAGGCATACACCTTGGCGAGGAGAATAGAAGCAGGAAATGTATTTGTAAATTCATTAGTGCGTTCTGATTCCAGAGTCCCTTTTGGAGGCATAAAAAAATCAGGCTATGGCAGGGAATTAGGAGCCGTAGGGATCAAAGAATTTATGAATATGAAATCATTGGTTATAGAATAGTTTTGTTCAGCTACTAGTATTCAGTTGGTGTGGATAAAAAAAGGAAAACGAGAACCGGAATTGTAAGTACAAAACCAGTTCTCGTTTTTTTTATTTAGTTTTTTTGTTTCGTAAAACCTTTTTGTCCTAGTTTTTTGGACTAGTAGGTATAGACTGCTGCTTTTATATCGTTAGGTGTATTGGATAGAATAACAATAAATGGATATCCTTTGCGAGCAGCATTCTCTTTTAATCGCTTTTCTCCTCCATGTATAAAGGAGGTATTAGTTTCTCCTTTTGCTTTTCCATAAAAACTAGTGATGACCCCGGATTTTTTTAGACCAATTGTCTGAAAGTCTTTTAAGACGATTACTTTTTTATAATCTGATTTTGCAAGGACATTGATTTTTTCCGAAACTAGTTTTGAATCGGCAGCTGATTTTTCATTTAATTGAGCAACGGCATATTGGCTTATTTTTTTTTCTTCACTACTGCCTGGTACTGCAAAATAAACCAGATTATTCTCCATTTTGATGAAGTTTACATCCATTTTTTTGTTGTCATGCGTAATGATTTCGTGAGTTTGTGCAACTAATGCAACATTGAATAAAATTGTGAATAATATAAATAGATTTTTCATGTGTTCAGATATTAAGGGATTGTTTGCTTTTGCTGTTTTGCCAACTTCTTTAATTTAATTACAGCGCTTTACTTTCAGCTAATAAAAAAATACTAGAGTACAGTTCATTGCTATCGATAGTAAATCATATCTCAAGTGTGTAATGGCTTTATATGGGTATAGCTCCTTTTGGTGTATTAGGAAACATATAATAAAATCAAGCGATGCCCTCCGGAGGTGGAGTTGAATTTTTTAAATGCGACTCTTTTGCTTTGAATAAATCCAAAGCGTTTATTCTGTTTGGAACAATGGAATCGTATGCTAATGCATTTGGGAGGGCTACGGTACCTATGAAAAGCGTTTTTAGTTTATTCTCGAAATTGCTTTCTTCCGTATTATTTTCAAACACTTCGTACACTTCGTATTTCCTATCATTGACAAGAACAGCAACTGCCTCACTAATCCATGTAACGGAAAAAGCAACAAAAAGGACTTGAAGATTTAATTTAATTAGGCTACGAATCATGGTATAAATTTAATACAATTGAATGGGAGTTACCATTAAAATTTTCATAAAAGAAAAAATAGAAAAAACGGTTTTTGTTACTGTTTAATTCTCATTAGAACTCGTTTCTTAGACTTAAAAAAAAAGGATAATTTTTTGTGTTACACAACGCAGAACTATAAAAAACAAAATTATTTAAATTTTGTATAAAATATTTAATTTTTTTTAACTGTCTTTTTTATAGGGGTTGTTGTTATTTACAGTGTTTATTTATTGATAATATTATATTTTTTGCACTTTAAATTTATTTTAATCAAAAAAAAGTGGGGTGTGTTGTAAAATTTAATTATTGAATTTTTAAAATACTTTCGTAAAAATATGGAATAATGATTTTTTTTTATTGATTTTTCGTTATTGATAATTCTTTTCTAAACAAGATAAAAAAGTGGGAAATAGTAATTTAAGTGGAGTAAAAGTTAATAAATTCGCTTTAGGATTAGGGAAAAATTCACACCAAAAGCAGCATAAAATAATGTTTTTAGCAATTATTTTAGTTCTGATTTTTTTAAATAGTAACCAAAACCAAATAATTACCAAGCTGTATTATTAATTAAAACACCTTAAAGATGAAAAAAACAGTAACTATCTTAGCAGTATTGCTAACCACAACTTTTATATTTGCACAAGAAAGCTCTGCGGTTCCAGCAACAACTTTTGCAGGATCTGCAGATGCATATTACAAATATGATTTTTCCGGAATAGACAACAGTTTGACAAGTTTTACTAATTCTCATAACTCGTTTGAACTAGGAATGGTTTCTATCGAAGCGTCACATAAAAGGGGTAAAGGTTCTGTTTTTGTAGATTTAGGTTTTGGTAACAGAGCCGCTCAGTTTACTTATAATGATACCAATGCAACTTTTATGATTAAGCAATTAAATTTCACATATGAATTTTCAGATAAGTTCAAAGTTACTGCTGGTAGTTTTGGAACTCATCTGGGATATGAATTATTGGATGCTGTCGATAATAAAAACTACAGTATGTCCTATGCCTTTACTTACGGACCCTTTTTTAATACAGGGGTAAAAGCACAATATACTACTGGAAAATTCAGTTTTATGGCGGGAGTTACTAATCCTACAGATTTTAAATCTACTATTGATGCAGGCTCAACTCAAAAAACGTTTATAGGGCAACTTGCGTTTCTGGGCGATACAGGTAGCGCCTTTTTTAATGTAACATCTGGTAGTAGTAATCCAGCTTCTGATGAAAATAAGACGCAGTTTGATTTCGTTGGAACAAAGAAACTTAGTGACGCATTTTTCTTAGGGTTTAATGGTACGTATGCAATGACTGATAACGACTTTGACAGTTCATTGGATGGAGAGTGGTTTGCATTAGTAGGCTATGCAAATGTTGCTATAAAAGAATCCCTAAGTCTTACATACAGATTGGAATATTTAGATGCAAAAGAGGCAACTCCTGCGCTGGGATTGCTTGCTGGAACTAGTGTCATAGGGAATACATTGTCATTAAACTACAAGGTTGGTAACTTGACTATCATTCCGGAATTCAGACTTGACTCCGCCTCCGAAGCTATTTTTTCAAATAATGATGCTGCTCCAAAAGTCTTGACCGCATTTGCACTGCTCGCTACAACCTATTCATTCTAGTATTTAAAACAATATTTTTTTTGCTGCCAGGATACTCTTTTGTATTTTGGCAGTTTTTTTTGTTTAAAATTTCCTAAAGTACCCGTTGGGTGTAATTAGTTTTTGATGGAAATTTTCGTCAGTTCGAATGATCCCGCTTTTGGGCGGGATTATATCAAGAACTAGAAAATTAGTATTAAAAACGGTTCTCGATACACGTCACTTCAAGTGCGAAGCGTATCGAGAAGCTTTGTTCCGTTTTACTCCACAAAAAACACTCGGACTGACGTTTTGAACAATTGCACCCAACGAGTGCCAATGTATGACTAAAAACTAATGCCGATTTTGGTTTTACTTCAGTACTCATTAATAATTTCGGCAGTGGTTTGGAGAAATATTAATTATTCAATTTTGGACACAAAAAACGGCTCTTTGAAAATTCAAAAAACCGTTTAGGATTGTTTTAGGGGCTTTTGCTATTGTTGTTTGTAAATAGAATAAATGGTATTTCTTGTTTTCTCATCTAAAACATCAGTAACTTCATCTTGAATATAATGAAGTTTAAAAGCAATAATAGCAGCAGATATGTTTTTAGTGTCATACCCAATAATTCGTAATCCCTGATCGACATTAAAATCAAAAGGAGCTGTTTGTAGAAATTCATCAGGCCAAATTCCAAAACCTTTTTCGGCTAAAATTTTCCAGGGAAATAAGGCGCTGGGATCTTTTTTTCTGGTTGGGGCAATATCCGCATGACCTAAAATGTTTTGAGCAGGAATGTTATAATCTTTTTTTAACTTAGTTAGAAGGGCTAATAAGCTATTGATTTGTGATTCTGAAAACACTTCGGATCCGTTATTGTCGAGTTCAATTCCTATAGAAGCTGAATTAATATCCGTATTTTTTCCCCAAGAGCCATTTCCGGCATGCCAGGCTCTTAGGTAGTCATTCAGCATTTGTACGACTTTACCATCATCTGAAATTACATAATGGGAACTTACCTGAGTTTCTGTTTTTGTAAATGTATTTATGGTTTGTTGCAATGAATCTTGCGCTGTATGATGAATAATGATAAAATTAGGCTTGCGTAAATTAAAATTGACGGTACCAATCCATTTTGTATTGATTCCATTCTCCAAAAACGTAGATCCCATTTTGAAAATAGTATCCTTATAGGTATGTAATTGCTGCGTGTATAATGTATCTCTGTTTAATTCAACCGGAGGAACAACCGGAAGGGGTTTAGGATCCTTATTAGAAATCGTTTTTTTTAATGTTTTGAGTTTGGTGTCATATACCTTTTCAGTTTTCTTGTATGGATTTGTGGAGCAAGCAGCAATAGCAAGGGCGAAAAATAGGGTATAAAAAATATTTCTCATTAGGATTTGAGTTTTATAATGAAATAAAAAAACGATTATTTCGATTTCTTTTTAGACTTTGATTTTTTTGGATTTTTCTGCTCTTTTTTTAAAATAATGAATTTTTCCTTCTGATCTTCATTTAATAATGCCATTAATTTTCTATCGGTAACTTCAGATAGTGCCTCGATGTTTTTAATTTTATCTTCCTGACTGGTTTCTGCCTTTAGAAGCATTCCTTGAGTTCTGAAGCTTTCAATGAAGATATTAGACATTGCTACCACTTGGAGTTCATCCAGATTAAGTTCCGGTTTTATAGTTTCCATTATTTTAGCAACTGAAACTTCAACAGGAATTTCTTTAGGTTTTTCAGGAGTTCTGGTTTGATCCATTCCGCTATTCATCCTACGATTTCCTCCGTAACCGTTCCCGTTTCCATATCCATTATTATAACCGCCGTTTCCGTATTGTGCTGAAATGGTGTGGACTGATAATAATACAAATGTGATCACTAGTACTGATTGAATTGTTTTCATGTGTAGCATTTTAAAATATTAAAAAATCGTTTAAAAAATTATACCGGTTCTCCGTACAAATCAAATTCCGTTGCTTCGATAATTTTGATCATCACAAACTCTCCTGTTTTTACATAATGTTTTGATGCATCTATTAAAACCTCATTGTCTACGTCTGGACTGTCAAACTCAGTTCGGCCTACAAAATGGCCACCTTCTTTTCTGTCGATGATGCATCGGAACGTTTGACCTACTTTTTCCTGATTTAAATCCCATGAAATTTGTGATTGTAACTCCATAATCTCATTGGCGCGCTCTTGTTTTACAGTATCTGGAACATCATCTTCCAGTAAATAGGCATGTGTGTTTTCTTCATGAGAATAAGCAAAACAGCCCATTCTATCAAATTTCATTTCCTGAACCCAGTCTTTCAATATATTGAAATCTTCTTGTGTTTCTCCGGGATATCCTACGATCAAAGTGGTGCGTATTGCAATTCCAGGTACTGCTTCGCGAAACTCTTTTAATAATTTTGTTGTTTTTGCTTGCGTTGTTCCGCGACGCATGGATTTCAAAATTGAATCTGAAATGTGTTGCAACGGAATATCAATGTAATTACAAATCTTAGGTTCGCGTTTCATGATTTCCAGTACATCCATAGGAAAACCGGTTGGAAAAGCATAATGCAAACGAATCCACTCAATTCCTTCTACTTTAACTAAAGCTTCCAGTAGTTCTCCAAGCGCTCTTTTTTTGTAGATATCTAATCCGTAATACGTCAAATCCTGAGCAATCAAGATCAATTCTTTAACGCCATTTTTTGCTAGACCTTCGGATTCTTTTACCAGTTTTTCAATTGTTTGTGAAACGTTTTTTCCTCGCATTAAGGGTATTGCACAAAAACTGCATGGTCTGTCACAACCTTCGGAAATTTTTAGATAGGCATAATTTTTTGGAGTTGTAGTCAGTCGTTCTCCAAGCAACTCGTGCTTGTAGTCCGCTCCCAAGGCTTTTAATAATTGTGGTAGCTCTGTAGTTCCAAAAAATTGATCCACATTTGGAATCTCTTTTTCTAAATCAGGTCGGTAACGCTCGGACAGACATCCAGTAACAAATACTTTATCAACTAATCCTCTTTCTTTTTTGTCCGCATATTCCAGAATCATGTTGACAGATTCGGCCTTGGCATTATCAATAAATCCGCAGGTATTTATTACAATGATATTTCCCTCTTCGGCTTCCGGAGCTTCATGCGTAACGTCTTTGCCGCTTGCGCGTAGCTGACCCATAAGCACTTCACTATCATATACATTTTTTGAACACCCAAGAGTGATCACGTTTATTTTATTCTTTTTTAAAGACTTCGTTCTCATAACATTAGAATCCCGATAATTTGGGAATTTTGCAAAATTACACTTTTTTATTCAAACGGAACTTGTTTCTGTTTCTTTTACACTTTTTAAGGAGCTATTCCTGCTGTACGCTACAAACAAAGTTCACTGAACTCCTATAAAAATGACTACTAGAGGAAGTAATCTCCCGAAAATAATCGGGAGGATTTTCACTGCCATCAGGGCTAAAAAAAATCCGTTTCACAATCACGAAACGGATTTTTCTAATTCATTTTTCAGGACGTTACAACTCAAACAATAGTGTCAAAGAAACATTGTTGTTAATAGCATCTATACTTGCTCCATCAGTGAATCCTTGGTTAAAAAAACCTTGTTGGGAATTTCTTTTGGCATAGGAATAGGCTAAATCCAGTTTGGTAGATCCAAAATTATATCCTAAACCTGCGGAATACCCAGTTAAATCACCCACGGTTACGGCATTTTTATACGGACTTTGTTCGTACCGGTATCCTGCTCTTAGACTTAATGCCTTAATTTTATATTCGGCACCTATTCTTAACTCTCCGGTAACGTTGAGCAATTCATTCATGTCATTATTTAAGGTTCTGAATAAGGGATCGTTTTCAGGTTTAAATTTGGTGTCGCTGTAATCTTTAAAAGCGTAATCGATACTGATTAATCCAGATTTTCCAAATACGTAGGCAAAACTCCCGGTCAACTTACTTGGCGTTTGCAATTTATAGGGCTCGTAAACATTAACCACTTGCGGGTCTACCACATCTTGCGGTAATTCACCGGTTGAATTGCCGCTTACCGTAATTAACTTTTGTGAAAGCTCGTCGTTCAAAGTATACCATGTAGAAGATTCATAGGCCATACCTACTCGAATTTCGTTAGTAATTTTTGCAATAGCACCTACTTGAAATGAAAATCCCGATCCGTAAGTATAAAGATCATTGTCAAATTGTACTCTTGTGATTTGATCATTAGTGCCTAATGGGTTGCTATTGTCTTCGTAAAAGCTAGACGATTTATTGAAATCAGTAAAGTGAGAATTTAAATTTAGTCCAAAATAGAATTGGTCATTATAAGAGGTTGCTGCATTAAAGGATAATTTTCCGTTGTATCCCGTACTGTAAACGGAATTTTCTTGATAATAATTTCCTCCAGCAGGAACGTTGGATAAAAAAGTAGAGTTGTTATTGGACTCGTCTGCGGCATTTAAAACATAACCTTGATACCCCAAAAAAGCTTGCTGAGCTGCGAAGCCACTTAAATTAGGATATTGACCATTTGGAAGATTGCTACCCAAGAAAGAATACAATTGGGATATAGATTCTCCCGGATTTGTGTTTACAAAATCTTGAGGAACTGGAGCACCACCGTTCCCATTATTGGCATAACTCAAAAAATAATTAGCTATAGAATTGTTTGGATTGGTTCCTGCGGAAAACAGCCCATTATCAAAATTATTGGCGTTTTCATAATTTATGGCTAAGGAAATTTTTCTCCACTTGCTGTTTGGGTTTCTGGTATTAAAAACAAATACAATTCCTGCTTGATTCAAATCAAAGGAGTTTTCTTTCTCTGTTGCTGTCCCGCCAAAGTAATTTGAATTATTTTTAGTATCGAAGTTAGTCAATGTAACAGCCATTTGATTATTGGTAAACACCGCTGAACCAGCAGGGTTTACATTGATAGATGACAGGTCGCCCCCAAGCGCTCCAAAAGCACCGCTCATGGCTCTGAAACGGGCTGTTCCATTTAAATTGTCCTGTGAATACCGAAGTGCATCAGAAATTTCTTGTGATTGGGCTACGGTAAACGATAAGCCAGCGAGTAATAAATATAGGTGTTTTTTCATTTTTTGTTGGGATATTTAATTTTTATCAAAAAGGATGGTTCCGCACTATTTTTTATCCTCTTCCACCTCTTCCACCACCGCCAGATGATCTACCACCACCACTACCACTAGATCTTCCGCCACCTGAATTATTAGATCTGGACATGTTTGAACTAGGGCTATAAGACGACGGGCTGTTGTTGTCATTTCTTGTTGGTGTGAAAGATCGTGAAGGCGCATTGTTTTGATTGCGCACATTGTTTATATCGGATCTTCTTCTGGGAGTATTGTACGAACTGTTTTGTGGTTGACCTTGATTCCTAGAGAATGTAGGACTTGTTCGGTTGATGCTATTCGTTGCGTTTCGTCGCAAATCAGTGGTGTTGTTTCTAAAGTTGGCGTTATTAGTTCGTCTGCCAATAGTGGTATTGGTTTGGTTTCGGGAATATTCTCTGCTTGTTTGATTGGTGTTGTTTATCGTATTTGAATTGGAATACGAAGACCCTCTTCGGCCTGCATTAGAAGAATAATTGACATTGTTTTGACCATCTCCATAGTTTCCCCAGCCGTTACCGTACCAATTGTTCCATCCCCAATTGTTTCCATACCAGTTGTTCCATCCCCAATTGTTGCCATACCAGTTGTTCCATCCCCAATTGTTGCCATACCAGTTATTCCACCCAAATCCCATGTTCATTCCCCATCCAAAACCACCGTTAAATCCCCAGTTGTTTCCGTACCAGTTATTCATGCCCCAGTTGTTTCCGTACCAGTTATTCATACCCCATCCGTTGTCATAGACATTTACGGATTGCGCATTACCTCCCCATCCAGGATAAGTAGTGTAGTTTTCCTGAAGAGTGTCATTTTCTAAATCATAATCACTGTAAGTATCTACATCTGTAAAAATTTCATTGGATTGGTAGTTGTTTTGAAGTGAATTGAAATACGCAGTATATTGGTTATTTGGATCATTTTGTGGTTCTCGTTCAGTAATTTTGTAGGAAGTGTTACCATATATTCCGTCAGAATCATAGTACGAACTGTTTTGATAAGAGCTGCAAGAGGCCAACAATAGTGTTAAAAAACTGATCGTATAATATATTGATGTGTTCGGGGCGGAAAAAGGGGTAGTTTTCATATATGTGGAGTTTTTATTGTTGGACAATACAAAAATAGTTAGTTTTGCGTAATTATTAGTTAAATAAATATTAAACAAAATTTGTGCCAAAATATAAAACATGGGTAAGAACTTAACTACAAGAGCGGAAGATTATTCAAAATGGTATAACGAGTTGGTTGTCAAAGCCGATTTAGCCGAAAATTCAGGGGTGAGGGGGTGTATGGTTATCAAGCCTTACGGATATGCAATTTGGGAAAAAATGCAAGCGGAGTTGGATCGAATGTTTAAAGAAACCGGACATCAAAATGCATATTTCCCTCTATTTGTTCCTAAAAGCATGTTTGAAGCCGAAGAAAAAAATGCAGAAGGTTTTGCTAAGGAATGTGCTATTGTTACCCATTATCGATTAAAAAACGATCCTGACAGACCTGGTAAACTAATGGTGGATCCCAATGCAAAATTAGAAGAAGAATTAATTGTACGTCCTACAAGTGAAGCTATTATTTGGTCTACTTATAAAGGATGGGTACAATCGTATAGAGATTTGCCATTACTGATTAACCAATGGGCAAATGTGGTGCGCTGGGAAATGAGAACGAGATTGTTTTTGCGTACCGCAGAATTTTTATGGCAAGAAGGGCATACCGCTCATGCTACTAAAACAGAAGCGGTAGAAGAATCAGAAAAAATGATGCATGTGTATGCTGATTTTGCCGAGAATTTTATGGCAATTCCAGTTATAAAAGGAATAAAAACTGAAACCGAGCGTTTTGCTGGAGCAGAAGAAACCTATTGTATCGAAGCGTTGATGCAGGATGGTAAAGCATTACAAGCGGGGACTTCACATTTTTTAGGGCAAAACTTTGCTAAAGCATTTGATGTCAAATTTGCTACAGCCGAAGGAAAGCAAGAGTATGTTTGGGGAACTTCGTGGGGTGTTTCTACTCGTTTGATGGGGGCATTAGTGATGACGCATTCAGACGACCAAGGCCTGGTATTGCCTCCTAGTTTAGCGCCTATTCAGGTCGTGATTGTTCCTATTTATAAAACAGAGGAACAATTAGCGGCAATAACTGAAGCAGTAACTGTTTTGACTGTGGCTTTGCGAAAATTACAAATCGCTGTCAAATATGATAACAGAACCACTCAAAAGCCTGGTTTTAAATTTGCAGAATGGGAATTAAAAGGGGTGCCGGTTAGGATTGCTGTAGGTCCTAAAGATTTAGAAAATGGAACTTTTGAGGTTGCAAGAAGAGATACATTGACTAAAGAAGTCGTTTCTAAAGATGGAATTGAAACGTATATCAACGATTTACTAGCGCAAATTCAAAAAGAATTATTTGAAAAAGCATTGCAATATAGAAATACACATGTTACTGAGGTAAACAGTTTTGAAGAGTTCAAAGCGGTTTTAGATGCGAAAGGAGGTTTTGTATCAGCACATTGGGATGGAACTGCAGCAACTGAGGAAAAGATTAAAGACTTAACGAAAGCAACCATCAGATGCATCCCTTTAGACCGAATAGAAGAAGCGGGAAGCTGCGTTTTTACTGGTGAAAACTCAGTAGGCCGAGTACTGTTTGCGAAGGCATATTAAAAAAAAATAATTTTTTTTGCATGTACTATTGTACGTTTCAAAAATAGTTGTATTTTTGCATCCGCATTAGAGAAGCAGGGCCCGTTCGTCTATCGGTTAGGACGCATGGTTTTCATCCATGTAAGAGCGGTTCGATTCCGCTACGGGCTACTATTTTTTTTGCAGGTTAAAGTGATCCCGAACTCAGAGGGAAAATGGCCCGTTCGTCTATCGGTTAGGACGCATGGTTTTCATCCATGTAAGAGCGGTTCGATTCCGCTACGGGCTACAAATTCAATTTTGATTAATTGATAAAACTTAGGGGATAATGGTCCGTTCGTCTAGGGGTTAGGACGCCAAGATTTCGTCTTGGTAACAGGGGTTCGATTCCCTTACGGACTACAAAAATATAGTAAAAGATAAAAACATAATAAAATGGCAAATCATAAATCAGCTCTAAAAAGAATTAGAAGTAACGAAAAGAGAAGAGTATTAAATAGATACCAACATAAAACTACTCGTAATGCTATAAAAGCATTAAGAATAGCGACTGATAAAGTAGATGCTACTTCTAAATTATCAAACGTGATTTCTATGATTGATAAATTAGCTAAAAAGAATATCATTCATGATAACAAAGCGTCTAATTTAAAATCTAAATTAACGAAGCTTGTTGCTAAATTGTAATTAAAACAATTTATTTTATATAAATAAAAAGCTCTCATTCTTAGGATGGGAGTTTTTTTTATGGGTAATATTAGCTAATCTTATTCTTTAAATATTCAAGCATAGATAGGGTTATTGGTTTTGATAAAAAGTCAATTACCATGGGGTATTTTTTTGCTTTTTCTAAGTCTTCCGGATCAATTGTAGAAGAAAGTACAATTACCTTAATAGCACTAAAATCTGAAAACTCCGGGCTGTTAAAATAATCCAGAAATTCCCATCCTCCCATTACGGGCATATTTAGATCCAAAAAAATTAATTGCGGATGGTGGTGTTTGTCATCATTATTTTGTCTGATAGTATTAAAGTATTTCAGCGCTTCTTCGCCATTTTGAGAAGTAATTATTTCGTTAGAAAAGGATGATTTGTTGATTACTTTTTTGCATAGCATAAGTGTTATTGGGTCATCATCAACACATAAAATTGTATCTAACATATTATTTATTTTTAAAAGTTAATGTAAATATAGTTCCTTTATTGACTTCACTTTCAATATTAATTGTTCCTCCCATAGTTTCAACTTGAGATTTTACTAAATAGAGCCCTAATCCTTTGCTGTCCGGATAATTATGAAATCTCTGGTAAAGGCCAAAAACTTTATCTCTGTTTCTTTCCAGATCGATGCCTATTCCGTTGTCTTTGAAAATTAATACAATTGTGTCGTCAATTTCGCTGGTTGTGATTGTTATTTTTAGTTTTCTATTTTCGGATTTGTATTTTATAGCGTTGGTTAATAGGTTTAGTAAAATGCTTTCTATATACGCTTTATTGATGTTGATAATTGAAACTTTTTCAAAATTAATTTTTATAATGGGTTTGTATAATTCAATTTGAAAGTTGAGTTGATTGAACACATTTTCAAAAATATCTTGAAGAAGTACTGCTTCTTTTTTGATTGATGGATTGTCTTTGATGATGATTACTTTGACTAAGTCATTAATGGTTTCGTTTAATAAATGCGTAGATTTATTGAAGCCATATAAAATTTCTTTTAACTCTGGATTATCAATAGGAATGTCTTCGATTAAGTTCAAAAGTCCTGTCAAATTTGATAATGGAGCCCTAAGGTTGTGTGAAGTAATGTACGAAAACTGTTTTAGATCTTTGTTATTTTGTGTTAGCTCTCGAATAAGCTGTTCTTTTTCCTTTTCTTGTTTTTTTTCATCAGTGATGTCTCTCTGGATGGAGATCCAATGTGAAAGTTCGTTATCAGTATTGTATATTGGTATCATGGAGAAGCGTACCCAGTATTCTTTTTTGTTTTTTGTATAGCTGATGGTTTCAATAATGCACTCTTCTTTATTTTGTATAGCGGCTATCAGTTTTTTTAATTCCTCGTAATCTGAATTGGGACTATTAAAAAGTTCTGGAGATTTTCCTATACTTTCTTCGGAATTGTATCCTGACATGATTGAAAAAGCCGGGTTTACGTAGGTGATATTTGGGATATTTCCGTCGATCGAATTGGCTTCGGTGATGATGATGGAATCTTTTGATTGAATAATAACAGTCTCTAGCAATTTTAGTCTTTGTTCTTCTTCTTTTTGTTTTGTGATGTCTTGAATGGCTCCAATCATTCTAACGGCTTTCCCATTTTCATCTTTCAAGAGAAAACCTCTGTCAAGAACATACTTATAGGAATCGTTAGCGCATTTAAAACGGTATTGATCTTGCCAGTTTTCGGTTTTTTGTTCGATAAAAGAGTAGAGTTTGACAGACATTTTAATACTGTCCTCGGGGTGAATTTTATCAAACCACCATTTTGAACTATTACCAACTTCGTATTCTTTATAGCCAAAAACAGTTTCAATACCTTTGTTCCAAGAAAAGCTGTCTTCTTGTATTTTCCAATCCCAAATAGTATCACTTGTCGCTTTTGCTACAATATGGTATTGTTCATTCGATTCCTTTATTTCATCATTTGTGTTTTTCAGCTTTTCAAAAATGGATATGTTTCGAGTGTCATTTTTTGATAAAATGAGTTTGAAAATTATTCCGGTTAAAAATATGTATAAGATGTCTTTTGTGAAAGTGTAAAATTGGTGGTTTGAATCAGAAATAAAAGGTTGTAATAATTTATGACTAATGGTTGCTACAAACATTGAAATTACAATGTAAATGATAATTATTTGATTGGTTTTACTTTTCATTACTCAAATATAAATAATTATTTGTGAATTATTAAAGAACATAATAACTTATTTTTCGTGATTTTTTTAAAGACCTATTTCTGTGTCTAATGCGTTAAGAATATGTAAACTATTACATAAATATTTTTTATATCAAAATAAAGTGTACCTTTGCACCCATTAAAAATCACAGATGGAATCTATTAGAAACATTGCAATTATTGCCCACGTCGATCACGGTAAAACAACTTTGGTTGATAAAATTATGTATCACTGTCAGTTATTTCGCGATAACGAAAATACAGGTGACTTAATCCTTGACAACAACGACTTAGAGCGTGAAAGAGGTATTACCATTACTTCAAAGAATGTTTCTGTAGTATACAAAGGAACAAAAATCAACATTATTGATACTCCTGGTCACGCCGATTTTGGTGGAGAGGTAGAGCGTGTATTGAATATGGCTGATGGTGTTTGTCTACTAGTAGATGCATTTGAAGGGCCTATGCCACAAACTCGTTTTGTATTACAGAAAGCACTAGACCTTGGTTTGAAACCATGCGTTGTTATTAATAAAGTAGATAAAGAAAACTGTACTCCTGAAGAAGTGCATGAAAAAGTTTTTGACTTAATGTTCGAATTAGGAGCAGAAGAGTGGCAGTTGGATTTTCCAACAGTTTACGGATCAGCTAAGAACAATTGGATGTCTGATCATTGGGAAAACGTAACTGATAATGTGGAAGCATTATTAGATATGGTTATTGCTAATGTACCGGCTCCTAAAGTATCAGAAGGAACTCCTCAAATGTTGATTACTTCATTAGACTTCTCTGCTTTTACAGGTCGTATCGCTATTGGTCGTTTAGAAAGAGGTGTTTTGAAAGAAGGAATGCAGATTTCTTTGTGCAAAAGAGATGGTGTAATCATGAAATCACGTATTAAAGAATTACATACTTTTGAAGGATTAGGTCGTAAAAAAGTGCAAGAAGTAATTGCTGGAGATATTTGTGCAATTATTGGAGTTGAAGGTTTTGAAATTGGGGATACTATCGCTGATTTTGAAAATCCGGAAGCCTTACAAACAATTACTATTGATGAGCCAACGATGAGTATGTTATTTACCATCAATGACTCTCCTTTTTTTGGGAAAGAAGGTAAGTTTGTAACTTCTCGTCATATCAGAGACAGGTTGAATAAAGAATTGGAAAAAAACTTAGCGATGAAATTGGGTGAAACTGATTCAGCGGATAAGTTCATGGTTTTTGGTCGTGGAGTACTTCACTTGTCTGTTCTTATTGAAACAATGAGAAGAGAAGGGTATGAGTTACAAATTGGGCAACCACAAGTTATCATCAAAGAAATTGACGGTAAAAAATGTGAGCCAATTGAGGAATTGACAATCGACTTACCAGAGAATTTGTCTGGAAGAGCGGTAGAGTTTGTTTCTTTCCGTAAAGGAGAAATGTTGAGTATGGAAACTAAAGGGGAGCGTATGATCATAAAATTCAATATCCCGTCTCGTGGAATCATTGGATTGCGTAACCTATTGCTTACTGCTACAGCTGGTGAGGCTATTATGGCACACCGTTTTATAGGATATGAGCCTTACAAAGGAGAAATTTCTGGACGTAACAAAGGGTCATTGATTTCTATGGAAAAAGGAAAAGCGATTCCTTACTCTATCGATAAATTGCAAGATCGTGGTAGATTCTTCGTCAATCCTAATGATGAAATTTACGAAGGTCAAGTAATTGGAGAAAACTCCCGTAGCGATGATATGTGTGTCAACGTAACTAAAGAGAAAAAACAATCTAACGTTCGTTCATCAGGAAATGATGATAAGGCTAGAATTATTCCTCCAGTTATTTTCTCTCTTGAAGAAGCTTTAGAGTACATTCAAAAAGATGAATATGTTGAGGTAACTCCAAAATCGATTCGTTTGAGAAAAATATATTTGACAGAAACGGATAGAAAAAGATTTAAAATCTAATTTTATTTTTATAAAACTGAAAAGCCATTCGTTGATTCGAATGGCTTTTTTTTTGGTGTTTAGATCCCTTTTATTGGTTTTAATTCGCTGTTTGCTACACAATTTTAATGGCCTCTTGTGAGGTGTAAATATCAGTTATTTTTTTGCGACACATTTTAACTATGACGGTATTGTACCATAAAATTTAGATTAATTGATATTCATAAATAATATTATCCGGGATTTGCATGATGGATAGCAGCAAGCTACCGAAGTAGCGCGGATAGCCCGACAGCATAAATAGAAAGGGCTAATTCCGCATAATGATAAGTAGGCCTTTTCTATTTATGGTGGCATGCCCTATTAATTGTTTTATCGTTTCAAACTAAAATGACCTTTAGCTTCTCTTCCATCAGCTAATTTTATGGTATACCAATAATCATCAGAGGGTAATGGCTGCCCTGTAAAAGTACCGTCCCAGCCTTGACTGGAAGCTGTAATTTGTTTTAGTAATTTGCCGTATCTATCATAAATATAGATGGTAGAATTTGCATTAAAATCAGCATTTACTCCTTTTACATTCCAATAATCATTTTGGCCGTCTCCATTTGGAGTGAAAAATTTAGGTACGCCAATTAAGGCTATTTTTTGGCTCACTGTTCCACAACCATTTTTGTCATTGATGTATACTTCATGAATTCCAGCTGGTACATAATCAAAGAAATTTGAATCTTGAAAAGGTCCAAATGGTTCGTCAAGACTGTATTCATAAATTCCTTTTCCGGATACATTAACGGTTACCGTATTTGTATCTGCTAAATCAATTACATCAATGCTGGTAATACTAGCAATATCAGAAGCTGTAACTTTTATAGTTCGAATTCTAGAACATCCTGAAACTATTCTTACTTCTACAGTGTAGTTTCCTTCTTGATTTACATCTAGCGTGTAGTTGTTCTCATTTGGTAGAAGAACGTTATCTTTAAACCATTTATAGGTGTAGTCAGTAGTTGGGGATCCATCTTGAATCCCTGCATTTAGTGTTACAAAAAAAGTAGGAAGGTTCGAACAGACCAATTCGTTTTCTGATCCATCAGAATTTAAGTTTATAGGTGGTAAACTATTTACAATGAAAGGTAAAATAATTGAAGCTTTACAGGTTGAGTTAGCAGTATTCTCCACAACGGCTGTAATGTTTTGGGTGCTGCTAATGAAAGGATTTGGCAACGGACTAGATAATGAAGCTCCATTTGCATCAAAATATTTGACAACCATTCCTGTTTGATTTCCTAAAATCGTATTCTGAAAAGTACTCGTATCAAAACCAAACTTACCATCTTGTAACAAAGGATCTATTTCATCATCACATACGGTTGTTAAATTTACAGTTACTTGGAAAGCTTCTGGAAGATCATCCACTGTGAATGTTATCAACGTTTCGTCAAAACACTTTAAAGTTGAATTATTAGTAATAATTGCTTTTATCGTTTGTGTGCCTGTAGTATAGGTTGAAGGAAATGGGCTTGATATCGAATTGTTATTTTGATCAAAATAAGTAACAGTAACATTAGTTTGTCCTTGTTTTAAATCAGATTCTAATGTAGCTGTATTAAAAGTATATTTTCCATCTTGGTTGTCATCACATTGTCTTGGGATAGACACAGCGTAAGCAAACGGAAGTTTTTCAACTGTAAGTGTTACGTAATGTCCCAAGCCATAACAAGCATTATCTGTATCACTGTCTACGCGGCCCCAAATTTCTTGAGTGTTTACGTAACCAATATTTCTGTAATTAGATATATTGGTGATTGCATTTATTTCTGCTAACGCATCGGCTTGATTGCGATAAAATGTTATTGTGTAATTTTCCGCGGGTAATAAACTCTTTATATCTGTTTTTGCACTGCTAAAGTCAAAAGTACTTACACCATCTCTTTTATCATTGTTTGCATTGTTATTGCCGTTTATGTCTAATAAATCATCACATTGCACGAACTTTCTATTGAATGTACTTGGAATTTGTGTTGCTAAAACTTTTAGGGTCAATTCAGCTACACTAAAACAACCATTAGAATTAAGTACTCTTGCATATACTTTCATAATTCTAGGTGTTGTATTCGTAAAAGCCTTAGGCGTACTAATTAACTCTGAAGCGTTTGCCGTTGTAGCACCTAAAAATGAAGTGTAGTAAGAAAAGGTTTCATTTGCAAAATTGCTTGAAATCTCATCATTTTTAACCGTTAGATTAAATGTGGTTACCTCATTTAAATCTTCGTCACATTGAATAATGGTTGTATTATTCACGGTTGGTAACGTATATACGATTAAAGTAGTGTCATTTGAAATTAAGCCACAACTGTTTCCAATTTTATCTAATTTTACACGATATTTATATCCATTCATTGTGGTTTTTACATTGGTAACAGTCAATGAATTTGTAGTTACTCCAGAATATGTTGCGTCATCAGTAATATTAGTCCAAATGGTTCCATTAGTGGATACTTGCCATTGATAGGTGTTTCCGCCATTATCAGCTAGAGTAATTACTGCATTTTGTAGTTCACAAGTTGGCGAAACTGTTGGTTGTGTTGTTATAGTTATAGGAGCAGCGGTAGTGTAATTACTATTTGGTGTAGTATATCCTACGCCGCTTATTACTTGACCATTTGTATTTACTGAAACTGGATTATTGCCCAATACTCCGTCATTGTTTGGGTCTAAGAATCCGGCTTCGATGACATCATTGCATAAATCACCATCAGCATCTAAATCACGATAATTTCTGATTCCATCAGAATCAAGGTCATTTCCCGTTTCTATTGAATCTAAAATCCCATCGTTATCACTATCTAAATCCAAATAATCAGGGACACCATCGCTATCAGTATCCATCGGTATAAGTCCTGGATCGTAAGCGTTGTCGATACCGTTTTTATTTGTATCGCTATTTGTTACAGCTACTGCAGTGTTTGGTTGTGCTTCAATATTGTCAGCAATTCCGTCATTATCGCTATCGTTGTCTAACTGATCTGCAATCCCATCATTGTCGCTGTCTTTAGGAACGCACACTGCACTGATCGCTAATGTTGATTTATTAGCGTTGACATCTGATAAGTTTTTGTGTGAAAAAGTAATAGATTTCGATAAATTGGTTAGAAACTGAAATGTTGCTGTTCCTGCAGCCAATGGAGTGATACTTTTTAATCTAAATCTGATTTCAAATGAGGAAAATTGTTTTACTCCACTTTCGTAAATACCATCATAGTTAGTATCAATTAATAGTTGGTCACTTGGATTTAGTACCGTGATGGTTTTATTAACATCTGAATTCATTATGTATTCAGCATCTGCATTCAATAAATCAGTTGCACTAGCTATATTTACATATTTCATTTCCAAACTGATTGGATTAGAAAAAGTCATTTTATAACTAACAAAGTTTCCTTTTCCTGCTGGTACATTGGAAATAAAACTTCCGTCACTGCTTCCAATAAATGGCGTTGTACTTGCAGTTGTTGACGTGGTAATTGTTCCAGTAAATGAATTGGAGTAAAGACCAACTGCTACAGTTCCATTTGAAGGATTTGAAAGATCCAAGACTTGATTTCCATAGGATTCTGTGCAATTTGTAATACCGTCTTTGTCATTATCAAGATCAATATTGTCATTTACGGTGTCAAGATCTGTATCTGTTTCGCAAGTACTAACAGGAATTAAATCAGACAATACAGGTGGAGAATTACATCCTGAAATACTGCCTCGTACTTGATAGTAACCTGGCTGCGTTGGGGTATAAGAATTGCTGTTTGTATTAGGTATTACTGCGTTATTGAAATACCATTCAAAACTATCATATGATGAAAGTGAACTTACTTTTAGAATAACATTTGGGATGCAATTTGAATTAGATACTGTAATTTTATCAGTTACAATTTCTGGTTTTGTGTCAAAACCGGAATAATAACCGCCATAAGTAGCCGCGCCATTTGTCCCAAAGTAAGAAACATAGACTTGTCTGGTGGATTTTACTGATATATTGCCGAATAAACCATTACTTGTATATCTCACAAAACCTGAATTTCCTGTTACAGGAATAGCAGTGTTATTATTGAGCGTATTGTTGTTTACAGTCACGGTAGCTCCTGTTTCAGTAACGATATTCAATCCGCCATTATAAATTGTGCTTCCTATCAATTCAATAGAAGGTATATTATCAACAATGCTTGGCGTTGCACAATTTAAGGGCGGGACAAAAAATAAATTTTGATTGGCAGGAGAATTACCTCCCCCAATACTTTGATACGCAAATACGTTTTCAGATGTAGTTACGTATAAGTTTCCATTAGTAAATTTACTTCCATCAATATCAGCATATTCACCTTTATTTAATGTTTTAAAAAGAGTAACGCCGTCTAAAAATATTTTGGTATTATCTTCATTTGCTATCAATAACACACGTTCTAATTCATCGGTACCAAGACCTTTGACAAAAATATATTCTTTCCCAGTTTTTTCTGCTGAAACGATTTGGTCAAAACCAAGATCTCTCCCTGTTGGTTGCCCATTATTGAGAAATGTGCTATTACTACCGCCAAACGAACCTGAATTTACAACAACTGGTTTGTCGCTTACTACTAGCGCACCAATCATTTTTGAACTGTTTGAAGGTGTTGTGTTTGGGGAGTTATCCATAGCCAGCACGTAACTTTCATTTTTATCAAGAGTAACTACGATATCACCAGAAATAATAATTCCATTAGACAATACTGTTCCATTAAGTATATTAGAGATGGTTACTTTGGTACCATTTTCAGTGGATAAAATGGAGGCAAAATTTAGTAAGCTGCTGTCTAAAAGAGGGTTTAACATGGCGCCTAGCCTAAAAGTTTTACCTAATGCACTATTTCCTTTAGACACTAATCCTCCTGCATGTGCATACGATACTATTCCATTTTGTATATTTCTACCGGCATTGACTCTAACGCTTACATAAATTAAATCTTGAGCTTCAACAATGAAACCTTTATTAGCAATAACTCCTATTTGAGTTTTAGAAGTAAATAACTGTGTGTCGATTCCTTGTCCAATATCATGTCTGTAAGGATTACTGTTATTGACTGTTGCTGAAATAGTCGCTCCGCCAATTGCTGTAATTTCAAGTTTTACATTGGTAATACTAGGAGTAGAAATATATAAATAATGATCACCAGGTAAATTATTACTTGCCGCCGTAAGAGGCGGAATATAATGTGTTTTACTAAACTGCGAAAAACAACTTATGGAAAAAAGAATGATGAGTATAAGTAAAGTTTTTTTCATGTGTTAAAAATAACAAAATTTATATTATCTTCTTACTGAAAAATCGCCTTTTATTACTTTGCCAGTATCAAATTCCAGCTTTTCACTGACTTTTGCAGATTGGATTCCTTTGATTTTGCAAACCAACTTTAAGTTTTCCTTAGCCGTCATGTAGGGATAAAAGTTAGGTCTTTCAATAATGGTACCCACTTTTTTCAAGGCTTCATGAGTTTCCATTGTCCCGCCAAAAGCGGTATACACTGGAGGTTTTATTGACCACATTCAGCGCAATTCCTAAAGTAGTTGATTTCCCGCTGCCGTTAGGACCTAGAATCCCGTATACAGTACCTTTTTGTATTTCGAAAGAAACGTTTTTTAAAGCTTGAAGTGTGCCATAACGTTTGTGGAGATTTTTAATAAAGAGTATCGTTTCCAAAGGGTTCATCTTTATAATTTTATATAGGACGAATAAGGTATGATTTTGGTACTCTAAAATTAATATTAGTTTATTTCTTCGATTAATTTACGTAATAAATCTAATTTTTGTGCCGTAATAGGTTTGTCGATATAGTCTTTTACTACACGGTATTTTTTTGTCTTTTCAATATCATTAGGGTCAATTGAGGATGTCATGATGAAAATTATAATTTTTTTTTCTAAGGCTATCAGCAAAAATTCATCTAAAAATTGCCAACCATCCATGACCGGCATATTTAAATCTAATAAAATAGTGTCCGGCAGGTTTTCATTAGTATCAAAACAATGTTTTAATTTATCTAAGGCTAATTGGGGATTATGAAAAGATTCAATTTCGTCACAAAACTTATTTTTAGAAATGAGAATGCTCATCAATTTTACATTTAATTTATCATCGTCAATGATGTATGTTAATTTATTCTTCATATAAATAAATTTTAAAATTAGAACCTTGCCCCACTTCACTTTCTACTTCAATTTTTCCACCCATGGCTTCCAGCTGGTTTTTGGTTAAGAATAATCCAATTCCTTTCGCGTCTTCATTGCCGTGAAACGTTTTGTACATACCAAAAAGCTTGTGACCATTTTTTTCTAAATCTAATCCCAAACCATTATCTTTGAAATTGATAATGCTGTAATTGTCTTTAGCTTCGTAGCTAATTTCTAAAGTTGCAGTTCTATGGGGGGATTTATATTTAATTGCATTGGTAAATAAGTTAAGTAATATGCTGTCTAAATAAGCGGGGATAGCATTTACAATCAAATGGTCAGGAATGGTGTGAGTAATTACTATTTGACTCTCTTTGATGGCCTGACTCAAAGCCATTCTTGTTTTTTCAATTTCTTGCCTTAAGCGAATTCCTTTCTTTTCAATATTTATTTTTTGCTGAATGGTTATAATCTCATTCAAATATTCAATTGTTTCAGAGAGTTTTTGGGTGCCTTCTTTGAATAAATCAAAATAAGATAGTTTTTCAGTAATATCATCGGTATGATCTATCACATCAATTACCATAGATAGATTGCTGGTGTGGGAGCGGATGTTGTGGGAAACAATATGCGTGAAATTGTATAATTTATTATTTTGAATGTTGGTAATATCCAATAATTTTTTTAACTCTATTTCTTTTTCAATTCTTGAGGTTACATTTCGGCCTACGCCTATGAAATGAATAAAGGTATTATGGCTGTCAAATACCGTTGTTATATTAAGTTCAAACCAATATTTTTCTTTGTTTTTAGTGTAATTAAGAATGGTGATTTTTATACTTTCCTGATTCTGAATTGCCTTTCGCAGGAATTCGCTGGCTTGTTCATCCGTTTCTGGACCTTTAGAGGCATAGCCGGGTTTTTGGCCTATTACTTCTTCCATTTTCAACCCTGTAAGGTCTAAATAAGCCTGATTTGCCCATACTGCTTCACCGTTAGGATTTGCAATTACAATGGTGTCTGTAGTTTCGGAGGCTGCTAGGGAAAGCAAACTCATTTTTGCTTCAACATTTTTTCTTTCGCTGATATCTCTGACAAAACAGACTAAATAGGTAATGTTGTCCACCATGAATTTTTTGCCTGAAGCAATTTCAACAGCAATTGATTTTCCAGATTTGGTCCTTAAGGATGTTTCGTTGACAGTATATTCATTCTTTGTTAAATTGTATTTCAAGAAAAAACGAAGCTCTTTTCTAAATGTCATAGGAAACAGTTTCGAATGGTGTATTCCTTTGATTTCCGAATCATAATATCCGGTAAGTTCGGTGGATCTGGAATTACAGTCTGTAATAATACCATTAGAGGTATCTATAATTAGGATGGCATCATTGGCACTGGAAAAAACAGAAGAGAATTTTTCAACACTGAGCTGAAGTTCATTGATTAGATTTTGCTCCTTTGTAATGTCTTGAAAAGTACCTAGTAGAGATACTGCTTTTCCATCAATCACATCGACTTGACAAATGCATTCTACATATTTGATATTGTTTTTTGCGGTCGTAATCTCAAATTTATCACTAAATGGAATCCCGTGATTTATTGCACTATTAATAAGAACTTTGATTCGGTCTCTATTCTCACCCATGGTGTAAAAATTAATTCCATTCCCAATTATGGGTTCATAATTTTCAGGAACTTCCAGAATACATTTTGTAACCGCATCCCAAAAAATGTGATTCGTTTGCAGGTCCATTTTCCATATTCCAATCTTAGCTGATTGAGCCGCCCTGAAATAAAGTTCTAGTTTGTTCTTCATCAGTAGGTTTTAAATAGTTAAAGAGTCTTGGAGACTACCAAATATAAAGGTTATTTTTTTTTGTATCAAATATTTTTAACATAAAATGATGGTTTTGCTATTTATATCTTATTGTCTAGTCAGTATTTATTTTATGAAAAAAAATGAGAATTTATTAAAATATCTTTTAGAAACTAATCGCAAGCAACGCCTTAATTTATCGTAATTTTGTATTAAATTTTTTTTTCAATGAGTGAGCCAGTAATGCTTTTTAAAAAACCATCCTATCCTGTAAATAAATCACTTTTAGAATACTTGGGACGGTTTGATCGCTTGTCAAAAGTTTCTATTTTTTACGATGACTTATTGCGTTTTTCCGGATCAATAACGGTCTATGATAAAAATGACCAGGATACGTTATGGATACGGGTATACTACAATGATTTTGAGCGAGAAGAAATTGATTTGAATCTAAAAAAAATCTATTCACTACTCCATTCTGACGGTAATCTGGGGATTATCAAATTCTTGAATGTGGATTCCATTGATTACTGCACTTTTGGAAATTCAAAACCTTTTCGAATAAAAGTCAGGAACATACTAAATGATAATTACACCCATTTTTATATTAAAAAAGCAGATGCTTCTCGTATTTACGGACTGGAGTTAGAGCATATTCTTTCTCCGGACAAAATAAATTTTTTAGTATATGAAGACACTTTAATAGAAGAGCATATTATGGGGATTCCTGGTGATGTGTTTATGAAAACACTGCTCATTAATTGCACCGAAACAGAAAAAGCGCAAATAGCCAAAGAATTTGTCAAGTTCAATGAACGCTGTATGATTCGATTATTAGGGGATATGCGTTCCTATAATTATGTAATTGTGCCCACCCATGATTTTGATCAAGTGGTCTATAAAATACGTGCTATTGATTTTGATCAGCAATGCTACGAAGGAAACTTCAAAGTGTACCGCCCTCAGTTTTTTAAAGAAAATTACCCCATGGTAAAATTAGTTAAAGAAAAGCTTCAAAACAGTTCCATAGAGCAATATAAGGATGAAGAAAGAGCCGTTTTAGCCAAAAGAATCCTTTCTGCCGAAAACAGGATCAAGCGGTTGTTGAAAATTATGCGCGAGGACGTAATTGCTCCCGAGGCACATATTGAACAATTGCGATTAGAGCTTTATCGGTACACCAATGATTTGAATTTTAAAAGTGCAAAATCAATGGGCGGTATCATGAGTGCAGCTTTTCATTTTATTACCAGAAATTTCAAAACCAGTACTTTATTCAAAACAAAAGTATAAATTTCCTTGTTTTTCAGTTGAATCACGGTATTGCTGTGTTTTAAAAAAATTACCTAGTTTAAACTGGAAAACGCTCGATTTTTAGGAGTAATGCTTTGGCATAATTTACGTGACAATCTACATTGGCACCCGCAATTTCTTCTAAGGCTTCGATAAGCTTATGAAATGAAATCAAGGTTTTAAACGGACTTTCTTTGAAAAATGGATGCGCCATTTTTGGTAGTTTTTAAGAACCGTAAATTTACAAGGTTGGTTTTTGTATTTATTTCTAAAAAAAATCTCCAATTACACTTTCGTAATTGGAGATTGATATCATTATTGGTACTTTAAACGGCAATAGAACACTGTAAACTTAAACTAGCTCTTCTCTTCTTTGTTGAAATAAACGAGATAGTAATACATTTGTTTTTCCTCGTCCCATCCTTTTTCAACATATTTTTCAGCACTTTCAGGATTGATAAAATCCATTTTAATTTGGATATGTGTGTCTAAATTAATGATGTTTTTGATTGATTTTCTAGCATCAGAAACTGCTGCATTTGCAATAGGAAAAGAAGTAACATCTTCAATACTGTATTTTTCTCCTTTGTCCATTTTGTAGTTCTTGAATTCAGGAATAAGGTCTGGATTGTCTAAAACTTCGTTCAGGAAATTAGTTTCTTCAAACTGATCATTTTTGGCAAAATAGTTCACGGAACGGTTCATGAACATTACTTCTTCTTTCTTGTCCTCGGCTGGGAAAACAACATCCTTAGCAAAGTTCTGACAAAATTTTAAATACTTTTTAGTGATAAAGTTTTCATCCTCAAAAGCATCTACTGATAAGAAATGCTCTAGCCAGTATCTGGCATCGTAGCGGTTGCTGTCAACAGTCAGGATTTTGTATCCTTCCTCTTTTTTATAATTAAAAATGATGCAGCCTTTATCTAACTTGTTTAAACTCACACCTTGTTGCAAAATCATCTCTAAATGGGTTGCTTTTTCTTCAAACTGCAAGAAATCTGCTTGTATTTCACTTTTGAAAATCCCTATCGCATCCACGACATTATTATCAATACTTACGTTAGATAAATATGTAACGTACACTTCGCCATTCTTGATATGCGGATGATTGGATTGCTCAAATAAGTGGGTTGTGATTTTTTTAGAAATCTCATGAACGCTGCTTGGATTGTCAAAAACTTCTGTTGCAAACTTGAACATATCATTGTAATCCAAATCAATTTCATGGGCAAACTGAAAATAGTTTTCTTCTTTTTCTCTAAAGGGTTTAAAGAAAAATTCTTTCATCAAGGGAACAATTTCATCATTTAAATTAAAAGGCTGCTCTGATAAAAAAATGGCTTCGTTTCTGCTTTTATTACCCACTCTATGAATGGATAAGTTCTCGATGTGTGTGTTATTTAAGTTGATCATGTTTTTTATAAGATTTCCTCCCCTCAGTCCCTTCCTAAGGAGGGGTAGATGAGACGTAATTTTGTATTTGTTGATTTTTTTTATAATTGTCTGGAATCATACCTAACAAAGAAAGCCACGTAAAAAAATGTTCATTGGGTATCAATACGGACATTCATTTTATTTTTATATGGTTAGTCTCCCCTCACCTTTGGAGCAGGTTGGGGAGAGGGCTAATTCCAATTCTCCTCAAATCCATAGTCTTCAAAACTATCATCGCCTTCAAACATGTCCAGATCATCTTCGTCCAAGCCATCTTCAAATTCATCATTATAGTTATCGGCATTGTCAGATTCAAAGTTTTTCTCCATCGCTTCATCCGGCATTTCCCCATGAGAAAAAATAGTTTCCGGATATAAATTACCCAGCACTTGGTCTTCTACAGCAGCAAGTTCTACAAGGAATGTCCACATATTGATAAAGTCATAGACATAAAGAATTTTGGTATTTTGTTTGTCTAAAATATCAGATAATTGATAGTCACTCATGATTTTTTGCTCACCGGGAACATCACCGGTATCAAAAAGTGAAATTTCCTCTTCTTGGTTCCAAGTCTCATCACAAGTATAAAAAGAAGCTACTTCCATCCCGTCAAAACCAAAAGAATTGAAAATAGCATTGTGTAAATCTTCTAAAGTATCGTCTTCAAGTATTGCAATGTCTCTAAAAACATCTTCTTCCGCGTCTAGAATCACTCTAAATTTATAAACCATAATCTTTATTTATATTAAAAGTCCAAAGGTAAAATATAATTTTAGATTTAGATTTCAGATTTCAGATTTGTTAATAAGATTTTTGCGTATGCACGAGAAAGGAATACATCAATGTCAAAGTCTTTTTGAAGAAAAGAAGGAAAGTGTATTTTGTTTTCAAATCACTTATTTGAATAAAAAGTTACAGTTTTTTTATTTTAAATACACGGGCTACTCTTTTTCGGTACTGGTGGTATTTTTTATGATTTGGGTATTGTCTTTTTGATGTCATGTTATTTACAATCAATGCAATAACAAGGAGTATGAGTGAGCCAGTTAGCACAGGATACAGCACATACCAGTATCCCAGTTCTTTAATTTTTGGGGAGCCAATTATGGCTATCAATGCTGTGGCACCTCCCGGCGGGTGAAGCGTCTTTGTCATTTGCATCAAAACTATAGACAAGGAAACTGCAAGCGGTGCGGATAACCATAGAATATCAGGGACAAATTTAGCAATTGTTACACCTATAATAGCTGAAACCAGGTGGCCGCCAATAAGGTTTCTAGGCTGTGCTAATGGACTTTGAATCACACCATATACCAATACACTCGATGCGCCAAAGGATCCAATTAAATATATAACATCAGATTCTGGTAAAGCTTTTGATTGCAAATAGGCTATTATTCCAATGCCAATAAAAGAACCCAAAAAAGCCCAGGAATGTTCTTTGAAATCAACCAAAGTCTCCTTGTAGAGGATGTATTTGGTTTTGCGATAACTCCTTTTTATTTTTTGAACGTGCATAGGAGATTATTTTATTAAACTTGGCGAATAGGAATAAACGGTAAAAGGGTAAATCATTTTTGCCGTATATTTTGATATTAAGCAAACCAACAAAATAGGAATAAACAAAGTGTAATCATTCGTTAGCCCACAAACTAAGAAAATAGAAGTAAAAGGGGCATGAATACTGGCGCTTAAAACGGCAGCCATCCCCATGATAATAAAGTTTATCGGAATTACATGAGCATTAAAATAAGTGTTTGTAATTAAAGCAAGAAGCAATCCTAAAAAAGCACCCATGAAAAGACTGGGTGCAAAAACGCCTCCATCTCCTCCTGAAGCAAGTGTGGCTGATGTTACAATGGGTTTCAGGATGATGATGCCAATGATTGTTAGTGCCAGAGGGAAAGTCAATGACATTTCATTCGAACTAACAAAAATAGTTTTAATAGCATGATAGCCTTCGCCATAAAGCTGTGGAAACAGGAATAAAGAGGAACTTAAAATCAGCGATCCTATTATAATTTTGAAATATGGAATTTTTATTCTCGTAAATTGGGCTTTGAAAAACAATACACTGCGCGTTAGATACACAGAATTCAATCCTGACAAAATGCCTAAAAGAATAAAATAGGGAATGGCTTTAAGATGCCAAGTTGTAATATTTACTGCAAACAGTGGTTTTTCGTCCAATAAAAATACCAGCCCAAAAGCAATGGCTACCGCAATCAAGTTACTAAGTAAGAATGCTCGAGTGACTTTTCTAGAAATAACCTCTATCGCAAAAAGAATTCCAGCGATCGGGCTGCTGAATATAGCTGTAATTCCAGCGGCAATTCCGGCACATATCAATTCAGTTTTGTATTGTCTAAACACATTTTGCTTTCTTTGAGCAACGGAGCCAATGGTTGCCGAAGCCACAACAGTTGAGACTTCTATCCCGGTGGAACCGCCAAAAACGACGGTCAATAATCCGTTAATGAAATGAGAAGGGATTTTATAACTGGGTAAATTTTTAGATTTAGAATTGGTGCTTTCAAAGATTTCTTTTATGCCTTTGTTTTCCTTTTTCTTAAATAAATATTCCCTAAGAAAATAAATAATCGACAATCCAAATACGGGGAAAATAACTAAGAATAGTGGATTGATAGTCGCTTGATGAAAAAATATTTCCTCATAATATTCTGTAGCATTTTTTAAAATAACACCTAAAAAAGCAGAAAGAAAACCAATCAAAACAGAGACAATAACTAATTTTCGGAATTTAATGAAGCGATAATTTTTTTTTATTCTTGCAGTAGTGTTCATTTAAAAGGGGGATGGAATCTTTATTAGTGTAATAAAAAGAATTTAACTCAATGTTGCAAAGATAAAGAAACAAAGCCAGATTAGAATTAAAAAAAGAAAGGCATGGTTTTCTTTTGCGATTCTGGTATTATTTTATTCTTTTAAATTTAGGAAGTATCTTATTTTTCATAAAATTCTAAAGGTAATTCATCCGGATCGGCAATAAAGAAGAACTTTTTTTTGGTAAATTCATCGATGCGTATTTCTTCGGAAGGGATGTTTTGATTCACAAAATACTCGCGTGTTTTCTGAATATCATCTACTTCAAAAGCTAAATGACGCATTCCTGCCGCTTCAGGAGCGGAAGAACGTTTTGGCGGATTTGGAAAAGAAAATAATTCTATTACATATTCTCCGTTAAGTGCCAAATCAAGTTTATACGATCGTCTTTCCTCACGGTAAATTTCCTGAATAATGGTAAGTCCTAAAACAGTTGTATAGAACGTTTTAGATTTTTGATAATTGGCACAAATAATGGCAATATGATGAATTTTGTTAAGTTGGATCATATTATTGTTGATTTAATTTCCGGATCACTTTTGCCGGATTTCCTACCGCCAAAGAATTGTCAGGAATGTCTTTAGTAACCACTGAACCTGCACCAATAACACAGCCATTTCCAATAGTGATTCCAGGACAAATAACGGAATTTCCTCCAATCCAGCAATCATCACCAATGGTTATTGGTAAGGCATTTTCCAGCGTTTTTCTCAGTTCAGCATCCAGCGGATGTGTGGCGGTGTACAATTGAACTCCTGGTGCAAAAAACACATTGGAACCAATAGTGACCTTGGCACAGTCTAAAACAACACAGTTTACATTAAAATACACATTTTTCCCACAACTGATATTGTAGCCGTAATCGCAAAAGAATGGAGGTTCAATGTAAAGATTTGCTCCTGCATTAGGAATTAGTTCTTTTAGAATTTCCCGTGCTTTTTTAGTTATTCTGTATTCCACAACATTTAATCGGTGGAGCAAATTTTTAGATTTTCGCCTGTCTTTTACTAAAACAGGATCGCCTGCTAAATAATATTCTCCGGCAATCATTTTCTCTTTTTCGGTTTTTATTTCCATACTTAGTTTTTTTGTTTTTGGGCATGCCCTGCGCAAAAGCTCCGGTCGGGCTATTCGTTACAATCTTTTTTGTCTCGCTTTGACATCGAGCCAAGAAAGGATTTTCACTACTATCCCTCATGCTGATCCTGCTTTTGAAGCGCAATAGTACGTTGTAAATATAATCTAAAATTAAAATTATTACAACTCATCCTCGTATTTCAACAGTTCAGTATTGTATTGTTTTTCGACCTTCTTTTCTAAAATATATTTGATTCATAAAAAAATTAAATACGATGAAACTAACATGTATTAAACAGCCAAATCATTCCAAGAAAAGTCTTAATTCGATTTTTTTATTTGCCTTTTTATTATTCAGCTTGACTATTTTTTCACAAAATACAGTTTCCGGGAAAGTGGTAGATGAAAAAGGAAAACCGGTTTCTGGAGCTAATATTTTTATCGAAGGAACGTATGATGGTACTTCCAGCAGCGAAAAAGGCGATTTTAGTTTTACGACTACAACAACTGGAAATCAGAGTTTGGTGGTGAGTTTCCTGATTTATGAAACTTTAAAAACCATAATTGATGTCGCTAATTTTAAAAATAAAATCATCAAATTACGAGAAAGCGTTACGTCTCTAGATGCAGTTGTGATTACGGCTGGAACTTTAGAAGCGGGCGATAAAGCTAGAGTTTCGGTTTTGAAACCATTAGACATCGTAACTACAGCGGGTTCTGCGGGAAATATTATTGCGGCTTTGCAAACGTTGCCAGGAACACAAACGGTAGGTGAGGATGGGCGATTGTTTGTTCGTGGCGGCGAGGCTAATGAAACACAAACTTTCGTTGATGGGATTCGGGTGGCGCAACCTTATGGCGCAACCACGAATAATCTGCCTACACGAGGAAGGTTTTCTCCTTTTCTGTTCAGCGGAATTTCATTTTCTACAGGCGGCTATTCAGCGGAATATGGCGAAGCGTTATCCAGTGTTTTACTTTTGAATACACAAGATGACCCAGACCAAAATAAAACTGAAATAGCATTGATGACTGTGGGTTTAGGAATTGGAAACACCCAAAAACGGAAAAAAAGTTCGTTGAGCGTAAATGCGAATTACATCAATTTAGCGCCGTATCAGGCTTTGATTCCACAAAATGTGGATTGGAACAGTCCTTTTCAATCGTTGTCTGGAGAAACGGTGTACCGTTATAATTTTAATAATGGGATTTTTAAAGTATACGCTGCTTTTGACTCTTCAAAATTTGATATTAATCAGGAAAATATCAATTCGCCGGAGAAAATCAGAGTTGATTTAAATAACAATAATTTCTATTTAAATTCGTCTTACAAAGGCGTTTTTGGGAACAATTGGCAAATTACTACTGGATTGAGTTATGGCTACAGCAACAACAAAATAAATTTAGATTCAGATAAAGTGGCGAATGATGAAAATGCGGCTCATTTGAAATTAAAATTGAAAAAAAGTTTTTCTGAAAGAGTAAAAATTTCCTTTGGAGCAGATTATTTTATTACCCAGTTCAATGAAGATTTCAACGAAAATTCAGGGTCGGTTTTTACCAATGGCTACAATGCAAACATTGTGGCTGTTTATACGGAAGCTGATATTTTCTTCTCTAAAAAATGGGCTGCAAAAGTAGGCTTAAGAGCTTCGAATAACGATTTGCTAAATGAAAATGCTATTTCCCCCCGGATTTCATTTGCCTATAAAATGGCAAAGAACAGTCAGTTTTCATTTGCTTATGGCGATTTTACTCAAACTCCAAGTGCTGAATACATTAAATATTCCAACAACAATCAGTTTGAAAGCGAAAAAGCCTCGCATTACATTTTGAATTTTCAATACCATAAAAACGGGAAAACATTTCGTGCCGAAACCTATTATAAAGACTACAGTAATTTAGTAAAATTCGACACCCAAATGGCCGCATATAATTCGGTTTACAATAATACCGGTTCTGGTTATGCTAAAGGTTTGGATTTGTTTTGGAGAGATGGAAAATCAATCAAAAATTTAGAATATTGGGTTTCTTATTCCTACATTGATACCGAAAGAGATTATAAAAATTTCAGTTCTCAAGTTACACCAAGTTTTGTTGCGGATCACAGTTTATCAATCGTTACTAAATACTGGATAAACGATTGGAAATCGCAAATAGGTTTCACGAATTCATACAGTTCCGGACGACCCTACAACAATCCAAATGAAACGAAATTTATGAATGGAAAAACCAAATCGTACAACAGTTTGAGCTTCAATTGGGCGTATTTGCTCTCACAACAAAAGATTTTATACTTCTCGGTCTCTAATGTTTTAGGAAGTCAAAATGTTTTTGGCTACGAATATGCGAACAATCCGGATAATGCGGGCTTTTATAACAGAAAAGCAATTATTCCTACGGCCGATCGTTTTTTCTTCGTAGGATTCTTTTGGACGATTAGCAACGATAAAAAAGACAATCAGTTGAAAAATCTTTAAAACGAGTCATAATGTCAAAGGTATAAAATCCTAATAAACGTAAATTCATTCCACTTTATGACTTTCGGCTTTAAGACCTTTGACTGAATCACAATTCATCCATCAAAATTGACAGTTCAGTATTTATAAATTTTAATCCAATGAAAACCGAGATACTTTTGAAGTATAAATAACACAATGTTTCAATCATCAAAAAAACAACCATTAAAAACAAGAAATCATGACCAAAATTATCACCACAATCGTATTTTTTATCTGTAGTTTATTATCGGCTCAAGGGCAATTTGAACAAGGTATGGGAAAAGCATTCCAATTATGGGGCGAAGGAAAAAACACGGAAGCTTCTGATTTGTTCGAAAGAATTTCCGGTGCTGAAAAAACAAGCTGGTTGCCAAATTATTATGTTGCATTGGTGAATACCACAACTGCTTTTAGAACAAAAGATAAAGATCAAATGAATTTATTACTTTCGAAAGCGCAAAAATCATTAGATTTAGAAATGGATAAAAATCCAAATAATGCCGAATTATTGGTTATGCAAGCAATGATTCATACGGCTTGGATTGCTTTTGACCCAATGACAAACGGACAAAAATTATCCGGAACGGTTATGGAATTGTACGGAAAAGCACAAGCAATTGCTCCGGAAAACCCAAGAGTTGTTTTTGGTAAAGCCGAATTTGAAATTGATAGCGCTCAATTTTGGGGAACAGACACCAAACCAATGTGTGCGCAAATTGAAAAAGCTATCGGACTTTTTGCTACTTTTAAACCTGAAACACCTTTTTCTCCAAAATGGGGATTGGACAGAGCATTAGCAGCACAGAAAAATTGTAAATAATTCAGTTGATTGTTTCGAATTAGTCATTTTAATGAAAAAAATAGAGAATAAAAACTATTGAAAAAAAGAGAATAATGTATATAAAACCACAATTACTAAAAGCTTTATTTATTGGGGTTATAATTTTTTTAGTGTCGTTTCTTATTGAATTTATTACTGTTGGGAGTGAGGTGTTTAGTCCTAGATTGTACGTTTACTTTTTATATTGTATGCTTTACAGTGTTACTTTGTATCTTGTAAATGCTGCGTTGTTCGTATTTTTGGACAAAGTTTTTAAAGATAATATTTACGCTCCAAAACGGATACTAATTGGATTTGTCAGTTCTTTTTTTCTCACCTTATTTGTGATTTTTTTGTTGCGAATTTTTATAAAAGTAATTATAGAAAGAAACTCATTTTCAGAATTTTTGTCCAATGAAACTCCTCAGGCTTATATAGAATCATCAATTATTACTTTTATTGTACTGTTAGGCGTTCACGCTTTGCATTTTTATAAAGCTTACAATGAAAATAAAGTCAAAGAACAGAAAATCATCGCAGGAACCGCAAATGCTAAGTTTGAAAGTTTAAAAAATCAAATAGATCCCCATTTTCTTTTCAATAGTTTGAATGTTTTAAGTGCTCTTATTGAAGAAAATCCAGAAAATGCGCAACGATTTACGACTTCATTATCTAAAATTTACCGGTATGTTTTAGAACAAAAAGACAAGGAATTGGTTCCAGTGGAAGAAGAACTGGCTTTTGCCAAAACCTATATGAATTTATTAAAAATGCGTTTTGAGAACAGCTTGTTTTATGAAGTACCAACAACAGCTATAAATCCAGAAGCCAAAGTGGTGCCACTTTCTTTACAGCTTTTGCTCGAAAATACGGTAAAGCACAATGTGGTTAGCGAACAAAGACCGTTATATATCAGGATTTATGTGGAGGGTGATTATCTGGCTGTTCAAAACGATTATCAAAAGAAAGAAGTGTTGCAAGATCGGCAAGGTGTTGGCTTACAAAATATTGTCAACAGATATAGAATTATTACTACTAGAAAAGTCCTGATTGCTCAAAACGAACAAACCTTTACGGTCAAAATCCCCATTTTAACTAAACAAATTACAGGTATGGAAACACAATATAGTAACGATGAAACTGGAGCATATTTGAGAGCATCAGAACACGTAAAAAAACTAAAAGGATTCTACGGAAATTTAATTTCATATTGTTTAGTAATCTCGTTTTTGATTTTTATTAATTTAAGTTATAGTGCAAATTTTCAATGGTTTTGGTTTCCGTTATTGGGTTGGGGAATGGGACTTACTTTTCATGGTTTTGAAGTTTTTGGGTACGGAAAATCATGGGAAGAGCGAAAGATTAATGAGATTTTGAAAAAAGACAATCAGAATAATAAATGGAATTGAGATTCCCTAAATTTTAAAAAAAATACAAACTAATATGGACAACTCAGAAAAATATTTTCAAGCAAAAAAGCAGGTAGGAAAAATAAAAGATTTTTACAGACATTTAACGGTTTATAGTATTGTGATTATTTCTTTGGCAATCATTAATTTGACTACATCCCCTCAATACTTATGGTTTTTTTGGCCGTTATTTTGGTGGGGAATTGGATTGTTTTTTCATGGCATGAAAGTCTTTAATTATATGCCGTTTTTGGGAACTAATTGGGAAGAAAAAAAGATTAATGAGTTGATGGATAAAGATAAAAATCAAAACCGCTAATATCATGAAAACAGATGCAATTACAGAGTTACAGTATAATGAAGCGCTCGCACGTGTAAAAAAAATAAAAGGATTTTACATACATTTGATTGTTTATCTAGTAGTGAATTTAATGATTGTGTTTGTCAATATTCAAGATTTAGATGTTGGTGAAAGCTATTTTAAAATGGAGAATTTCTTTACGGCTTTCTTCTGGGGAATTGGATTAACAACTCACGCTTTTTCTACTTTTTTGCCCAATTGGATTTTTGGAAAAAACTGGGAAGAGAAAAAAATTAAGGAATTGATGGAAAAAGAGAAAAGCGAAAAATGGCAATAAGGATAAATGTTCAGTGTTCAGTTTTTTTAGTATTCAGTAAAACCTCTAACTTCTATTCTCTATTTTCTAACCTCTAACTTAAAAAATGACAACAATAATTATCGAAGACGAAAAACCAGCGGCGAGGTTGCTCCAACGAAAACTGGAAAAACTAAATATTAAAGTTGGAGTGCTATTGCATTCCGTGGAAGAAGCTATTGCTTGGTTTTCTAATAATGAACATCCGGATTTGATCTTTCTGGACATTCAATTGTCAGATGGATTATCGTTTGAAATATTCGAAAAAGTATCTATTAAAAGTGCAGTAATTTTCACCACGGCTTATGATAAATATGCTTTACGGGCTTTCAAATTGAACAGTGTTGATTATCTTTTGAAGCCTATTGACGAAGATGATTTAGAGGTTTCCGTTACAAAATTTAAGGCGCGTTTACCTAAACTGGAAACAGTACAATTGGATTTTGAACAAATCAAAAAAATGTTGTCTAATCCATTTGAAAAAAATTACAAAAAAAGATTTTCTGTAAAAATAGGCCAACATTTAAAGGTGATTTCTGCCGATGAAATTGAGTGTTTTTTTAGTGAAAATAAAGGAACCTATTTGCATACTTTTGACAATAGGAATTATTTAATAGAAACAACTTTAGAACTTTTGGAACAGGAATTAGATCCAAAGGATTTTTATCGGGTAAGCCGAAAATTCATAGTTCCTCTTAAAGCAATTAAAGAAATTGTAGTCTACAGCAACTCCCGTTTGAAAGTTATTTTACCTTCTTACAAAGACGAAGAAGTAATTGTGAGTAGAGAAAAGGTTTCTGATTTCAAGAGTTGGATAGGCTGATAATGGTATTAAATAGATAAAGTATATAATGGGTATTAAATAACTCTTTTTTAGTGAATTAGGTATTTAGTATAGAATATGTCTATAGTGCTTTTATACCTTTAAAAATGTTTTTCGGATTCCAATTAGAACAAAAATGAGTGCCGTGTAAAGTATAAAAAACGGAATGATATATTCAATTAAATTCATAGGTAACATTACCGCAATTATCAATAGTTGGAAGCCCAAACCGTAGATAGAAAGTATCGTCATAAACCAATTAGGAAACGTTTTTACTTTGTAAGCTTCTTTATCAAGTGTGTGAATGATCTTGTCGAATGTGCCATAAACGAGGGTGTAAACACGGAACAGAATATCGACAGATTTTTGGGTTTCGCCGGGTAAAGCTCTGGGTGATTTGTACTCGAAAATTTTACTGGTAGTGTCTCCGCCAACGGATTTATTTCTTAAAATCACATAGTAGTAATTGTATAAAGTGCCCTGCAATTGGATGCCGATAAAAGCCAAAATAGTAACCCAAAATGATGTTTTTGAAACATAACAAATAGTCATTAAAAGCAGAAAATTTAAGATGATATCAAATACACTGTCCAAGTATCTTCCAGTATAAGAAGGCGTGTTTTTTAAGCGTGCCAGTTCACCATCTGCTGCATCAATCATTGATTTCAAAATGATAAAAAAACTTGCGAAATAGTAACTTCCTTGCAGAATACAGTAAATAGCAATCAAGCCCGAAACACCAAAAAGTAAGGTGACATGAATAGGAGTAAACCGAGTATTTTTTAATTGATTGGCAAGAAATTTTCCAAATGGTCTTCCATAATCTGATAAATCTAAAAATTTATCTTGAGCGGCAAGTTTAGACATTTATGTTGGTAAACAAAGAAATGCGACAATATAGTCAGGTATTATTTTGAATTGAACACGGTTTAAACCGTGGGTTATGTTTATTTCTTATTTTGATAATCGGTGTAAAGTGAATGTCATTGCCGTTAATAAAAAGAAAGCCATCACTTGATGTAGTAATCCCAACCAAAGTGGGACACTGTAAAGCAGAGTAAGGATACCTAATGCAAATTGCAAGAAGACAATCAACACCAATATATTGATTCCTTTTTTCTGAAGTGAGGAAAGAGTGTATTTTCTGCTTGTAAAATAAAGAGCAAGAATTAATCCTACCACGACATACGCCATAGTTCGATGTACGAACTGAACGCCGCTTTTTCCTTCGATAAGATTTAAAAACAAGGTGCTTTTTTCTATAAAGACACTCTCGTGAATGAATTGACCATCACTCATCAGCGGCCAATGATTGTGAATCAAACCCGCATTTAAACCCGCAACAAACCCGCCATAAATGATTTGGATAACTAGAAAAATTAATGCGACACGCGCAAGATTTCGTAATGGAGGTATAGCTGTCGCTTTGTTTGGGTAGATTAAATCCAAAGCTACCCAGAGTGTGTAAGCAAACGTTATAAAGGCAAATGTAAGGTGTAATGCCAATCTAAAATGACTTACATCCGGATTGTCGATTAATCCGCTACGTACCATAAACCAACCCAGAAATCCTTGAAAACCACCCATGAATAGTAGAACAACACATTTTTTTATAGTCTCTGTCGAAAGACGTTTCTTGAACAAGAAGTATATAAAAGGAAGGATAAACGCTAAACCTATTATTCTCCCTATAAAACGGTGAAACCATTCCCAGAAATAAATGAATTTGTAATCACTTAATGTAAAATCATTGTGGATGTTTATTTTTTGGTACTCCGGAAATTTTTTATATTCTTCAAAAGCGTGTGACCATTTTTCTGCTGTTAAAGGAGGAAAAGTATCAGTTACTAAATGCCAGTCGGTCATTGATAAACCGGAATTGGTCAATCGGGTAATTCCTCCCACTACAACCATCATAAACAATAATAAGCATCCTGATAACAACCAAATGATAACGTAATTATTCTCTTTTTTCATTGTTTGAAATTAATTTTTGCAAAGATATTTGAAATGTAATTAATTGTTAATTCAACAAGCGTTAATCTTTAATCCGATTTTTGCGGCTCTTTTTAGCATAAATTGAAAAGCAGCTTCATATTCATTTGGAATTTCTCCTTCTAAAATGGCTTCTTTTATGGCTTCTTTCAGCATTCCGATTTCTTTTGAAGGCTTTAAGTTAAATTTTTCCATAATTTCTTCACCTGATATTGGTGGCTGGAAATTACGTACCTGATCCCGTTCTTCGACTTCTACAATTTTCTGGCGGACGATTTCAAAATTATTGTGGTATTTCTTGAATTTATTTGGATTCTTCGTTGTGATATCCGCTTCGCATAGTGTCATTAAATTCTCAACGTCTTCGCCAGCGTCAAAAACCAAACGGCGCACTGCAGAATCCGTTACCGTATCTTGGGATAAAACAATCGGTCGTGAACTCATCATGACCATTTTTTGCACAAATTTCATTTTTTGATTCAGCGGCATGTGCAAACGTTCAAATATCTTTTTTGCCATTTTGCCACCAAGAAATTCATGTCCGTGAAAGGTCCAGCCTTGTTTTTTAGTAAAACGTTTCGTTGGTGCTTTACCTATGTCGTGCAATAATGCTGACCAGCGCAACCAAACATCATCAGTATGCGGACAAATATTATCGACAACTTCCAGCGTGTGATAAAAGTTATTTTTATGGGTATGGCCTTCAATTTCTTCCACTTGATTCAGAGCAGTCAATTCTGGAAGAATAATATCTAAAAGTCCAGTTTTGAACAATAGCAAGAATCCTACGGAGGGTTTGTCTGTCGAAAGTATTTTATTCAATTCATCGACAATTCGTTCTCCGGAAATAATTTTGATTCGTTCCGCATTTTTGGTTATCGAATTCAGCGAATCTTCTTCGATTTCAAATCCCAATTGGTTTGCAAAACGAATCCCTCTCAACATGCGCAAAGGATCGTCAGAAAAAGTAATATCCGGATCCAAAGGGGTTCTGATTATTTTGTTTTTTAAATCTTCCAATCCGTTAAAAGGATCGGAGAGTTCTCCAAAATTAGCGGTGTTCAAAGATAAAGCCAGTGCATTTATGGTGAAATCACGACGGTTTTGGTCGTCTTCTAAGGTGCCGTTTTCTACAACTGGATTCCTGCTTTCAAAATTATAGGATTCTTTTCTGGCTCCAACAAATTCAATTTCGGTGTCTTCAAAACGCAGCATCGCTGTTCCGTAAGTTTTGAAAACCTGAACTTTTGGTTTGTTAGGAAGCAGTTGTGACACTTTTAAAGCCAATTCAATTCCGCTGCCCACGGCAACAATATCAATGTCTTTTTTAAAGTCTCTCTTCAAAAGTAAATCTCTTACGAAACCACCAATCACATAACTGTCAACGCTAAGTTCTTGAGAAGCTTGAGAAATTACTTCGAATATTTTGTTATGTAAGGCTGTTTTGTAGTTCATTTTTTATTACCGCAAATTCGCTAATTATTTTTTGGTATCAACGATACGTTTGTATTCTAAAGAGGTCAAGTTAAAATTAACCAATATTGCAAGTTTGTTTCCAGAAATTTTTAAATAATTTAAACACTGATTGTAATGACTATTGTTAAAACATTCGACAGTTTTTATTTCAAGAATTATTTTGTCATGGATAATAAAATCTGCATAAAATTTATGTTTTAAAATGGAATTTTTATAACTAACAGAATATTCTTTTTCCCTCTCATAGTGAATATTATTTTCGTTAAATTCAAATTCTAAGGCATCTTTATAAACTATTTCAGAGAAACCTTTACCAAGATTTTTGTGTACTTCATACAGGAGTCCAACAATTTTATAACATTCATCTTTATAAATTAAATCATCCATTTTTAAAATTGAATTAGCGAATTAGCGGTAAAAAAACAATTATTTCCGAATCACTTTTACCTGAGAATCACTTGTCAATTTTATAATTGTAGATGGTTTTCCGGCAATTTTTTCGCGATGCAAATTTACAACATAGTCCACGCCTTTTATAATTTCAGGACTGATTTCTTTGAAACTTTTTGGAGTAGGTTGTCCGGAGATATTTGCTGATGTGGAAACCAACGGTTTTTTCATTTTTTCCATCAATTTAAAACAAAAAGGTTCCTTTACAAGTCTAATTCCTAGTGAGTTGTCAGCTGCGATTAAATTGGGTGCTACGTTTCGTGGTTTGTCCAGAATTAAAGTGGTTGGGTTTTGATTTGCCAGTTCACTATCGGTCAGGTCAGAGAAATCCATAATTTGCCAGGCTACTTCCGGAATGTCTTTGAATACATTGTAAATCATTTTATCGCCATTCATCAAAACAATCATGCTTTGGGTTTCGGCTCTTTTCTTGAGTTTGTAAATTTTAGCGACAGCCTCTGGATTTGTGGCGTCACAACCAATTCCCCATACGGTATCAGTGGGGTAGAGGATGATTCCTCCATTTTTTATGACTTCGTAAGCATTGTGTATTTCTTGGTTGATATCCATGATTATAGATCGATTATTTTATAAGTGGGAATTGCTTTGATTTTTAATTTATTATGATAAACATAAAGATTAATTAATCTTTCAGATATAAACCCGAAAATTCGTGCTTGATAGTCATCCTTGGGAATACTGACTTTAGATTCCAATTCAAATAGAATAGAAAAAAGCCAGGTGTAATAATCATCCCAAATTTTCTTGGAACAAATCATCATATTTGCTACATGAAACAGTCGACCTTCGTCTAAATGGGTTACAATACTTTCTTTGTATTGCGGGTACTTCTCACTAATTATTTTTTTTGTTAAATCCCAATCTTCTTTTCGGTGATCTTCACAGTAGTTTTGAGTCAGTGTAGTATTTTTAAATTTATATGGTTTACAAAGAATTACATCGTACTCCGAGAGTATTTTAATGATTTTTTTTTCTAAAATTTCTCCATCAGTTTTAACTAATTTTGTTTTTTTAAAATCATCAATCTTAATTTTTTTTTGAGCGGAAGGTTGGGAATTATAAAAGGGATTGAAAAAATTAAAATACCTCCTGTAATGACAGATTCCAACGTATTCAACATCCGTAATATTTTTCCAAATCCAATAAGAAGCAGTTAATTCACAGTAGTTTTTGTTTTTATTAGCAATGTTATCGAGCGTGTTGTCTCGCAAAATATTTGTTGCAATGTCTACATTTTCGCCGACTTGTATCGGGATATGCAATTCGTTAAATAAAATAGGGGTCTCTTTATGTGTAACTGTAAAAATTTTAACCATTTTCTAGTTCTTTTTTAGATTTAATTAATGCGGATGCAATTATTTGGTGCATGTCGTAATATTTGTATTCTGCCAATCTGCCTCCGAAAATTACATTATTAAGGGTTTCGGAAAGCTTTTTATAATTGAGATATATCGCTTGATTTTTTTCGTCATTAATAGGATAATAAGCCTCTTTTTCGGACGTCCAATTTTCAGGATATTCTTTTGTCACTACAGTTTTCTTTTGGTTGCCAAATTCAAAATGTTTATGCTCTACGATCCTCGTATGTTGATATTCAATGTCATTATAGTTAATGCCTGCATTTCCTTGAAAATTCTCGGTATCCAGAATTTGTGTTTCAAATCGCAACGAGCGATATTCTAGTTTTCCAAACCGGTAATCAAAATATTCGTCAATTTTTCCCGTGAAAACAATTTTTGTTGCGATATTTTCAAAGTACTCTTTGTTTTCGAAATAATCTGTATCAAGTTTCACTTCAATGTTTTCCAATAAATTTTCTATAATTTTATTGTAACCTCCAATGGGGATTCCTTGGTAGCGATCGTTAAAATAATTATTGTCAAAAGTAAATCTAACGGGAAGTCTTTTAATGATGAAAGCAGGCAGTTCGGTGGCCTTTCTACCCCATTGCTTTTCAGTATACCCTTTGATCAAGGTTTCGTATATGTCTTTTCCCACCAATGAAAGTGCTTGTTCTTCGAGGTTTTTAGGGTTGTCGCTTCCAAATTCCTTAATTTGATGCTCAATTTTATTTTTTGCTTCAGCCGGCGTTTTGGTTCCCCATAGCTGATAAAAGGTATTCATGTTAAAAGGTAGATTATAAAGTTTACCCTTTGAAAGCGATAGAGGCGAATATACGAAATGATTAAAATTCACGAATTGATTTACATAATCCCATATTTTCTTGTCATTGGTATGAAAAATATGCGGGCCATATTTGTGGACATTTATCCCTTCAATATTTTCACAATAAATATTTCCTCCGGTGTGTTTTCTTTTATCTAAAATCAAACACTTTTTACCCGCTTTTGTTGCCTCATGCGCAAAAACACTACCGAAAAGACCTGATCCTACTATTAAATAATCATATTCTTTTTTCATTCAACAAAAATAGATATTTAATACTAAATTGCAACAAATTTCAAATTGATGTTTATGTTAGGAAAAATACAAGTGGGTTATTTAGTCTCGTACGATTATGAACTATTAAAAAATTCGATACCAACAATATACAAAGAATCTAATACTATTTTTTTAGCTATTGATAAGGAACGAAAAACATGGAACGGTGAATTTTTTACTATTGATGATACTTTTTTTGAATGGATTGATGCATTTGATGTTGAAAATAAAATTGTTATATATGAAGATGATTTTTACGTGTCAAGTTTAACTACAATGGAATGCGAGGTTAGAGAAAGAAAAATGCTTTCTGATAAAATGGGAATAGGAAATTGGTTAATTCAAATTGATGCAGATGAATACTTTTTAGATTTTTCAGGTTTTATAAATGATCTTAGGAAGTATGATTCTTTTTTGAAAAACCCAAAAGAAAATCCTGTTCAAATAGGTTGTTTTTTAACTCACTTGTACAAATACACTAATGAAGGAATATTGTATGTTGAAAATCTTACAAGAGTTTTACTTGCTACAAACTATCCAAATTACAAAGTAGGCAGAAAGACAAAAGCAAGAGTGATTTATACTAATAAAATCCTTTTGCATGAATGTTTATCGAGAACCCAAGACCAATTAGCTTTCAAATTAAAAAATTGGGGCCATAATGTACAAATTAATAACTCTTTCTTTGAAAAATGGAAATTAGTAAATCAAGAAAATTATAAAACATTTAAAGATTTTTATTATATAGAAGCTGATACATGGAAGACTTTAGGTTATTTTCCTACAAAAAACATAGATGAAATTAAAAACTATGTTAGTAATAATAAAGTACTTAGAATTTCATCACTTTATCTTTTTTTTAAAAATTTCGGACAATGGTTTAAGTATTTAGCTAAATAATATTTTTGCTTTTATTAAAACAATCGACTAATCTTATAATAAAACAATTGAAAAGAACTATAATTTTTAATACGTCATTGATAACCAATCAAAAGGTGTTAATTGATATCATTGAAAGCTTCAATTCAAAAGGAATTCTTTTTGGTGACGGAGTGCGAAACAAAATAAAACTTTTTGAATTAGAAGGGAAAACGATAAATATCAAATCTTTCAAAACCCCAAATCTGATCAATAAAATTGCCTACAAATATTTCAGAAAATCTAAAGCCAGACGTTCTTTCGAATATGCAGCTATTTTATTAGAAAAGGGAATTGGTACGCCACAACCTATAGCTTGTGCTGAAAATTTCACTTTGTTGGGATTACAAGAAAGTTTTTATATCAGTGAGCATCTTCAGGCAGAGTTAACTTTCAGAGAATTAGTGCTGCAACCTGATTATCCGGATCATGAGAATATCTTGCGGCAGTTTACCCGATTTACATTTGATTTACATCAAAAAGGAATTGAGTTTTTAGATCATTCTCCAGGAAATACTTTGATTAAAAAAGCAGATGATGGAAGCTATAGTTTCTACCTAGTTGATTTAAATAGAATGAATTTCCATCAGTTTATGGACTTCGAGCTACGCATGAAAAATTTCAACAGGCTTACGCCAAAAAAAGAAATGCTGGCAATAATGAGTGATGAATATGCCAAACTTTACAATAAGAAATACGATGAAGTTTTTGTAAAAATGTGCTTTTATACCAACGATTTTCAAATGAAATTTCATAGAAAAATTGCTCGTAAAAAGAAATTATTGTTTTGGAGATAACTGTTGTTGTCTTTTCCAAAGTTGTTCTAATTCTTGATATCGGATGTGAATTGAATTGGCGTTTAAATAGCAAATAATCAAACCTTTTTTTCCGTCAAGAAATCCTAATCGGATAATGTAATTGAACAAAAAATTATAAGCAGGATGTAAAAAATGTAATAAAACCGAAGGCTTTTGCTTTTTTAAAAACTTCTCCTGTGCTTTGAATTCTCCGTACCGAATCGTTTTCGATTTATACGCTTGAAAATTAGCATAGGAATAATGAATCAGTTTGTTTTTTAGAACACCTATTTTTCCATTTACTTTTAATTTTTCATGAACAAGCCGGTCTGTGTTATATTCAGCTTGATTTTTATTAAAAAGCCTAAATATTTTATCATTCTGATTCCCGCTGAAATGCAATACTTTGCCTTCAAACATAAAAGTTCTATAGAAAAGAAAAGCCGAAAAGGTTTCATTGGTTTTTATTGTGGCTATAATTTCATTCTTTAATGCAGGAGTCAGTCTTTCATCTGCATCCAAAAATAAAATCCAGTCATTTTTTGCATGTAAAATAGCAAAGTTCCTTTGAGAAGAATAGTTTTCGAATTTATTTTGAATGAAAGTGACTTTTTCAAATGATTTACAAATAGCTTCTGTTTTATCGGTACTGAATGAATCGACAACAATAATTTCATCAGCAAAATCTAAATCAACCAAAAGTGGCTTAATTTGATTTTCCTCGTTTAATGTAATTATTAAAACTGAAATGTTCGTGTTGTGATTGTATTTCATTAATTTTTGAATGTTTTACAAAAATAGAATATTATTCTAAATGTGTTTCCAAGAAAGTATGTAAAGCAGGAATAATCAACTCGGGAGTAAACTCTTTGTAAAACGCAATGGTTTCTTTTTTTATGATTTTAGCCGTTTTGCCTTCAAACAAATCAGGTTTAAACTCTTGTAAATGCAGAGAAACATGATTAATTCCATCTTCAAATGTGGCCCATCCTTTTTTGTCAATCCAAGGCGAAAAAATAATAAAAGAGGGTTTTTCTAATGCTTTTGCCATATTTATTGCCCCGCCATCGTTGCCAATTATCATATCACAATGATTCATGATGGCGATAAACTCTCGAATGTTTTTTCCTAAGAGGGAGAAATAAATTTTTTGTCTAGTACTTTCTTTACACCCATTGTAAATTGTTTTTGCATCTTCAATTTGCTTTGGAAAATAATTAAAAAGAATATTCACATCTTCCTTATCTGCAATAAAATCGACTAATTGAGACATATATTCCAACGAATAGGTTTTGTCTGGACTGCTTCCAATTATGCTGACCATAACTGTTTTTTTAGATTGGTCTATACCGTGAGATTCAAAAAGTGAACTAGCAAAATCATTCTCTACTTTTGTGACATAAATTCTGGGAAATGTTTCTAATTCAATATCCAGATGCAAAGGATTTAGCAATGCTAATCGCTGTTCAATTATTAAACCTAAATTGGTATTGGTCGTTTTTTTTCTAATCACCGTATCCGTATAAAGAAAGTCTCTTCCTTTTTTCCAATACGATATTTTTTGTTTTGCACCCGATAACAATACGACAAGCCAGCTTTCTAATTTGGAATACGCATCTATAATAATATCATATTTTTCAGTTCGAATGGATTTCAATAATTTAAAATATTCCCATTTGCTTTTTTGATGTTTTTCCTGGAAAAGGATGAGATTATCGAAACTTGTATTTCCTTGTAAAACAGCAATGGTAGATTCGTAAACCATATAATCAATTTGCGCTTTTGGGTAGGCTTTGCGCAAATTATTGCATAATATGGAGCTTACTAAAACATCTCCAATCATTTTTTGTTGAATTACAAGTATTTTCATTTGAAGTAAATTTGAAAAGTTATGCTTTTGTTTTCAAGTAATTCATTGCACGAGGACTAATCCAGGTTTGTTTTCGTAGGACATTTAAATAATAAATGGATAAATTTTTAAGCATCAATCGATTCACTTTCAATTTTGGAATAAAAAATAAAAACACGCTTAAAAGCGACAAAAATAGTTTCTCACTAAGAACTCCTAAAATTAATAATGTATGTAAATAGAGTTGTATTCCTGTTGAAAATTGATTGCTGATGTACACGTGTTTTGAGATGATCACTTCTGTTTTCGTGAGTGCTTTTGTCTTTACGTTTAATCGGGATGCACCACCATGTTGATGGAAAATAGTAGCTTTTCGGGTAACGGCAACTTTTCCATCCGTATCAGAAATTTTTTTACAAAGTGCAACATCTTCAAAATAAAGCCAAAAATCTTCATTCCAGCCTTGAATTTTGTTAAACCATTCTCGGCTTATGAAAATGACCGCTCCGGTAACCCAATCTGGATAAAACAACTCATTGTTGTTATTAAAACGTTTTTCTAATTTTGCCTTATTCAGTTTTCTAAAAATAGATCTTGACACTCCGAAAAATCGTCCTAAAGCCGGAAATAAATTGTTTTGTTTGTAAAAAACTTCGTTTTCGTTTATTTGTAAACAGGATAAAATTCCAATTTCTGGATGGGAAACAGCCGTTTCTAAAAGAGTTTCAAGGGCTTCAAGAGTAAGTTTTGTATCTGGATTTAAAAAAAGGAAATGGTTTCCCGTAGCAATGCTTGCACCAAAGTTGCAACCATTTGAGAAACCATTATTACCAGTGTTTTCTATAAATGTAAACTTGGAATATTTTTGTTTAAAAATGTTGAATTGTCCGTCATTCGAAAAATTATCAACAATGATGACTTCGAATGAGAATGTTTTCGAAATAATTGTATCAATGGATTCTAAACATTCGTCTAAGGCTTTCCAACCACGGTAATTGACAATAATTATTGAAATATCCAATAGGTCTTTTTATAAAGATTTTTAAACGAATACGGATTAAACCGCTACGTCATATTCACGTAAAGCATTATTCAATGATGTTTTTAAATCAGTTGAAGGTTTACGAGTTCCAATGATTAAAGCACAAGGAACCTGGAAGTCTCCTGCTGGAAATTTCTTAGTGTAACTTCCTGGAATCACAACGGAACGGGCAGGAACATATCCCTTCATTTCAACGGGAGTTTCTCCGGTTACATCAATAATTTTTGTGGAGGCAGTCAGGCAAACATTGGCACCAAGTACAGCTTCTTTCCCAACATGTACCCCTTCAACTACGATACATCGGGAACCAATGAAAGCGCCGTCTTCAATAATTACAGGAGCCGCTTGCAAAGGTTCAAGTACGCCACCAATACCAACGCCACCGCTTAAGTGTACGTTTTTACCTATTTGAGCACAACTACCTACGGTTGCCCATGTGTCTACCATAGTTCCTTCGTCTACATAAGCACCAATGTTTACATAACTTGGCATCAAGATAACACCACTGGAAATATAAGCACCGTAACGCGCTACTGCGTTAGGAACAACACGAATTCCTTTCTCGGCATAGCCTCTTTTCAATAACATTTTGTCATGGTATTCGAAAATTCCAGACTCTAATGTTTCCATTTTTTGAATAGGGAAATACATTACTACTGCTTTTTTTACCCATTCGTTTACTTGCCATCCCTCTCCAACTGGTTCAGCAACACGTAATTTTCCGGTATCTAATAATTCAATAACTGCTCTGATAGCATCAGTTGTTGTAGTTTCTTGTAACAAAGCACGGTTTTCCCAAGCTTGTTCTATAATCGGCTGTAATGGATTCATTTTTGATAGATTTTTGACAAAGATAGGGTTTTTAACTAAAAGCAAAAAGTCAAATTAATTTGAAAATGTTATATATTTGTACTTTAAATTGTAGGTACTATGGAAACCATTAGATTAGAATTTCAACCCGAAATCAAAGCCAAAATTCTGGAGTTATTGAGTTCCTTTTCATCAGATGAACTTACAATAGTTCAGGAAAGGTCAATTTTTGAAGAAGAAAAAAGAATGCTTCAGTCCAGGATTGATAAGATTGATAATGGTACTGCTGTATATTCTACTTTTGAGGAATTGGATATTTTGCTGGAAAAAACGATATCAAAATATGAGGATTAAATTAACTATCGAATTTAATCATGATTTAGATGATATAATTGATTCCATTTCAAAAGACAAACTGCTTACTGCAAGAAAATTTAAAATTGCATTGATAAAAAAAATAAAAAAAGAGATGCAGCAGCCTTTTCTTTTCAAAAAATCAATTTATTTTGATAATGAAAACACAAGAGATTATGTTTTTAAAGGTTATACAATCGTTTTTAAAGTTGATGTTGCACACGAAACTGTTTTAGTTGTCGCAATTTTGAAACATAGGAATTCGTTTTAAGTAAAAATAGTATGGAAACCATTAGATTAGAATTTCAACCCGAAATCAAAGCCAAAATTCTGGAGTTATTGAGTTTCTTTTCATCAGATGAACTTACAATAGTAAATAGTACAGGAAGATGAGGCGTTTACTAGAAATAAAAAAAATTAGACGCTTCACTAGAAAAAAATCATAATGGTACTGCAAAACTTTATACAATATACTAAGTTGATGCCTATCTTGATAAAGTGATTTCAAAGTATGAAAATTAATTATTCTGATTTTTTTTATGGATTTAGCCGATTAAGCTCAATATGTTTGTAAAACTTCTTATAAATGCCTAGAATTCTCTCCATAGACTACGGTCAAAAACGAACCGGAATAGCGGTTACTGATGAAATGCAAATTATAGCTTCGGGTTTAACCACAATCCCATCGGCAACTGCAATTGCTTTTTTGAAGGATTATTTTGCTAAAGAAAAAGTAGAAGTCGTTCTTATTGGTGAACCCAAACAAATGAATGGCGAACCCTCAGAAAGTGCATCGATCATTAAAGGATTTGTCACGCACTTTACCAATCATTTTCCGGAGATGAAAGTCATTCGGGTTGATGAACGGTTTACTTCAAAAATGGCTTTTCAATCCATGATAGATAGCGGCATGAGTAAGAAACAGCGTCAAAACAAAGCACTTATTGACGAAATATCGGCCACGATTATGCTTCAGGACTATTTGACCAGGAAAAAATTTTAAAATCAGTGTAAAAAAGCTATTTTTTTGCTAAAACGGTTTGATAAATGTAACTTTTGAGGTAAAATTTATGCTTTTTTTTGTGAATATATCATTTACCTTTGCACTTTAAAATCTAGTTATGCCTGACACAACCATACGTACAAATAGTGAAGTAGTTCTTATTGGAGCTGGAATTATGAGCGCCACGCTGGGCTTAATCCTAAAAGAACTGCAACCGGATATAAAAATTGAAATTTACGAACGATTAGATAGAGCGGCGGCTGAAAGCTCTGATGCATGGAATAATGCAGGAACTGGACATGCTGCTTTTTGTGAACTCAATTACACTCCCGTAGGACCTGATGGAAGCATCAGCCCAAAAAAAGCGATCAGTATCGCGGAGTCTTTCGAAGTTTCCAGACAGTTCTGGGCATATCTCGTTCAAGAAAACAGAGTTCCTTCTCCTGAAAATTTTATTAAAAGCATTCCCCACATAAGTTTTGTATGGGGAGAAAAAAATGTTGCTTATCTTAAAAAAAGATTTGACGCGTTGCATTTGAATCCTCTTTTTAAGCAAATGGTTTTTAGTACTGATTTTGCACAATTAAAAGAATGGATGCCGCTGGTTATGGAAGGGAGATCAGAAACCGAAAAAGTGGCCGCCAGTTCAATGGCAATTGGGACAGATGTAAATTTTGGAGAATTGACCCGAAGTATTTTTGGTTATTTAGCAAAACTAGATGGGGTTACCATTCATTATAACCACGAAGTTCAAAAATTAAAACAACGAGAAGATAAGTTATGGCGCATAAAAATCACTGATTTAGCTTCCGGTCAAAAGAGAAAAACATACTCTAACTTTGTTTTCATTGGTGCTGGGGGTGGTTCCTTGCCATTATTAGAAAAAGCAAATGTGCCCGAAGGCAAAGGCTATGGCGGCTTCCCAGTGAGCGGACAATGGCTAAAATGCACAAATCCGGAAGTGATTGCAAAACATCAGGCTAAAGTATATGGTAAGGCAAGCGTGGGAGCACCACCAATGTCTGTACCACATATTGATTCCCGAATGATAAATGGAGAAAAGCAATTGCTTTTTGGTCCTTTTGCGGGTTTTTCGACTCGGTTTTTAAAAAATGGCTCCTATTCAGATTTACCTTTATCGATAAAATCAGATAATATTATTCCAATGTTAGCCGCAGGTATTAAGAATATACCCCTTACCAAATATTTAATTGAGCAAGTGCGCCAATCCCCTAAAGACCGAATTAATGCGTTAAGAGAATATGTTCCCAAGGCACGATCCAAAGACTGGAAAATTGAACGTGCCGGACAACGGGTACAAGTGATAAAAAAAGACGAAAAAGAAGGAGGCATACTGGAGTTTGGTACCGAAGTAATTACCACTGCAGATGGATCTTTATCCGTTTTGCTGGGGGCTTCTCCAGGTGCTTCAACAGCAGTTTCTATTATGATAGATTTGATAGGAAGATGTTTCAAAGAGGAAATTAAAACGGCGGAGTGGCAGGAGAAGTTAAAAATCATGATTCCTTCTTATGGTCGAAATCTCAATGAAGATCCAATTTTATTACAGAAAATCAGAAAAGAAACGGCTGCCGTCCTAAAACTGAATAATTAGAAAGTCAGCACAAAAATAAAAAGAGTTTGAATTAGATAGGAATCTGGTTCAAGCGCTTTTCTTGTTAAGATTCCTTTAATGCTGTTGTGGTTTTTAAAATAGTTTCGGATAAACTGGTCAGCCAGATTAATTGTTCTATTACCAATTGTGCTTCTTGCATTTTCAATTGAAAAGCCTTTTCATCAATAGGAATTCCTGCTTTCAATTCTCGGGCACGTATATTTTTCAATTCGGTAAAACGTAGCGCTAAATCCTCTTTGGGAAGGTTTTCTTTTAGCTTGAAATCATTTTCCTTCAAAAGTGCAATAGCCTCATCCAGATTTCTAATCACAGTATCCACCACCACATTGAATGCTTCAGATGCGGAGGTTGTTTTATGGGATTGAATGTAAGTTCCTAAAGACGCTAATGAGGAGAGAAGAGAGTGATTTAATACCGTTAGTTTATAGACTTTAGGCAGCTGTTTTTGTTTTGATTTAGGCTCTTGTGCCATTCTCTGAAAAGAAGCCATTAAATTCCCAATCTCGATGAAAGCATTTTTACGAGCCAAGCGGTACGATGTAGAAACGGTTCCTTTTTTATTATAAAAAATTGAAATTTCCTTCAGGTAATTTTGATTGGCATTGATGGATTTTTCTAAATGCATGGGCATGTTTAAAAATTCCCAAGAAGGCCATAAAAAATGATTGGCCAAAAAAGCAAGACCGGCACCTACAATGGTGTCCAGTATTCTAAATTGAACAAGATCCCCTATGTTAGGAGTCACAATTCCATAAATAAAAACAACATACATGGTTACAAATGTGGCACTGACTTTGTAATTTGTTTGGGTAAAAGAGAATCCTAAAAGCAAGCAAAGAATAGAAAGAATACTGATTATAATGTTGTCTTTGACAAAGAAAAGAATTCCAAAGGCAATTAATCCACCTAAAACAGTACCTAGAATTCTATGAAAAGAACGTTGTTTAGTCAAGCCGTAACCGGGTCGCATGATAACGATAATAGTCAATAAAATCCAGTATACATTATGAAAAGGCAGTATTTTTCCAATAATAAAACCAACTAATAGCGCTATTGTTAATCGTAAGGAATGCCTGAAAATAGTGGAGGAAAAACTCAGATTCTCTGTCAAAGTACGCCACGGATAATACTGCGGCGTTAAGAATTTTTCTAAATCGGTATCGATTCCTGTAAAATCCTGTAAATTAACAATTGAGGTAAAAGCACGTTCTACAATTTTTATTTTCTCGACTTGCTTTTCCGCATATTCCAGCATAGTGGTAAGCATAAAAACGCCTTCTGAGGCAGAATTTTTCCCTAAATCTTTTTCATAATCAGTGATCGCCAGCTGTAAGGCGTTCAAATCGTTTAGCAATGTGTGTTTTGGAATATAATTCGTTCGTTTTTTTACACTTTCAGATAATTGTTTTAAACTTGCGGCCAGATTGTAGGCTAAGTTTTGATACGTCAGCAAGACCCTTGGATGATTGTCGAATTTTCGGTGCAATTTATCATGGTCAAATGACGTAGACAATGCCACTTCAAGGATTTCTACCATTGCTATAAATACAAGCAACATTTTTCGATTTTGATTAGAAGAACCTGCGCTGATATGGCTGTTAATCAATACTTCTCTTATGTTTTGATGAATTGTGTTCAACTCGACCTGAAGGTTTAACTGCTTTTCAATAATTGCTTTTTTATCTGCATCTATGGTCCATAAATCTCCTCTTAGCTTCAAATATTTAGACGTAAGTTTGATGCATTCAGCAATTTGTAATTCGATGTAGCGATGTGGCCTGATATAGTGAAAAGTAAGTGAAACAACGAGATAGAATAATCCTCCTGCTAGAATCAAACCGGAATGTTGTACCATAGCCCAACCGGTATTTATATCAGAAAATGTCAAGGAGAGTGAAATCAGGGAGGAGAAAGAAACCATTGTAGCTCGTTGTCCGTAAACGGATAACATGGATGTCAGGAAAACTAACAGGGCTAAAAAAGGATAAAAAATCCAAGAATACGGATAAATTATATTTACTAGCAAATTCACACCAGCAACAAGAATGGTGGCAACAAGAATCCCGTTGACTTTATGTTTCAGACTACTTGGAATGTCACTGGGATAAGTAAAAAAGGCTCCAAGAGCTATTGTAAAACCTACTTCGAATTTGCCAAAAAAAGAAAACAGCACCACCGGAATCACAGTGGCGATAGTTACTTTTAGGGCATTAGTGAAATACGTCGTATCGGTAAATTTTTGGATTTTATGAATCATACAATTGTATTGCTTGCAAAGGTAAGGATTGTAGGAATTTTTCAAAGGAATACTATCGGTCTTTTAACCTAAATTTTAAATAGTGATGAATTATCATTAGAGCATTATTCATTGGCTATTTTTTTACTATTTTTGCAGACCGAATTAAAAGAGAACTTATTTCGATTTTAATAGCTAATATTTAATACAACACGAATGATTTTACCAATTATAGGATATGGTGATCCAGTTTTAAGAAAAATAGGGGAAGTTCTCTCACCAGAACATCCAAACTTGAAAGAAACGATTGCCAATATGTATGAAACAATGTATAATGCCTATGGTGTGGGTCTTGCTGCACCACAAGTAGGATTAGCGCTTCGTTTATTTGTAATCGACACGACTCCTTTTAGCGACGATGAGGAATTAGAAGATGCAGAACAAAAAGAATTAAAAGGATTCAAAAAAACCTTTATCAATGCAAAAATGATACAAGAAGAAGGTGAAGAATGGAGTTTTAATGAAGGCTGTCTGAGTATTCCGGATGTCAGAGAGGATGTTTATAGAAATCCAACCATAACAATTGAGTATTGCGAAGAGGATTTTGTAATGAAAACCGAAGTTTTTGACGGATTAATCGCCAGAGTAATCCAACATGAATACGATCATATTGAAGGAATTTTATTCACCGATAAAATTTCATCATTAAAAAAACGATTGATTCAAAAGAAACTGAAAAACATTTTAGAGGGAAAAACATTCCAAGACTACCGAATGAAATTCTTTGCCAAAAAAGGAAGATAAAACAGCTTTTTAACTTCGCTTGGTATGATTTTTGGTTTCAAATAAAAATAAATAAGTCAAATTCTTAATAATAATTCCACAATAACATGAATTTAGAAAAAATATTAGCCATTTCTGGGAAACCAGGTTTATATGTATTGAAAGTGCAAACAAGAACCGGATTTGTAGCAGAATCATTAGCGGATGGAAAAAAAATCACCGTAAACTTGAAAAGCAATGTAAGCTTACTATCGGAAATTTCAATTTATACCTATGAAGGCGAAAAACCTTTAGCTGAAATCATGCAAAAAATTGCTGATAAAGAAAGCAAAGGTGCGGCAATATCCCATAAAGAAGACAACACTACATTGATGGCTTATTTCAAAGAAGTTTTACCTGATTATGATGAAGAAAGAGTATATCCTTCTGATATCAAAAAAGTGCTGAACTGGTATAATATGCTTCAAGCAAAAGGACTTGTTACTGATGAAGCTCCTGCTGCTGCAGTGACAGAAGAGGTTACAGCCGAAGAAACTCCAGTAGCGGAAGTTAACGCTCCTGCTAAAAAAGCAAAAGCTAAAAAAGAATAATCATATTTTAAAATACTATTTAATCCTGTTCAGTTGTTTTTCTGAACAGGATTTTTTTATTTTTACCAAAAACTATCCCTAATGAATTCAAGACAAAACCAACTGCAAGCTTTCGAACGAGTATTAGATATTATGGATGATTTGCGTGAAAAATGTCCTTGGGACAAAAAGCAAACTATGCAAACCTTGCGCCATCTTACCATTGAAGAAACCTATGAATTAGGCGATGCTATTTTAGACAATGATTTGAACGAAGTCAAAAAAGAATTGGGTGATTTGTTGTTGCATATTGTTTTTTATGCCAAAATAGGAAGCGAGACGAACGATTTTGACATTGCTGATGTGTGTAATGAAATTTGTGAAAAGCTAATTCACCGTCATCCCCATATTTACAGTGATGTGGTGGTAAAAGACGAGGAAGAAGTGAAACAAAACTGGGAAAAACTAAAACTCAAAGAAGGCAGAAAGTCCGTTCTGGAAGGTGTTCCAAGAAGTTTACCCGCATTAGTAAAAGCAAGCCGAATCCAGGAGAAAGTAAAAGGAGTGGGTTTTGATTGGGAAGAATCGCATCAGGTTTGGGATAAGGTTCAAGAAGAATTAGACGAATTACACGTTGAGGTTGAAGCAGGAGATCAGGATAAAATTGAAGCCGAATTTGGGGATGTTTTATTTTCAATGATCAATTATGCCCGATTTTTAAATGTAAATCCAGAAGATGCTTTGGAACGAACCAATAAAAAATTTATCAAGCGCTTTCAATATTTGGAAAGTAAAGCAGGAGAATTGGGAAAACCTTTAATGGATATGACACTTGCTGAAATGGATGTTTTTTGGGAAGAAGCGAAGCGTCTTCCTAACAAATAGGAATTGGAAATCTATGATTTCCAAACACCTCAATTTTGGGAAGAAGCGAAGAAATTATAGTGTTCAAATTTTTAATATCCAATAAACAATTAAAATACCAATGTCAGAAAATAAAACCGAGTTAAAACGTTCTTTAGGATTAATTGATGCCACGAGTTTAGTTGCCGGTTCTATGATAGGATCCGGAATTTTCATTGTAACATCAGCCATGGCAAGAGATATTGGTTCTGCTGCCTGGTTATTAGTTATTTGGTTGGTAACGGGATTAATCACGGTTGCCGCGGCATTGAGTTATGGAGAATTGGCAGGAATGATGCCTAATGCGGGCGGACAATTTGTGTATATTCAACGCGCTTATGGGCGATTGGTTTCTTTCCTGTATGGTTGGACTGTTTTTACAGTAATTCAAACGGGAGTTATTGCGGCTATAGCGGTTACTTTTGCGAATTATGCCGCTATCTTCTTTCCTGTTTTAGATCAAACTCTTTTTAGGGTTGGTACTGGTTTTATTTTTTCGTATCAAAAAGTATTGGCTATTTTTAGTATAATCCTGTTAACCTACATCAATACCAAAGGAGTAGAAAGCGGAAAAACAGTTCAGTTGCTCTTTACTTCGGCAAAATTAATAGCGCTTTTTGCCTTGATAATTTTAGGATTATACGTGGGTCTGCAAACGGATGTTTTGTCCAATAATTTCGCAACTATGTGGGAAGCCAGCAAAACGGTAGTCAATCCTGATGGAACAATTACAGTAACAAAATTAGCAGGTATGGCTATTTTGGGAGCAGCAGGAGCTACCATTATTAATTCCTTATTTTCTAGTGATGCTTGGAATAATGTCACTTTCATTGCAGGGGAAATTAAAGAACCTAAAAAGAATATCCCCCGTAGTTTGTTTCTTGGAACCTTAATTGTTACTGTTATTTATGTTTTAGCAAATCTGGCGTACTTGGCTTTATTGCCAATGCAGGGAGCTCCAAACGCTGCTGATATTGCCAGTAACGGAATCATGTTTGCCAGTAATGATAGAGTAGGAGCGGCCGCAGCAAGTATGATTATGGGAAATGTAGGTGTTTTTGTAATGGCTGCATTGATTATGGTTTCTACTTTTGGATGCAACAGCGGATTGATTCTTTCGGGAGGACGATTATTTTTTGCTATGGCAAAAGACGGACTTTTTTTTAAACAGGCTACAGAACTGAATAAAAACCAGGTTCCGGCCAAAGCATTGTGGGTGCAATGCATTTGGGCTTGTATGCTTTGTGTTTCAGGAAAATTTGGGGACTTATTAACCTATGCTACTTTTGCGTCATTGTTGTTTTATATCCTGACTATTCTGGGAGTTTTCATTCTTAGAAAAAAAGAACCCAATGCCGATAGGCCTTATAAAGCGTTTGGATATCCGGTTGTACCCGCACTTTATATTGTGGTGACATCAGCCATTTGTCTGACTTTACTGATTTATGATACCTTCAATACGGGATTGGGATTGTGCATTGTGGCGTTAGGAATTCCGGTGTATTATTTTGTAATGAACAAGAAAGAGTAAAGCAAATGGAATTAATTAGCTAATTTTTTGAGTGAATTGATGTCTTTTTAAAACGATTTTTTTACCGGTTAATTCAATCAATCCTAGTTTTTTTAAATCCGAAAGTAAACGGATACAGCTTTCAGTGGCTGTTCCAATCATACTGGCTAGTTCATTTCTCTAAAGTTGTACTTTTAAGGAGTTATCTTCGTTTTTTCTAAAGGTGTGATGCAAATAGAGAAGCGTTCCGGCGAGTCTTCCCTTGACTGTTTTTTGGGCTAAATGCACCATGTGATCGTCGGCTTCTTTTAGATCACCGCAAATGCTTTTCATCACATTCATCGAAAACTGATTGTTCTTGCCAAAGCATCCCATCACTTCTGATTTTGGAATACAAATACCATCTTTTAGACAGTAAATACCATTTACATTCTCTCCCTCTTCAAATGTAACCGCTCCTTTTTTACTACTATGGGAGGTTTTACAATAAGAAAGTTTTAGTAATTCGTCTTTTGTTAAGGTTTTTAAAGAGCTAAATTATCTGACGAAACGTTGTTCGCATTTGCTCATATTCTTTGGTGTTAAAAGGCAAATGGATATACAAACTGATACCTTCAGAACGATTGCTCTCTGTGAAAGATTTCTTCAAAATTTCTTTAAAATTTCTTCAAAATTTCTTTTAAAAAATCAGTTTCATCCCAATACGGAACTGTAGGATAACTGGTGTATTTTGGTTCCGAAACATTGTATTTTTGTATTAAGGAATTTTTCATGGCAAAATCATTTATCGTTAGTCAAAAGTAAAGCGACTGCTCACATATTAAAATGACAATTATCATATTGAAAAAAACTTTTACAAAAAAAAGAGGCTTCAAAAGCCTCTTCACAAAGAAATTTGTTCTTTAAATAGTAATAGAACGATCATGTAAAGCAAATACAGGATGTACCTGTGGTTGAATAAAAGCTGAAGAATGAATGCTGTCAGCAGAAAAGAATGAATGTGACTTTTCTGTTTGAATTGAATCCAATGAAATAGCATTTGCATTAAAAGCAAATAACAGAGCTATTGAAAAGCCAATAAAAACAACAGTTTTCTGAATCCATTTCATTTTGTAAACATAAAAAATGAGACTGACTTTATGAAATTTTTTTTAATAAATGAACGTTAAATGTTAAAATCAGCTAAGTCGTGTCTCCCCCATAAAAAAACCTCGAGTAGTTTATTCTCGAGGTTTTGATCACCAGTATGTGCTGAAATTTATTCGGTTTTTAAGTTTCGTAATTGTTTGAGTTTTTCTTTCCAAACATCAAGACTCTCTTTATGAATAGCAATGTTTTTACGAACTTCTAATACGATGGAATTTTCTTTTTTTGCATTTCTGGTATTGGTAAAAAACTGAATGTTATTTTCCAATTGAAAAATTTCATTTTGAACTTCATCAATTTTACGCATTACAAAAATCTTTTCATTATCTAATTTGCGCGTATCATGGCTTTCTGACAAATGATCCATTCTGTTTGAGAAACGCAACATATCAGTGTCTTTTTTACTCAAACTTAATTTTTCAAAAAGGGCATCCAGTATTTTGTTGAATTTTCCCTCAATATGTCTTCTTGTGAACGGTACTTTACCAAAGTTTTTCCAGGTTTCAATATGCAATTTTATGGAGTCTAAATCTGTTTTATGGTCTCCGATCAATTGGAACTCTCTTAAGGTTTCCAAGTAGGTTTTTTTAGCATCAAAAGCGGCTACTTCTTCCCCATTTTCCTCATTTTTTTGCTCTTTTAATTTGTCAAAATAATGATTGCAGGCATCCTTAAACTCTTTCCATATTTTATCCGAATATTTTCTTGGTACATGCCCTATTTGTTTCCATTCATCCTGAATTTGTTTCATGATAGGAGTTGTAGCATCAAAATCAGTGCTTTCCTGCAATTCTTTGGCTTTAGCTACAAGAGCTGTTTTCTTGCTTAAATTGTCGTTTTGGTCTTTCTTAATGTCTTTATAAAATGAATTTTTGAAAGAATTGAAATTTCTTACAGCAGTTTTAAAACTGGCCCAAGTATCCTCATTTACCTCCGATGGCACTTTTCCGGCAGAGAAGAAAGCAGTTCTCAAGGCTTCTACCTTTTCTATTTGAGCCAGCCATTGAGAATGTGCATTCACTTTCTCGGTCGCCAAAACTTCAATTTGAGCAATAATTTCTTTTTTCTTTTCTAAATTCTCTTGTTCAGTTCCTCTTTGATTTTCGAATAAAACTTCTCGTTTATCATGCATTTGCTTGGTCAAATCACTGAATTTATTCCAAATATCATCTCGATGTTCTCTAGATACCGGTCCAATATCCTCCTTCCAGATTCGATGTAAATCCTGTAGTTCTCTGAAGGCTTTGTTAATATCAGCTTCAGTAACCAATTCTTCAACACGCGCTACAATTTTTTGTTTTTGTTCTAAGTTGTGTTTAAAATCCAAATCTCTCGCTTCCCGGTCTAAATGCAGATAATCATAGAAATTTTCCACATGAAAATGGAAGTTATTCCACACGTGGTTGTATTTGTCCTTCGGAATTGGCCCGGCAGTTTTCCATCGTTCTCTTAAATCATTAAAATGTTTTAAGGTGTCTTTGATGTTTTCCTGAGGGTTAATCAAATCTTTTAATTCCTCAACAATGGCCAAACGATTTTCTAAATTTGTTTTTAGATTCGTTTGCAAGCTCTTGAAATGGGTATTTTTAGTATCTCTAAAAAGAGAGTAATAAGTATCAAATTGAGATTTCAACGAAGAATGATATTGAAATTCTTCGTTAGGGTCTTGATTTTCTGCTAGAAATTCTTCTTTTTTTTCTTCGAGGAGGTGGTTGTATTTAGCTAAAAATGCTTTTTTAATTTCTTCAATATGCTGCTTAAAAGTCAAAATTTTGTCGCTGGAAACTAAATTTTTCAGTTCGTTGACTAATACTTCAAGTGATAAGGTATCATAATCCTGCATCGGAATATCGTGACTTTCTTTGAGTGTTTCGTCTTCACTTTCAGCTGCATTTGTTTGTGTAATGGCATGAAGCGCAGTTGTATTTGCTGTTTCTGGCGCTATTACATTCTCTTCGGCGGGAACAGCAGCTTCGGGTTCATTTGTTGGATCAGTGGCGTGAGTTGCTAAAACGTTTGATTCTAATGAATTAGATTCAATAGTGTTTTTGTCTAATTTTCCGTCTGCTTCAGGCAGGTTATCATTCTTTTCTTCTAACATTTTTTCAATGTGTAAGGTTTCTAAATAGATTCAACTCGAAAGATACTAAAGCAGTATGAAAATACAAAACAAAAACTTAATTTATAGTCATTTTAGGTTAAATGGCTTTTTTTTTGGAGCTATTTCCTGCTGTCCGCTGTATTCCCAATTAATAAAAACTACGGCTGAAAAGCCTTGTTTTTCTAAATTGGGAGATGCCGCTTCCATCAGGGCTAGGGATTTGGGTTAAAATTATGAATTGTTTTCAAAAAAAAAGTCCCACCGAAGCAGGACTAAAGATTTTCATCTACGGCATATAGCCTTATTGTGATAAGATTAAAGATTAGAAATTTTAATCAGTTGTAAATATACCTATAAAATAATTAGGTTTCAATGAGGGAAACCGTAAAGCAGGTAATTATTTTCTCCGTAGCTTTAAAAATTCTTACAAAATACAGATTGTTATGGCAAAAATATTAGGATTGGATTTAGGGACAAATAGCATTGGGTGGGCAATTGTGGATAAAGATGGAACAGATTTTTCACTTGTAGATAAGGGAGTCAGAATATTTTCCGAAGGGGTTAAATCTGAAAAAGGAATTGAAAGTTCTCGTGCAGCAGAACGTACAGGTTTTAGAAGTGCTAGAAAAATAAAGTTTCGCAGAAAATTGAGAAAGTATGAAACTCTAAAAGTTCTATCTGAAAATAATATGTGTCCATTATCTGTAGAAGAAGTTATAGAATGGAGAAAATCTGGTTTTAAAAAATATCCACTTAATCCGGAATTCATTGCTTGGTTACGTACCGATGATGACAAAAACTTAAATCCTTATTATTTTAGAGATAAATCAAGTAAACAAAAGACTTCATTGTTATCGTTAGGAAGGGCTTTCTATCATATTGCACAACGAAGAGGTTTTTTGAGCAATAGATTAGATCCTTCTGCGGAGGGTGTTATCGAGCAACATAAACCCGATCTAGAAGATATTCTTGAAAACGTAGCAACTATTTCGGAACTTCAAATGGAATTAACGGACTATTTTCAAGATCGTGATTTAATTGAACGCAAAGCAACGGATTTAGACGATGGAGAAAAGAAACTGAAAACCTTATATAATTCATTCCTTAAAACGATTAAAGATAATCCAAAAGACTTTGAGAGAACTAAAACCATACTCCTTGAACGGTTGAATAAAAAAGAAGACTTAGGGGCTGTCAAACAAAAGATTGGAGAGATTTCTCAAGCAATGAAATTGGGCAATTATGCAACTTTAGGACAATATTTTTTCAGTTTATACAATAAAGGTAAAATTAGAAATCAATATACGGCACGGGAAGAACACTATCTTTCTGAATTTGAAGTCATTTGTTTGGTTCAAGGAATAGACGGAATAATAGCAACTGAAAAATTGCCTGAAAAAAGATATTTTGGACTAGCTAAAGAATTGTATAAAGCTATCTTTTTTCAAAGACCTTTAAAATCTCAAAAAGGCTTAATAGGCAAATGTACTTTTGAAAAAAGTAAGTCAAGATGTGCCATTTCACATCCCAATTTTGAGGAATACAGAATGTTGTGTTTTATTAATACCATAAAGATAAAAACTCCCGATGATGAAACTCTAAGATTTCTTACTAACGAAGAAAGATTGAAAATCACTCCCAAGTTTTTGCGAAAAAAGGACAATTTTAATTTTGAGGATTTAGCCAAAGAATTGGTTCCAAGTGGCGGTAAATATGCTTTTTATAAATCATCTGCTGCTCCAAATGTTAATTACCTGTTTAATTATAATATGAATTCTTCTGTGAGTGGATGTGTAGCATCTACTTCATTAAAAAATGCTTTGGGTGAAGATTGGAAGACTAAAATCTATAGCTATGAAACTCTTAATAAAAGCGGTGAAATAGTAACACGAAATGTAGATTATAATGATTTATGGCATTTGATTTCCGTATCTACTTCTGATTTGTACTTACAGGAATTTGCAAAAGATAAATTGAAATTGGATGATAAAAAAGCTATTTTATTCAGTAAAATAAAGCTAAAGAAAGACTTTGCCAGTTTGAGTGTAACAGCAATTAATAAAATAAATCCTTTTTTGAGAGAAGGATTGTTGTATTCGCACGCTGTTTTTATGGCCAATATTAAAAATATTGTAGATGTCGACATTTGGAAAAATCTTGAGGATAGAAAACACATCCAAACTAAAATTGCCGAATTAATAGCTACAAACACTTTTGATAATAATTTATTGGAAATTGTAAACGGGCTCATTAAAGAATGTAAAGTTGGTGGTTTTTATTATTCAAAAGAAGCCGAAGGAACCTATAAATCAGATTTAGAAAAAAAGGTAAGTTATTTTGTGAAATCAAATAAAATTGATGACCAGAAAGAGGCTATTGTAAAAAAGTTATTTCCTATTTACATTGAGCAATTAAAAAAATACGAATTTTTAACAATAAAACGATTAGACGAAAAAGTATTTGATTTTTTAGATGGTCAAAATGATGACGGACAGGTTTTTTGTAACGCCAAGAATAAACTTAATAAACTATATCATCCATCGGATATTGATGTTTTTAGAAAGCAAATTTTAAAAGATGGAAATGGAAACGAAAAATTAGTTTTAGGAAGTCCGTTAATTTCTTCAATAAAAAATCCGATGGCGATGCGAGCCTTGCACCAATTACGGAAAGTGTTGAATGCTTTAATTATTGAAGGTCTAATTGATGAAAAAACTAGAATTCATATTGAAATGGCCAGAGAATTAAACGATGCCAATAAACGAAAAGGAATTCAGGATTATCAAAGAGATATAGAAAACAGCAGAAAAGCATACATTGAGGAGATTAAAAAAGACTATAAAGCGGAAACTGGAATAGACATTGAGCCAACGGAAGACGATATTTTACGTTATCAGTTATGGATTGAGCAAGACAGAAAAACAATTTATGAAGAGCAATATACTAATATTAGTATATGCCAAATTATAGGTAGTGACCCTGATTATGATATAGAACATACTATTCCAAGAAGCAGGTCACAGGACAATTCACAAATGAATAAAACGCTGTGCAGCAAGCGATATAATCGGGAGATTAAAAAGAATAAAATGCCTATTGAGTTGAGTAATCATAGCGATATTTTAGATCGAGTTGCACCTTGGCAAAAAAAATATTTGGCATTGGAATATGATATTATAGGGATTTCAAGAGCAGTTAAAGCGGCAACGACAAAGGAACAAAAAGACCGAAAAATCAGATTGCGCCATAAATTGAATTTACAGAAGGAATATTTCAAAGGAAAATACGAACGGTTTACTTATAATGAACCGAAAGTAGGTTTCAAAAACAGCCAAATTCCAGATACGGGAATTATAACCAAATATGCCAGTGCGTATTTAAAATCATATTTTGGCAGAGTAGAAGCCGTAAAAGGCGGAATGGTTGCTGAATTTAGAAAAGCCTGGGGAATTCAGGAAAGTTATATTAAAGACGGCAAGAAATATTATAAAATTAAAGACCGCAGCAAGCACACACACCATTGTATTGATGCGATTACAATTGCCTGTATGACCAAAGACAAATATGATGTAATGGCGCATGCTTGGGATTTAGAAGATGACTTGGAAAAAAATCAATACAAATTGATGAAATCCGTTTTAGAACAATCAAAACCTTGGAAAACCTTTACTGAAGATTTAAAAAAGATTGAGGACGGAATTTTGGTTTCCCATCATACACCAGATAATGTAAAGAAACAATCTAAAAAAATTATCAGAATACGAGGGAAAAAACAATTTGTTGCCGAAATGGAAATTGATACAAACGGAAAAAATGTTCCGAGAACGGACATCAATAACAAAATAATTTTTAAGAAAGATAGCAACGGAGAGAAAATGGCGAGGTTTCACCAAGGTGACACTATTCGAGGTTCTTTGCATCAAGACAGTATTTATGGGGCAATTAAAAACCCATTGCATCAGGAAGAAATACGCTATGTAATCCGGAAAGATTTAGAAAGTATTAAAGCTTCTGATGTGGAAAATATTGTGGATGAGGTTGTAAAAGAAAAGGTAAAACAAGCAATTGCCGCTAAGGTTTTACTGCTATCTTCAAATCCACAACAAAAAAACAAACTTGCTGAAAATCAAAAGGTTTGGATGAATGAAGAAAAAGGGATTCTAATAAACAAAGTTAGATTGTATGCTAATTCCGTAAAAAATCCCTTGGAAATAAAGGATCATGCCTTGCTGTCGAAATCACGCCATGAGCACAAACAGAAGGTTTATGCTCAAAATGACGAGAATTTTGCAATGGCAATTTATGAAGGACTTGATACAAAAGGAAAATTAAAACGAAGCAGTTTATTAATAAATATGTTTGATGCAGGAAATTATTTTAAATTGAGTAATGACAATAAAAAAAATTATCCAATTGCTCCAGAAAAAGACGAAAATGAATTGCCTTTGAAATATGTTTTAACAAAAGGTAAAATGGTTTTGATGTATGACAAATCTCCAAATGAGTTTCTGGAAATGAGTGAAAATAAAATTTTAGAAAGATTATTTCAAATTACACAATTAGATGTTGAAGGTTCTTGTATTAAATTATTGTATCATCAGGAGGCAAGAGAAAAGAAAATTATTACCGAATCAATGGGATTAAAAATTGGAATGAAAGGGGGGAAAAATTTGGGAGAGCACCAAAAATTCCCTTGGATTAAAATAAGTGAAAATTCATTTGATTGTTTAGTTCAAGATTATGATTTTACAATTTCCGCATCGGGTAAAATAATTTTAAAATAATTCTTTTTGGATACTGAAAGGTCGGTGTATATTTACACCACTAAATAATTTTATCATGTCTAGACAAAGTATCACTTTAGCCAATCAAAATGATGAATGGTTAAAACAACAAGTTGCCAACGAAGAATTTACCAGCAAAAGTGAAGCGGTAAATTATTTAATCAAGCAAGCTCGTGATCGAGATGAGTATGTTGAATTTGTTCGAATGAAGTTAGATAGAGCTGAAAAAAGCGGATTTAGCACCAAAACAAAAGAGGAATTATTAGCAGAAATTAAGAAAAAACTAAATATTTAGTTATAAACTTAATATACAAGCAGGGAAGATTTGACTCGAATTTTTGAATATGGAATTGGTCGTTTAGGATTTCTTCAAGTTAATAAATATTATGAAATGTTTTTTGATTGCTTTTCAAAAATCGCATCAAATTCATATCTATTTCCTGAAGCTATTCGTTTTCGTCAAGGTTATAGATATTGTATTTGTGGAGTGGATACTATTTTTATAAATTAATGCCAATGAAATAGAAATAATGGCAATTATAGGAAGACAAGATTTTTAAAGGTTCTTTGACATACAGTTTTTCATTGTCTTAAACAGCCAAACCACAACTGAAAGGTATGGCATCCGCCCAGCAGGGATGCAGTAGCTTTCAGTTGTGGTTTGATTAAAGATTAGAAAACACGATATTTTCGATTAAAAAGTAAACCAGAATATCGTTGTTGTGGTTTGATTAAAGATTAGAAAACACGATATTACACATATACTATGGGTAGCACGGCTGCAGGTTGTGGTTTGATTAAAGATTAGAAAACACGATATTTTTCATCTACATTCAAATCACTATTGTTTGGTTGTGGTTTGATTAAAGATTAGAAAACACGATATTAGCCACTAGAAACAAGAAGCCAGATAATTGGTTGTGGTTTGATTAAAGATTAGAAAACACGATATTAAGATTGTTATTTCTATAAAAGAATTGATAGTTGTGGTTTGATTAAAGATTAGAAAACACGATATTATATATGTAATAATTAAGCGTATCTTTGAAGTTGTGGTTTGATTAAAGATTAGAAAACACGATATTCGATGTTGATTATTTAGTTTTCATAGATGGGTTGTGGTTTGATTAAAGATTAGAAAACACGATATTCAAATTATAAAAAGGAACGGTTTTAAAGGGTTGTGGTTTGATTAAAGATTAGAAAACACGATATTTTATCATAAACAGCTTGCTTATGCTGGGCTGTTGTGGTTTGATTAAAGATTAGAAAACACGATATTCTGTCAAAGTGTTTAAATCTAATCCATTTGGTTGTGGTTTGATTAAAGATTAGAAAACACGATATTATTGGCTATTCAACTCAATCACGTCAATTAGTTGTGGTTTGATTAAAGATTAGAAAACACGATATTTACCGTTAGGATCAGTATTGGTTTTTACGGGTTGTGGTTTGATTAAAGATTAGAAAACACGATATTAATCTGTTTTGGAAAACCATTTTTCAAGAGTTGTGGTTTGATTAAAGATTAGAAAACACGATATTGTTTCCCAAATAAAAGGAACTACAAACCTAGTTGTGGTTTGATTAAAGATTAGAAAACACGATATTAGTTGGCTTGTTACCTTCTAATTATCAAAGGAATATGGGTGAATGTCGTATAAAAAAACGCCTCTTTTTTGGATTGATATCCCAATATTGAGGCATTTTTTTATTTCTATCAATAAAAATTCGATAAATGGTAGTAGAATCATAGTAAGAGGCAAGATTCAATGATTAATTTTTAGTGCAATCTGCAGGGACAGGTCGCGACCTGTCCGTACGTTAGAGATTAGTCGCAAAATAATTTATATTTTTTTACGATTTGTGTGCAAGATAGGAAATGTTGTTTTGGGAATGTGAATAGGGCAGGGACAGGTCGCGACCTGTCCGTACGTTAGAGATTAGTCGCGAAATAATTTATATTTTTTTACGATTTGTGTGTAGGATAGGAAATGTTGTTTTGGGAATGTGAATAGGGCTGGAATAGGGCAGGGACAGGTAGCGACCTGTCCGTACTAATTATGAAAAAGAAAAAATAATGAAAAATAGAAAGCGAAATAGAATGCTGGGATATGATTATTCGCAAAATAATTTATATTTCGTTACGATTTGTGTGCAAGATAGAAAATGTTGTTTTGGGAATGTTAATACGGCAGGAACAGGTCGCGACCTGTCCGTACACGAGCCAATGAATCCGTATATGGAATGGAATGAATATGGTTCTATTGCACAAAAACAATGGAATTGGTTGGATAATCAGTATGCGTATGTTATTTTACATTCTTTTATAGTAATGCCGAATCATGTCCACGCAATTTTGGAAATTGATAGTAATTTGATATCTGATTGTGAAATAAAAATAAAATCAGTATCGGAACTAATTGGTGCTTATAAAACGACCTCATCAAAACAAATTCATTTAGCCGGTTTGTCTGATTTTGCCTGGCAGCGTTCTTTTCATGATCATATAATTAGAAACGATGGGTCTTATGAAAGAATTTATAATTATATCGAAACAAATCCTGAGAGGTGGAATACAGATGAGCTTTTTGAAAAATAAAATTATTGTTTAAAACAATTCCAACTGTGTTGGGGCATTACTATTTTCCTGTTTGGCTTTTCCTAAATAGTTGATAATCATTCCAAATTGTTTGTCGGTAATACGTAAAACACTAACTTTTCCTAACGAAGGAACGAGTCGGTTAATGCGTTTTTCATGAACATCAGCACTTTCTCCACTCGCACAATGCCTAATATAAACTGAAAATTGCATCATGCTAAAGCCATCTTTTAAGAGATTTCCTCGAAACTGAGAGGCATTCCTTTTGTCTTTTTTAGTTTCTGTAGGCAAATCGAAAAACACGAACAGCCACATTATTCGGTATCCGTTAAGTTCCATAATTTAGGATATTTAATTTTTTTTCGGTGACCTGTAAAACAGTGCTGGAGCGAACTAGCCGTTTTTTGCAATCCTACCATTAAAGGGCTTTTTTCTTCTTTGAAATAAACAGTTTGTGTCAGCATTTGTAATAGTTCTGCTTTTATTGCGGTGTTTAGTTCTTGTTCTTGATACCGGTTCATAATATCAAAAACTTTTTCGTCAACAATGGGACGAAAAGGTTCCATAATATCATCAGCAAGTGCAAAAGCATTGTATTTACTTTTATGATGAATACCAAGTGTATTCAATAATCCGCTTCCGGAAAGTGCTCTAGCTGTAGCGGCTCTTAAAATAGCATACCCGTAGTTTAAAAAATTGTTGGGATAATCACCATAACGTTCTCTTTTTATGCCATTTTTTTCATGATTAGGTAACGGAAAATTTTTCCAATATTGTTGTGCAGCAACTCCTTCCATATTTGTGGTGTCACCGCTTAATACTTTGCTAGCCAGAAACTCAAACGTATTTTTATTTTCAGTTATTTTTGCTAACAATTCCCCTTGATTTTTAATTTTTTCAATAATAGTTTGTTGCCATAGTTGTTTTTTCAGAGGAATTGAAGCTTCGATTTGATTTTTGAATATTTCCTGCTGAATGTGATGGCTGTTGAGGTTGAGTAACATTCCATTGGGTAAGTGGTTGCTACCACAAATAATAATAGCAGTATTATTTTCTACAATTAAGTTCATAGCAGGAATACTCAGATAAATTTCAGCATGATCGAGTACCAGAAAACCAATGTCTTCTATTGGAATGGTACTTTCTCTTATTTCTGATTTTAGTATTAGCTGTTGGTTTTTTGTCGTGATTGAGGATTTATTTTCGATAAGAATTGTTCTTTTGATCATAATTTAAGCCGTTAAATTAATTGCAAATATTTGATTATCAATCAAATTAACATATTTAATAATCAGTTATTTTACGGGAAACCTCAATCTGCCTTTTAAATTGCTGATATAAAAAAATCGTCTCGTTTTAAAACAGTAAAATGGCTGTTTTAAAACGAGACGACCGATAGAAATTTTAATTAATTAATTAATTTAAGCGAGAGCTAATACAATAATCTTGATTACGCTCGATTTGACAAGAAATAAACTTCTTAGTTATTTATTCCAGATTTTCCACGCTTTCTCTGCTTGAAAAATAAGCATATCCAAACCATTTTTGATTTGTGCTCCTTGCTGTTTGGCTTTTTTTAGGAATTGTGTTTCTGCAGGATTGTAAATCAAGTCAAATGCAATGTGCTTTCCTGTGAAAAACTCATACGGGATCAATGGAAACGCATCCACATTTGGACTTGTTCCTACTGGAGTCGAGTTGATGATGATTTGGTAATTGTCGAATGTTGTTGCGTTGATTCGGTTATACTCAATCGCATTTTCTTTAGCTTCTCTCGACACAAAAGTATAAGGAATGTCCAGTTCATCCAAAGCAAAAGCAACTCCTTTAGAAGCTCCTCCTGTGCCTAAAATCAAGGCTTTTTTGTGGTGCGGTTGCAACAGGGGTTCTAATGATTTTTTGAAACCATAATAATCGGTATTATACCCTTTCAACGTTCCTTTTTTGGTGATTTTGATGGTATTTACAGCGCCAATTAATTCCGCTTTTTTAGATAATTTATCCAGAAACGGAATGACGGTCTCCTTGTATGGAATAGTTATACTTAACCCTTTTAAATTTAAAGTGTTTTTTAGTATCTCTGGAAGTGCTGTTATTTCTGGAATATCAAAATTTTCATAGGTGCAACCAGTAAAATTTTCATTGTTAAATTTATCGGTAAAATATCCTTTAGAAAAAGAATAACTAATATTGCGACCCAGTAACCCAAAACGTTTTCTAACTGTTTCTGTCATTATTTTTTTTTATGTTTTGCAATGTAGTTTTGCACCATTTTTTTGGCCCAAACTACTGGAAATAAATCTTCTAAAAGGATGTAATTATCAAAATTTAATCGTAAGGCATTGCTTAAATGGAATTTTGCTTTTGTATTATCTGTTAGCATAAAATACAATCCTGCTAAGCGGTATTCAACTTCATTTTCTTCCGGAAAATATTCTGAAGCTTGTAATAAGGTTTGAATGGCACTTTCGAATTCTCCTAAAAATTGTAGAATATCCACCCAGAATAACCAGGTGTCAAGTTCAGTATCGCCAAATTCAACTGCTTTCCTGTATCCAAATTCAGCTTCTTCAAAGAAGTTCATTTGCTTATTGATAGTCGCAAAGCGTTTCCAATACAAGCGATTTTGGTTGTCAATCGCTAATGCTTTATTGACATAAAATAATGCTTTTTGGTAATTTTTTTGACGTACATAAAAATCCGTGATGGCAATCCAACCTTTATCTAAGAGTGGATCTTCATGCACTGTTTGATTGAAATATTTTAAGGCTAAAGCTTTGTTCCCTAATCTTTCATAACATTTTCCCATTCGAAGTAACGCATACGAAGTTGCATCATCTAATTCAATAGTTCTGCTATAACTTTCTATGGCTTTCTCGTATTTTTTTAATCGTTCAAAAGCTTTTGCTTTTTCCATGAAAGCACCAAGGAATTCATCATCAATTAAAGTAGCGTAATCAAAGGCACGAATCGCATTTTCATATTCTTTTACACCATAATGCAAACGGCCCAGTTGGTGCCAGGCAATTTCGCTGTATGGATTTTTGTCAATGTATTTATTTAAATAAGTAATCGCTTCTTGGTTTTGATCTAAAAATTCAAAACAATACACTACGTTATACAAAGCGGATTGGTCTTCCAGATCTTCTTCTAAACACTTGATGAAGCTTTCTTTTGCCAGTTCAAGATTGTCCATAAAAAGATATTCCATGCCTATTAAATTATAGACATCAGCATAATCATCTGTGTATTTTAACGCGGTTTGTAATAATTCAACCGCCTTTTCGTGTTGGTCTCTTTTGGAGCAGATATTGGCTTTTTGAATGTAAATTTCTTCATTGGTTGGTTCAATGGCATACAACTCGTTCAATAGCTTTTCGGCTAGTTCGAGTTTGTCGTCATAAACTAGCATTTCCACCTGAACTAATTTTAGTCCGGTAGATTTTGGGTGCTGTTCTAATGCCAGTTTGAGTGCTTTTTTTGCTAAAGCGGCCTTACCCATATCGAGGTAATGAAGAATAATTTCTTCAAATTCTTCGGAGTCAAAAAAGAGTACTTTGTTGGTTTTCAACATGGACTCAAATTTAGACAATGATAAGTTATAGTCTTCTTCTTCGTTGCTTAATTGCATACTGTGTGTTTTTAATTTGGCCTAAATAAATTTAGGGAATCGTGCGTGTACTGCGAGGGAAAGTTGGAATTGTTGTGAACAATTTAATTAACAAAAAAAGAGGTAGTTTAAACGTATGCCCTAGCCCTGATAAGAGTGGAAATCCTTTTGCTTTTTGCTGACAAAAAGTAAAAGATTAAAACGGATAGCAGGAATAGCTCCCAATTTTTTTAATTGTTTTGAATAGGTATTTCAATATGTATCCAATAGTACAACTTCTGCTATCAAAAATCGTTAATCATTTTTCTTCAATCATTATTCCATCCATTACTTCTAATATGATGCTGCAACCTTCTCGTATCTCTTGTTCAGAAATGGTAAGCGGTGGCGTAATTCTTATGGCGCAATCTTCAAATAATAACCAGAATAAAATGAGTCCTTTGTCTTGACATTTAAGAATCACTTCGTTTGTTATATCGGCACTTTGGGTCATTGCAGCCAGCATCAATCCTTTTCCTCTTATATCCTGTATCAAAGGATGTACCAAAAGTGATCTGAATAGCTTTTCTTTCTCCATCGCCTCATCCATGAGATTGGTCTCGGTAATTTCCTGCAAAGTAGCCAAGCAGGCTGACGCAATGACAGGGTGGCCTCCAAAAGTCGTGATATGACCCAGTTTTGGATTATCGCTCAACAAATCCATCATTGCTGATGAAGCCGTAAAAGCACCTACAGGCATGCCACCTCCCATTCCTTTTCCCATAACTACGATATCAGGAACAACATCATAATTTTGGAATCCAAAGAGTTTTCCGGTTCTCCCAAAGCCTGGTTGGATTTCATCGAGAATCATCATTGCACCCACTTCTGTGCAGCGCTCGCGTACTTTTTTGAGATAATCATCGTTTGGCTGAATAAATCCAGCACCACCTTGAATGGTTTCCAGAATAATTCCAGCCGTTTTAGTGGTTATTTTTTGTAAATCGGCTTCGTTGTTGAAGGTAATAAAATCAACATCAGGTATCAATGGACGAAAAATTTGTTTGCGTTCTTCAAATCCCATGACGCTCATAGCACCCATTGTATTGCCATGGTATGCGTTATGACACGAAATCAATTGGCTTCTTCCGGTAGTTCTTCTAGCTAGTTTTAAAGCACCTTCAATGGCTTCGGTTCCTGAATTGACCAAATAAGTTTTATCTAAAGGTGCGGGCAGGAGCGAGGCTAACAATTTGCAATACTGAACCGCCGGACTTTGTGAATATTCGCCATAGACCATAACATGAGAATATTTGTCTAACTGATCCTTTATGGCTTGATTGACTCTAGGATGTTGGTGTCCCAATGTGCATGCGGAAACTCCCGCCACAAAATCCAAGTATTTCTTAGCGTTCGTATCGTAAATATAAGAACCTATAGCATGTGAGACTTCCATGCCCAATGGATATGGTGAGGTTTGTGCTTGGTATTTTAAGAAATCTGGATTCACGGTTATTTGTTTAATCTTTTATTTGTTAAATTGACAGAACGGTGATTGAATACTGCTCCCGAAGTGTCGGGACTGCTCACTGCTGACTTACTTCTTCTTCTTCTTCTTCTTATCGTAATTCAGGGTTTCTTTTCGGATTTTCATAGGAATATCCTCTTTGGCCTCTGCCGCTTTAGTTGCTTTATCTATTTTATCGTTGTCTTCATTTTCTTCGGCAGGAAAAATATCGTCCTTGGATTTTATTCGTTCCTCTCCTCGCCAAAGCAGTCCTCTTAGGATACGGGCATTTTCTGGCAACTCTTTCTCTGGATAAATATCGCCATCCACTTGCTGGAAAAACGTGATAGTTTCTATCGCATTTTCTTCTAAAATAAGATTGATTTTGCTGCTTACATTCTTATTGATACCAATGAGTTCCTGAGCTTCGTTGCGCATGTAATAAATGACTTCGGCATTCTTTATAATATCAACATCATGGAGTTTTCCTTCTTTAAATTTCCCATAGAGATTTTGACCCTTTACTTGATTGTATCCAGTTCCTATCGTGTCTTTGGAGACTATAAACGTGTTGTTGAGTACTTTGAGCGAATCTAGTTTTTGGGTATTGTTGTCTCCTATGAGATGCATGACATCTCCTGTGATTTGGTTTTCTGCGTTCCAAAGTATTGGATTTCCAATCATTTTGGTCAACGCTGTTTTAGAACTTGAATGAATCGAATCACATTTTCCGCTCATATCAGTTTTGAAAAACCGGACATTGTTAAACGCTCTGATAATTCGGTTTCCTTCTTTTCCAGTAACCATTAATTTTTTTCCATGGATGTAAACCGAGTCATTTTCGACAAAATTCACTGCAACAGCTCTTTTGGTTACGTACATAGAATCCAGTTTTTTATACACCTCAGCATAATGCCCTTTTATAATTCCGCGATTGATGGAATCCGTTATTTTTACGTTTCGCGTTGCCGATGCAAATTCCCGGTTTCGATCATAGTACAAACTGTCGCCTTTAATCACCCGATCATCGTATTTGATGTACGATTTATTCAGGAAATGAGCCAGATTTTTTTTGGTATCATAAAATCCTTTTTCGGTATATATATAATTGGCTTTACTGGTAATTGTGGATGGTCCAAAAAGATACGAATGCCCGGAATTACTGAAATAATCCAAGTGATTTGATTTAATTACATAGGTTGGATTAGTAATAGTAACAGCTGTAAGGAATTGGAATTTCTTTTGTTTCACATAATATCTTCCTGAATTGCTTTTTAGCGTATTGTCTTTATTGGTAATTGTTCCTGGCGTATCGTAAAATACTTCTTGAGTGTTTCGGTCAAAATTAATAATCTCTGTTACCAAAGTCGCATCAGGGGAACTCATTACGGCATCTCCGGAAGCATAGGCTTTTTTTACATTTCCATTGTATTCCGCATATTTACTGTTTAGGAATAAAGTGTCACCTTGCACCATTTGAACATTGCCAAAAGCCTTGATGTAGTTTTCTTTTTGAAAATAATACGCTTTATTACAAGTCATTATCACGCCATCATGATTGACACGTACGTTCCCAATCAGCAATAATGCATCCGGTATTTCTACCTGATTTACATCGGCAAAATCTGAGTTTTCTACAATAATTTTTTTTGGGGCTTGCGCCAAAACTAAATTAGCAGTGAACAGTATGAAACAATAACGAAGGAAAAAAAACGATTTTTTCAATGGATTTAATTTTTGTCAAATTTATGAAAAAGGATACAATCCTAATCCATATTAGGATTTATTTATAATTAGTCAAAAGTGCATGATAAACGATGACTTTTCCTTTTTAAAGTTATCAACAAATGCGGCAACTCCTTCGTTGTAGTTTGTTCTAATGGAGAGATGATTATATAATTTCAAACAATATAGAGTTCTTTATATTTAAAAAATATTAAATTTAAAAATTGATATTCATTTTAGTATCAAAAGAATTAAAATCAGCATAAATAATTTTATATGATGAAAAAAACAACTATTGTTGCCGGTATAAGCGTAGTGCTTTTGGCGACAGCCTGTAAAACGAAAGAGTTAAAAATGAATACGGAACAAAAGGAGTCAGTTTCCCATAAAAAAGAAGTGGTGTATCAGGTTTTTACCCGATTATTTGGGAATAAAAATACGAACAACAAGCCTTGGGGAACCATTGAAGAAAATGGAGTAGGAAAGTTCAACGATTTTACAAATACGGCCTTAAAGGAAATAAAGGATTTGGGAGTTACTTATATTTGGTACACCGGAGTTCCGCATCATGCTGTGATTCGAGATTATTCCGCTATTGGAATTTCTAATGATGATCCGGAAGTGGTCAAAGGACGAGCCGGTTCTCCTTATGCCGTAAAAGATTACTACAATGTGAATCCAGATTTGGCTGTAAATCCTGAAAATCGTTTGCAGGAATTTGAAGCTTTAGTTGTGCGAACTCACCAAGCTGGATTAAAGGTGATTATCGATATTGTTCCCAATCACATTGCGCGAAAGTATGAAGGAAAAAGTAATCCGGTTGGTGTCAAAGATTTTGGTGCGGATGATGACACGACCGTTGAATACAAAAGAGACAATAATTTTTATTATATTCCAAATACACACTTTGAAATCCCTGACACAGACAAGCCATTAAATGGAGAAAAGAATCTGTTAATTGATGGAAAATTTGTAGAAAGTCCAGCAAAATGGACTGGGAATGGTTCTCGTATGGCAAAACCAGATCGAAATGACTGGTATGAAACCATCAAAGTAAATTACGGTATTCGTCCGGATGGTTCCAAAGATTTTCCGGAACTTCCTACTGGTTTTGATTCCAAATCCTATCAGGAACATTTCGATTTTTGGAAAGGAAAAGATGTTCCAAACTCTTGGGATAAATTCAAAGACATTGCCTTGTATTGGACGGCAAAAGGAGTCGATGGTTTTCGATTTGACATGGCCGAAATGGTGCCGTATGAATTTTGGAGTTATATGAATTCAGCCATTAAAGTAAATAATCCGAATGCTTTTTTATTAGCCGAAGTCTACAATCCTAAAGAATATAGAAATTATATTCATCTGGGTAAAATGGATTATTTGTATGATAAAGTAGAAACGTATGATAAATTGAAAGATATCATTCAAGGAAAAGCTTTGCCTGATGGCTTATCTGACATCCAAAACGGAATTTCAGATATTGAGCATCACCTGTTGCATTTTCTGGACAATCATGATGAACAACGTTTAGCAAGTCCGGAATTTGCGGGAACGCCACAAAAAGGGAAGCCTTTGATGGTGGTTTCTACAACCATAAGTACGTCGCCTACGATGGTTTATTTTGGACAGGAAGTAGGAGAGGCTGGAAATGAAAATGCTGGATTTGGTACCCATTCCAGAACGTCAATCTTTGATTATATAGGTGTTCCCAATCACCAACGCTGGATGAGCGGAGGAAAATTTGATGGTGGTCAGTTAACGCAGGATGAAAAGGACTTGCGAGATTTTTATAAAAAATTATTGAATTTCTCTTTGAATAGTACTGCTTTAATGGGGAAATACCAAGAAATACAAACGGTGAATCGCCATATGACTCAAGGATACGATTCTGGAATTTATGCATTCACACGCTGGTCTGATACGCAAAAATTAATCGTTATCACTAATTTTTCATGGCTTACTACTAGCAATTTCGAGTTAAAAATCCCTTCAGATGTAATCCAAAAATGGAATTTGAAAGACGGAAATTATACACTTACGGATCAATTATACCATAAAAGTTCTGTTGAGCTGAAAGTATTCAATGGTGAAGGAAACGCGAAAATTACAATAGCACCTTCAGAATCGTTTATTTATCAATTGTAAAGGATTTTTAGTTAGCAAAAGGATAAAAAAAAGCTAATATAAATTTATATCAGCTTTTTTTAGCTCAAACGAATACTATTTTTTTGTTACAGCATCATAATTTTCTTCTATTTTTTTCCAATTAATTACATTAAAAAAAGCATCAATATAATTTTTTCTTCGGTATTGGTAGTCTAAATAATAAGCGTGTTCCCATACATCTAAAGCTAATATTGGAGTTCCGGGAACAACTGCATTACGCATCAAGGGATTATCCTGATTAGGTGTGCTGGTTACTTGTAATTTTCCGGATTTATCTAGAATCAACCATGCCCAACCGGAGCCAAATTGTTTTGTCGCTTCAACTTTAAACGCTGTGGTAAAGTTTTCAAATGAACCAAAATCTCTGGTAATTGCTTCAGCCAATGCATTTGATGGTTGACCTCCCCCTTTTGGCGTCATGCATTTCCAATACAAAGAATGATTGTAAAAACCTCCTGCATTGTTGCGAAGTGTGGGGTCATTTGGATCTAATTTACTTAATACTTCCTCAATTGTCAGATTTTCAAGTGGAGTTCCTAAAATAGCCTTGTTCAAATTGTTAGTGTAAGTCAAATAATGTTTGGAATAATGGATTTCTAAAGTAGTAGCTGATATGTTTGGGGCTAATGCATTGTACCCGTAAGGAAGTTTTTCCAGTTGAAAAGAACCTTCATTAGCCTTTACGTCCTCCGGAATTCCGGTTAATACTTTCTCTTCGGTCGTAGGTAAGGGAACTTCAACGACTTCGGTAAATTTTTTTTTATTACAAGAAATTATGCCAATCAGTAGCAGTATAACTGGAATTAAAAAATATAATTTTTTCATAATAATACTATTTTTTTAACAAAGAATAAATAGTTTCTATGTATTGTTTTTTGGCCTCATCTGAGGTAAGGTGGCTGATTTGCATCCATGCATTGGTTTTAAAAGCATCTCTCAAATGGTAAGTAGAAGTTTGTTTTAGATCTAAAGTTCCAAAAGTAGCTTGTTTGTAAAAGGCATAAAGTCGCAATTGAACATCTTGCGGTAAAGATGCCTGTGTCATCGATGAAGCTATTTTTACAGCTTCCAGAAATTGTAGCTCTAATTCTTTTTCATTCATTATCTTTTGGTAGCAATAATAGTTTTACCTCCAATTGCCTTTTGATTCAATTCAACATTAACTTCTGTTCCTAATGGTAAAAAGAGATCTACTCGTGAGCCAAATTTGATAAAACCGGCATCAGTTCCCTGAATAACCTGCATTCCTTCTTCAGCGTAATTTACGATTCTTCGGGCTAAGGCTCCGGCAATTTGACGGTATAGTACTTCACCAAAGGTTTTATTTTCGATGACAATTGTAGTTCTTTCGTTTTCCTCGCTTGCTTTTGGGTGCCATGCTACTAAAAATTTCCCAGGATGGTATTTGCTGAATTTTACAATTCCGCTCAATCCATAACGGGTGACATGCACATTAATGGGCGACATGAAGATGGATATTTGTAAACGTTTGTCTTTAAAATATTCGCTTTCATACACTTCTTCAATAACCACAACTTTACCGTCTACTGGCGCAAGAATTTGGTTTTCAGTGATGATTACGGTTCTTTTTGGATTTCTGAAAAATTGCAGTATGATGATCAAAAGCAACAGCGCTGCTATTTGTATGGCCATTTTGAGCCAGATGGTGTCTATGAAATTATCAGACAATAAGAGCACAACGGCAGTAAAAATAGTGCCTAATAAAATAGATTGGGTTCCTTCTTTATGAAACATAGTTTAAAATTTGATAAAATAAAAATATAATTGGTGCTACAAATATAACACTATCTAGTCGATCTAGGATGCCTCCGTGACCAGGCATTATTTTTCCGCTGTCTTTGACATCGGCAATTCGTTTGAATTTAGATTCAATTAAGTCTCCTATAGTACCTGCAATTCCAACAATAACAGCTATTGAAGTCCAGATTAGTATGGATCGTTCACTAAATTCAGGGTTGGCTTTTATGTAGTACTTTGAGATCAAATAACCGGCTAAAATAGCAAAAATGATTCCGCCTAAGAACCCTTCAATTGTTTTTTTGGGCGATATTTTTTCAAATAATTTGGTTCGGCCTATTGATTTCCCAATAATATAAGCAAAGGTATCATTAGTCCATATTAAGATGAATAATCCAATTATAATTTTGGGATTATAGTCATTTATTCCAAATGAAATTTTAGTAATAAATACAAAAGGTAATATGATGTAACCTAGTAAATACAAGTATTTTGATGAAGTGCTTATTTTTTGAATGTTATCATAAAATAAGAAAAGGATACATTTTATAGATACAACTAACGCTATAACCAATAAAACAACATCTAGTTGCTGTATGTTTATTGAAATTTCTAAATTAGAATTAAATAGCTGATTGAGGGTATCCGTAGTGATTTTATTATAATGGCTTACTAAAGTAACAGCTGTATACAAGGTTGCACCAAAAAGAACCGGTAAAATTTTATGTATTTGAATTAAATTACAAAATTCATAAATGGCAATAAGTAGAAAAATACCAAAAAGAATAAAAAAGCTTTCAGTAGAGTATAAAATAGAAGCAAGTAATAATAGGATATAAACAGCTCCCGATATACCTCGTTTTAGAGTTTCATTCATCTTACAGATCTTCTAAAAGCAATAAATAAAGATTTTTTGCAGAACTTCCGTATTGCGTGAAGTCTTCTTCTTTGGCTTTTTCGAAATATTTTATAGTAGTAATATTAGTAGGGTAGTCCCTTTCATATTTCTTTTTTATAGCGCTAAGTCCATCGCTTTTGGCTTCAAGAATTTGACTTGTATTTGCTAAAATTATAATGTTTGTGGGTAATTCGTTTGGTTTGTCTTGCTTAATTTGTTTTGAAGAAAACAATATAGATCCTTCTTCAGAAATTAAATTTTCACAACTGGCCAGTAAAAATGAAGGATTTTTTGGTTTAGAGAAACTTAATTTATTATCCTCAAGCATACTGAAAAGTTCTGGTTCATAGCATAAAACTTCACTTTCGAACCAGTCATTCTCTTCAAGAATATTTTCAAAGTGTTCTTTTACTTCCTCTGGATTTTCACAGTATAAAAACTTACCTCCATTTTTTTTAAAATTACTGATAAATTTTTCATCTATAGAGATCGTGCTATCAGCATTGGTTTTACTAAATTCACTTTCTTTATCTTCCTCAGAAGCCGGATTAATTGAACCAAAAATTTTTCTAAAAAGACTCATATCGCTGTCAACTGCTTTAATTTATTACTTGAAAACGTTCAAAGATAAAAAAATCTTAATTCAAAAGTAGTTTTTGAATTAAGATTTTAAAAATAATTAAATATTTAGATGTTTCTAAGACACTACTTCTTCAAGATTTTTATCAAATGTTCTTTTTCCGAATATAGCTTCTAAATCATCTTTAAAAATAACTTCTTTTTCGATCAAAATATTTGCGAGCTGATTCAGTTTGTCTTTGTTATCCTCTAAAATCTGAATGGCTCTTTGGTATTGGCCTTCAATTAGTAATGATATTTCTTCATCAATAACTTTAGCCGTTTCTTCAGAATACGGTTTAGATAAATTATATTCGCTTTGTCCAGTTGAATCATAATAGGTAACATTTCCTATTTTTTCATTCAAACCATAAACCGTTACCATTGCACGAGCTTGTTTGGTTACTTTTTCTAAATCACTTAGCGCTCCTGTCGAAATTCTATTGAAAGTTACTTTTTCAGCAGCTCTTCCACCCATAGTAGCGCACATTTCGTCAAGCATTTGGTCAGGACGTACAATTAAGCGTTCTTCCGGCAAATACCAAGCGGCACCTAAGCTTTGTCCTCTAGGAACAATTGTTACTTTTATTAGTGGTGCTGCGTGCTCAAGCATCCAACTAACTGTAGCGTGACCTGCTTCATGAATAGCGATTGCTCTTTTTTCATCAGGTGTTACAATTTTATTTTTCTTTTCCAGACCTCCTACAATTCGATCAACTGCATCAAGGAAATCTTGTTTGTCAACTGCTGTTTTGTTATGTCTCGCTGCAATCAAAGCGGCTTCATTGCACACATTAGCAATGTCTGCGCCTGAAAATCCTGGAGTTTGTTTGGCTAAGAAGTCAGTGTCTAGTCCTTCCACTTTTTTCAATGGCTGTAGGTGTACTTTGAATATTTCTGCACGTTCACGAATATCGGGTAAGTCAACAAAAATTTGTCTGTCAAAACGTCCGGCACGCATTAAAGCTTTATCCAGTACATCTGCTCTGTTTGTAGCGGCTAGAACTATTACATTTGAATTTGTTCCAAAACCATCCATCTCTGTCAGTAATTGGTTTAATGTATTTTCACGTTCGTCATTTCCTCCGGACATGTTGCTTTTTCCTCTGGCTCTACCTACGGCATCAATTTCATCAATGAAAATGATTGCAGGAGATTTTTCTTTGGCTTGTTTGAACAAATCACGCACACGTGATGCGCCCACACCTACAAACATTTCTACAAAATCAGAACCGGATAAAGAGAAGAACGGTACTTGAGCTTCACCAGCTACGGCTTTAGCCAATAATGTTTTACCGGTGCCTGGAGGTCCTACGAGTAAAGCTCCTTTTGGTATTTTTCCTCCCAGGTTGGTGTATTTTTCAGGATTTTTCAAAAATTCAACAATTTCTTGAATCTCTTCTTTCGCTCCTTCTAAACCAGCAACATCTTTGAAAGTAGTTTTAATATCTGTTTTTTCGTCAAATAGTTTTGCTTTGGATTTTCCAATATTAAAAATTTGGCCACCACCACCACCGGCTCCACCAGACATTTTTCTCATGATAAAGATCCAAACGGCTATAATAATTATAATTGGCAATAAACTGATTAGGATATCTGACCAATTACTTTTCGCCAAGAAATTAAAATCGTTTAATTTACCTTTGGCAACTGCTTCTTCCAGCTTTTTTTGAAATATTTGATCATTACCAATGTTAAAAACGTAATGTGGTCCTTTATTAGGTCTGTCAAAAACATCTTTCGAAACTTTTTTGTGTGCTGCATCTTTCATTGCTGCCGCATTCAGAAAAACTTCAGCTTCGGTTTTGTTGTTTACAACAACTTTATCGATCTGACCTTTCTCTAAGTAGTCGTTAAACTTAGACGAGGTTAATTGTCCGGGTTCATTAAGACTGGAGCCATTAGTTATAAAACTTATAAATAAGAAAATTAATAATATTGCAGCGTAAATTAGCCAAGGGCTTACTTTAAACTTATTCGGATTTGGATTATTTTCTTTAGCCATTACTACGGATTATGTGTCTTTAGTATTTGTTTTCTATAGTTGTTATTTTAGCATCGCCCCATAAACTTTCGATGTTGTAGTACTCTCTAATATGTTTTTGAAATACATGAACCACTATATTCACATAATCCATTAATACCCATTCTGCATTATCAGTTCCCTCAACATGCCAAGGCTTGTCTTTTAATTCTTTTGAAACTGTTTTTTGGATAGAGTTGACTATTGCATTTACCTGCGTGTTTGAATTTCCATTACAGATTACAAAATAGTCGCAAACTGCAGTGTCTATTTCTCTTAAATCAAGGATAGTGATATCATTCCCTTTTACTTCTTCTATCCCTTTAATGATGTTCGCTAATAGAACGTCATTATTTATAGTCTTTTTCGCCATGAATTATTTTTAATATAAGTTTGTAAAGTTACCATTTTTTGTGATTATTTTTGAACCTTAACACAATATTAAATTATGTTTCACAAAAAAACGTATAGTAAGGTAATCAAACTCGATGCCATAGATTCTACAAACGAATTCCTTAAAGGGTTATCGAACAAACAAGAGCTCGAAAACTTTACTGTTGTTACCGCTGAGAGTCAAACAAAAGGAAAAGGACAAATGGGAGCTGTTTGGGTTTCTGAACCAAGTAAAAACTTAATAATGAGTATTTTGGTTAAGGATTTTTTAGCAGATATTTGTCAGATTTTCAGCTTAAATATTTTGGTTTCACTTGCTGTAATTGAGGTTTTAGAATCGCTTAGGATTCCTGATCTTAGTATCAAATGGCCTAACGACATTATGTCATACAATAAAAAAATAGGTGGCATTTTGATAGAGAATAGCATCAAAAGCGACGGAACAATTGTTTCTATTGTAGGTTTGGGACTCAATGTAAATCAAACTAATTTCGAAAATTTAGCAAAAGCTTCTTCTTTGGCCGTGATTTGTGCAACTGAATTTGATAAAGAAGCACTTCTTTCTACTATTGTTACATCCTTAGAAAAAAATAGAGCATTATGGAATCAGCAATCCAGTACTTCTTGGAACAAATACACAAACACATTATACAAAAAAGGTATTCCTATGGCCTTTTCAGCTCATAATAACGGTAACTTTATGGGAATTATTCAGGGCGTTTCGGTATCTGGGAAACTTCTGGTTCTTCTGGAAGATGATCGTGTCGTTGAATTTGACATCAAAGAAATTCAAATGTTGTATTAAATGTGAAAATTCATAAAATAAAATTTACTCCTAAATAGGGTTTGCTGAAAAACTCAGAGACCCGTTTATTCTAGATTTTCATAAAAGATATAGTTATGATTTTCGTTTAAATCACACCTGTTTTGGTTTTGGTCAATTTCTAGTATTACCCTTTTTGATAAACTCTCGAATATCATAACTATCAGACTGGGGTATCACTCCTGCTAATTTGACTAGGTTGAGCACTAAAAATATGCTGTTAATCCATTAAATGACTTCCTCTATTGGGATTTTCATCATTGCTTGCTGAATCCGAATCGTCTTTGGGTTCATTCTTTTTCTGTTCCTGTTTAGTTTTTATAGCAATAATTTTCTCCGTGATTGGATTGATAACATCCAAATTTAAATGCTTTCGGAATGTTACAAATAAAGAAGCATCAAATGGAGGCACTTAGTTTCTCAAATATTGCTATATCTAATTGAAGTGTAAATTAATGTGTGTTTCTCAGCAGACCCTAAAGATTCATACTTTTTCACTTATGATACAACTGCGGAGTGATAACTTCTAATTCTTTGATCTGGATGTTGTCTCTCACAACTCAACTAAAAGATTTCTCATAAAAAAAGCTCGGTTATAAATTTTACGTACTTGTTACATAAGTTAAGATAAAGGTTCTAATGTTATCCAATTGTATGAATAAAGTTAGCAAATCCACAATTAAACTTTAATTAAAATATTTTTTTGTTTTTATCTGTTGAGATAGAAACAAAATTACAATCAAAAAATAAAACACAAGACACTTTAAAGCTATATAGATGAATATTTTAAGACCTTAATAAATTTTAACACACACTACCGAAAGACTCATAAATCAATTATTTAACAGTATATTTTTTTGTTAATAAATGAATATATTTTGTTAAAAGTATCATAACATACGCCATACATCTTACGAGTAAGTTTGCCCTCAAAAATCAAACTTCACAAAAAATGAAAATCTTAGGAAAAAAATTATTGTTTTTTTTATTTGTTTTTTCTGTTCACTTAATTAATGGACAAACAAAAACAATTACTGGAAAAATAACCGATCAGTCGGGGCTTCCATTACCAGGAGCTATTATTATGGTTAAAGAGACCAAATTGAGCTCAATATCAGATTTAGATGGAAACTATTCCATTAAAACTGAAAATGGAAAAACTTTAGTATTCTCTTTTATGGGTTTTAAAACTAAAGAAATTTTAACTTCTGAAACGTCTAAAATAGATGTGGTATTGGATGATAATTCATTGGCTTTGGGAGAAGTCGTAGTAACTGCTTTAGGTATCAGAAGAGAAAAACGAGCTCTTGGATATGCTTCTCAAGAATTAAAATCAGATGATATCAATAAAGTCAACTCCACTAATTTTGTTTCCAATTTATCAGGAAAAGTTGCCGGTGTTCAAATAACAGGTTCCGGAAATGGGATTACAAGCTCTTCCCGAGTGGTGATTCGCGGCGATAAATCGTTAAATATCAATAATAACAGTCCATTATTTGTTGTTGACGGAATACCGATAAATAACAATACGTATGGAGTTGGTGGCAGTTCAACCAATCAACGTGATTTACCAACGGATTATGGTAATGGGGCATCAGAAATAAACCAAGAAGATGTAGAAAGCGTGAATGTATTAAAAGGTGCAGCGGCATCTGCCTTGTATGGATCAAGAGCAGCAAATGGAGTTATTGTCATTACTACTAAATCAGGTAAAAAAAATAAAGGTCTTGGTGTTTCCATCTCTTCCTCTTTCATGACAAGTGAAGCGCTAAGATTACCTGAAATACAGGAGATTTACGGTGCAGGATCAAAATTAACCTATGATCCAGGAGCAGATACTAATTTAGGTCCTAGATTAGATTCCGGATTGTCTATTTTACAAAACGGAAGTCCAGGTTATTCTGTTGGTCAAGGAGTAGCACTTCCTTTCCAATTCAGATATGATTTAAATGACTTTTTCAGAAAAGGAAATTCAATTTCTAACTCAGTATCCATAACTGGTTCAGATGAGAAAACTAATTTTCGTTTGAGTTACGGAAAAACTACAAGTGAGGATATTGTCCCAAATTCAAATTTAAAAAGAGACAATATTAGTTTGAACTTAAACCATAAAATTTCAGATAAATGGAAAGTAATAACGATAGCTACTTATACAAAAAGCCGTAGTGACAATACTCCTGTAACTGGATATGGAAGTCAAGGGCTTATGTATAATTTATTATGGAATCATACCAATGTTGATTTAGACTGGCTTAAGGATTATTGGATTGTTAAAGACGTCAAACAAAACAGGATGTTCAGCTGGGGAGACAATCCTTTTAAAATTGCTTATGAAAACATTAATGCCTTTAAAAAAGACCGTCTATTTGGTAATATCGCTTCAACGTATGATTTCAATGAAACCCTTTCTTTAATGGTTCGAATGGGAATGGACAATTCCAATGATTTCCGCTGGTCACGAAGACCTATTGGATCTTCCAGATATTCACAAGGAATGTACCGTGAACAAAGTATCACTTTTACGGAGTACAATTCAGACGCTTTACTTACTTACGATCGTACTTTTGGAGATTTTTCAACAAAGTTTTCTGTAGGTGCAAACCGAATGAATCAATACACATCTGAAGGTAAAATTGAAGGACAAGGAATCAGTATTCCCGGAATTTACAATTTACAAAATATTAATGTAATGCCTATACAATCCAGAAATATCTATAAGAAACGTATAAATAGTACGTATGGAATGGCAAATATTGGCTATAAAAACTATCTTTATTTAGATCTAACCGCCAGAAACGACTGGTCTTCTACACTTCCGGCAAATAACAATTCTTATTTCTATCCTTCAGCATCTTTAAGTTTTATACCTACATCATTGTTTGAAATGAATAAAAACATTGATTTTTTAAAATTTAGAGCAAATGCCGCATCTGTAGGAAATGATACTGATCCGTATCGTCTAGTAAAAACGTATGAAAATGGAGCTTTAGCAGGTACATTAACAAATCCAAGAACTATTTTAAATAGTAATTTGAAACCTGAAATTGCAACATCCTATGAAGTAGGGGTCGAAGCTCAGTTTTTCAACAGAAGAATAACACTAGATGCTAGTTATTACATTACAAACTCCAAAAATCAAATTGTAGGTTTAGATGTTTCACAAGCAACCGGATCTACATCAAACGTAATCAATGCAGGAAAAATTCAGAATAAAGGAATTGAAATAGGCTTAGGGTTTACACCTGTTAGAAGTGAAAATCTAGAATGGTCAATTAATGCTAACTTTAGCCAAAACAGAGGAGTTGTAAAAGAATTAACAGAAGGAATTAGCAGTTATATAATTGCACAAGGTCCTAACGGTGGAACTGTAGAAGCTCGTGTAGGGGAAAGAATGGGAGACATGTATGGTAGAGGTTATCTTAGAAGTCCTGATGGTCAAGTTGTTTTTGATAATACTGGCTCTCCAATTTTAGACACTCAAATTAAAAAAATCGGAAACTACAATCCAGACTGGATGCTGGGTCTTTCTACTAATTTAAGGTTTAAAAATGTCACTCTTAATGCTTTATTTGATGTAAGACACGGCGGTAAAATTTATTCAATGACAAATGCGATAGGAATGGAAAGTGGCATATTAGACGTTTCATTACCAGGCAGAGAAACTGGAATTGTTGGTGATGGTGTGGTACAAAATTCAGATGGTTCGTACAGTCCAAATACAACAGTCATTAGTGCCGAAAACTGGTATTATTCAAATGCTTTTCGTCGTGATAATATTGAAGCAAATTCATTTGATGCTTCTTATGTAAAATTGAGAGAAATAAGCTTGAACTATAGATTTCCACAAAAGTTAATTAAAGCTGCAAATATGCAAAATATAAGCATTGGCTTAGTAGGAAACAACCTGGCTCTTTGGACAAAAGTGCCTAATATCGATCCGGAAACTCAATCTATAAGCGGAGGAACATTATTACCAGGATTTGAAGTTATGCAACTTCCATCTTCAAGAAGTTATGGTGTAAAACTAAATGTTTCATTCTAAAAAAAAACAATCATGAAAAAATTTCTAATATTCGTTCTATTATTAAGTGTTTCAATTTCTTGTACTGATCAATTCGAAGAAATTAACACCAACAAAAACCAGCCAACAGCAGCCCAACCTAAAACATTATTACCAAATGTCATTTTTAATTTAGCAAATGAAAATGTATCGAATGCTTTTGACTTTGGAGATATTGTGGCTCAATATGGCGGGAACTATGAATACAATGAGCTAGACATATATAATTGGGGAGCTAGCAGCCGTTTCTGGAATATGTATAAATGGCTTAACGACATCAATGATATTAAAAAACAAGCCATTGTATTGAACAATAAAAATTATGAGGCCGTATCTTTAATATTAGAATCCTATGTAATAAGTGTAATTACGGATACGTATGGCAATGTCCCTTATTCGGAATCATCAAAAGGAGAAGACGGAATTTTGAAACCAGTGTATGATTCTCAAGAACAGATTTATACAAAAATATTTGAAAATTTAACTACTGCTAATTCCATAATCGAAACGAGCAAATCAATAGAAGGTGATTTATTGTTTAACGGATCCATGTTGAAATGGAAAAAATTCTGCAATTCACTTCATGTACGATTGTTAATGCGTGTTTCTAATAAGACAGTTGTAAATACGAAACTAAGTGAAATCATTTCGAACCCGGCAACCTATCCCTTATTTGCGTCAAACTTAGACAATGCAAATTACAAGTACACTGGTGTTTTTCCAAATATATCTCCTATGACTGATGGAATAAACCGATTGTATGGTTATAATATCGTTATGCCTTCAACCCATATCGTAAATACATTAATCACGAACAATGATCCGCGTCTGAATGAATGGATCGATCCAATTGCTGGAACCAATAATTATAAAGGGGTTCAGCCAGGTCTTGCTTTAGATCAAATTGGGGAACCAACAAAATACTCCCGTAGAGCCGAAGATTATTTTTATACAAAAACTAAAATAACTTCAATATTCATGACTTATAGTGAGTTAAATTTCTTGTTAGCCGAAGCCCGTCAACGAAATATAATTACTACCGGAACTGCCCAGGTGTATTACAACACTGCTGTAGAAGCATCATTTAATCAATGGAGTGTGACTATGCCTGCTAATTATTTAGTCACAACGGCACCTTATAGCGCCACCAATGATGTGTTGTATACACAGAAATGGCTGGCTTTATACCACACTGGTGTAGAAGCTTGGATAGATTGGAAAAGAACTGGAAAACCAAGCTTTATTCAAGCTGGTCCTGGAGCTAAAAATGGGGGTAAAATACCTAGAAGAATAATGTATCCAAGTATAGAGCAATCCGTAAATGCCGAAAATAATAGTGCTGCAGTGAAAGCAATCGGAGGAGACAACATTAACAATAAAATTTGGTGGGATAACTTTTAAGGTTTTATGACAGAACCGATTTTAAAAAAAAAACAATGACAAATTTCAATAGATTATTAATAATACTGCAATTATTTATATTAACAAACAGTATTTTTTGCAACGCTCAAAAAAATGAGAATCAAGGGACTTCACTCGATGAAAGTTTCAAAATCGCATTTGGCTCTTGTGCCCATCAGGACAAAGATCAGCCTATGCTTTTGAACGCCGTGAAGCTAAATCCTGATTTATTTATTTATCTTGGGGATAATATTTATGGAGACACTCGAGACATGAATTTATTAAAAAATAAATATGAAAAATTAGCATCCAAAGTTGAATTTCAAGAATTAAAAAAAAGAACTAAAATTTTATCGGTTTGGGACGATCATGATTTTGGAGAAAACGATAAAGGAAGGCACTACCCTTTTAAAAAAGAGTCGAAAGAAATTTTTATGAACTTTTGGGAAGTTCCTCAAAACTCTGAAAGAAGAGACCATGAAGGTATTTATGGTTCCGAATATGTAAAACTAGGTGATAAAACACTTCAGATAATAATGCTGGACACAAGAACTTTTAGAGATAATTTATTAAAAAATGAGCCTAAAAATTCAGTTTATAAAAATGACTATATTCCATATAGTAAAAAAGACAGTACGATTCTTGGAGACAAGCAATGGAAATGGCTAGAAAATGAATTGTCGAAAAAAGCAAATATCCGAATCATTGCCTCAAGTTTGCAATTTGGACATGAGTACAACGGGTATGAATCTTGGACAAATATGCCTCATGAACAAACAAAATTCGTTGATTTAATAGACAAAACCAAAGCCAACGGAGTTGTATTCATTTCGGGAGATGTTCACTGGGGTGAGATTTCAAAAATGAATACAAAAAACACGTATCCATTGTATGATGTTACCTCAAGCGGGATAACCCAAACATGGACTAGTACTGAATCAAATAAAAACAGAATTGGCGGTGTTATTATCCAAAATAACATTGGCTTAATAGAAATTTTCTACAAAAATAAAGTGCCATTGATAAAGCTAAACCTATTTGACAAAAATGGTATTGTGAGTAATCATAATTTTCTTCTATCAGAAATTTCATTCAATTAACGGTAATTATCTCTTTATGAGTAATTGATCAAAACATATTTAGATTATTATAATAAAAGTAATTTATCTCAAAATTACAATAGCTAATGACAAAGCGTTTAAAAAACCTAATCATTAGCTATTTTTTTTGGTAACTATTCAGCCTATTCTAAAAAAAAAATAGTTATTAACAATTTTAACTTTCTGTTTTTAGAAAAACAACTTTATTTTAAACAATTGTTTTTTAGTACATAACAAAAACATTTATTATAGAACAATCTGATTAGCTTTTTGTCATGTACTTAAAATATTATTATATTGTTACTACTTAAACAGTTTTTACAATTTATTCATATTGGCTGCTAAAGTTTCTATAAATTTTCCAATTGGTCCTTTTATCATCATGGCCATCATAGGGTTAAATTCTCCTTCAAAATCAAGTTTTACAGCACTGGATTGCTCTGTTATAGCCTCAATATTTGCTATAAGAGTAAATGGAAGTTTGTCACTTGCAGCTCCCAAAACAATTTTTACAGGCGCTACTTTTTCTTTCATTTTAAGTTTGATTTCGGGCATGCCTTTTAATCCAAAAATAAATGCATCATCACCAATAACCTCAAATTTAGCAATGTTTTCAGGCATTAGTTTTTCAAAATTTTTTACATCGCTTAATAAACCAAATAATTCTTGAGCGGATTTGGGTACAGTAACTTTTGGACTTTCTAAGTTCATGTTTTGTAGGATTTTGTTTTTATTTTTTTAAACTTAAATGTTCCAGGTAGACGGATTTACATTCCATTCTCTTAAAGTTTGTTCTTCTTCTTCAGTAATGTATCTTTTGGCTACAGCCAAATTTAATAAATTTTGATAATTGCTTAAAGTGTATAAATCCACATGTGCGCTCTTGAAATTAGTTTCAGCTACATCAAAACCATACGTAAATATCGCGGCCATGCCCTTGACATTGGCTCCTGCTTCGCGCAACGCTTCCACAGCAAGTAAACTACTGTTTCCGGTACTGATCAAATCTTCCACCACTATTACATTTTGCCCTTTTTGTAAAAAACCTTCGACTTGATTTAGTCTCCCGTGTTTTTTAGGTTCCGGACGCACATATACAAACGGGACTCCTAAACTTTCAGCAACCAGCATACCAATTCCTATTGCTCCAGTGGCTACACCGGCAATAACATCTGGTTTACCAAATTGTTTCTGAATATTCTTAGAAAATTCATCCCGGACATAATTTCGTACCGCTGGAAATGAGAGGATTAATCGGTTGTCACAATAAATAGGCGATTTCCATCCAGAAGCCCATGTAAAAGGATTTCTTGGATTCAATTTAATTGCATTTATTTGCAAAAGAAATTCGGCTGTTTTTTCGGCTGTATCTTTATTAAAAATCATAGTACAAATGTATAAAGTTTTTGTTAACGACAAACCACTTTTTTTAACAAATCATATCTCCAAGGAGACCGATTTTCAATTATTTTTGCTAGAAAGCATTGATATAGAGCAACTTATAGTAAAAATCTTTCAAAATAAAATTAATAAAGCCTATTTATACCATCCGGATGAAAGCTTGATTATGAAGACTTTGAAAGCAAAAATCCCGGTTACTAAAGCAGGAGGTGGCTTGGTGTACAATAAAAAAGGAGAAGTCTTATTCATTTTTAGAAACGGAAAATGGGATTTACCCAAAGGAGGAATCGAAAAAGGAGAGGAAATTGGGGATACTGCTATGCGAGAAGTAGAGGAGGAAACCGGAGTAAATGGCTTGACAATTTCCCATAAACTTCAAAAAACGTATCATGTTTTTAGACGTAACGGCAAGTACAAACTAAAAATTACACATTGGTTCGAAATGCAATCTGATTTTGAAGGAACACCTCATGGACAATTAGAAGAAGGAATTGATAAAGTAGCATGGATGAATCCGGAGCAAATTAAGGAAGCTTTGAAAAATTCCTATGAAAATATAAAATTATTATTTGAAGAAGAAAAGCACTTGAGATAGCACTTCATTTTGTCAAAAGATAAGCTGATTGAACAGTTTTGAACTGATTTTTAAATTGGCATAGTAAGTTAAACACTAATTTCACGAATTTCCACGAATTAATCTGTGGGAATTCGTGAAATTTGTGTGTAATAAACATTTTAACGAGCGTTTTTTTATTTTAAAACACGATACACAGGATAGCGTAAATGTGCCTTTTCATAATAAACGGAATGTTTGTAGATCCAGTCCAGTTGCGCTTCCGGATTATTGATAAAGGTAACGTCACTTTGTTTTTTTAAATCAAATTCGGCTTTTAATTTTGGATTATCTTTCAAAATTTGTGTTGCAGAATCTTCAAAAACATAATCGGAATACCCTTCTTTTTGTTGTAGCATCGTGTCGAAAAAATTCCAATTGAAAAAAGAATCGACGGCCTCTGGTTCCAATGTTTCCAATAGGTATTTGATTCCCTTTTGTTGTGTAGGAATAACGTAATCCCCTTTGGCGAAAGCCACTTTCTCCATTTTAGCGGTTACCGAAGTGTTTCGGTGTAAATAATGACCTTCGTATGCGGAACTTGCCGTTTTGAAATCCGCAATCCTGTAGCTTTCAACTTCAATTATTGTGTCCTTTTTTAATTGGCGATAGGAGATCGTATTGCTCTTTAATAATTCAATTACAGGCCAAAATCCTCTCGGAATTATATACGCTTCTGGTATTATTATCTCTTTTACCGATTTAAATTCCTTATTGTACGGAATATCTTTTTTGTACGGTTTTGTTTGGTCATAAAACAAACGGTTTCCGGAGGTGACGTCGCTTTTTTTGTAACTGGCTTCATAGCCTAAAAACGAAAAAGGAATCGTTTTTGTACTGTCAATTTCCCATTTTATCGTGTACGATTGTTGTGGTTTATACTGCTCTTCATTTTTTAATCGCAGTTGTTTGATTTTTTTGTAATTAGCATCTGTAAAATCAATTGCGGAACGCATGTATTCGTAAGTTACTTTCACCCGATCCACATAATTTTTTAGCATGTGCGTTTCTACCACAAACCCAATGGTGTTGAACAATGAAGTATAACCGGTTGCAAATCGTGGACTCTCAAAAAACTGACCAAAACCTTTGTCTGGTGTGTCCTGAAAAGCATTGACATAAGGCGTAGTTTCGATATTCTTTTTTTGTAAATCTTCGACCAAAGCAGGCATCATTTCAGTATTTAAAAAATTCCCTAAAATAGTTCCTAGTTTATTATGTTGGGTCATAATATACGTCAGTTTGTATTGGTAATCCGCGCCATTGCTGACGTGATTGTCAATAAAAACATCTGCATTTACTTTATGGAATATTTCTACAAAGCTTTTCGTGTTACGGGTGTCTGATTTGATAAAATCTCGATTCAAATCGTAGTTTCTGGCATTGCCACGAAAACCATAGATTTCAGGTCCGTCCTGATTGGCTCTTGAAGTGGAGTTTCTGTTTAAAGCGCCGCCAATATTGTACACCGGAATACAAACGATAATGGTGTTTTTTGGCACTTTTATTTTGCCTAACGCTAAATCTCTAAACAGTTGCATGGAAGCGTCAATTCCGTCAGGTTCCCCTGCGTGAATGCCGTTATTGAGCAGAATTACCGCTTTGTTTTTTTGGATGACTCCAAAGTCAAATTGCTGTTCCGGATTAAAAATAACCATGTGCAAAGGCTCACCGCTGTCTGTCTGTCCCATTTTTCGCATTTCGATAGTAGGGAAATCATCCGCCAGAAGTTTGAAGTACGCAATTGTTTCTTGGTAAGATGCCGATTGATTTCCATTACCTTTTTCGAAAAAAGTATCGTATTTATTGTTTTTTTGTGCAAAAGCACTGATGGAGAATAGTAAAAAAAGGAATGTGAAAAGTCTCATTTTTCGGTTTTTTAAATGGAATATCAAATGTAGCTTTTTTTAGACAGCTGTAGATATGAATGTAAGAAAAGGAAATACCCGATTGAAAAAGAATGAAAATACAAAATTCATAACTGAGAATTAAAAATTACCTTTGTCCAAATAAAAAAAATGAATAAGAAACACCATTCCAATAATATACTTTCGAATTTAGGCATCGAAAGCCTGAACAAAATGCAGGAAGTAGCACAAGATGCAATCTTGAATGACAATAATATTTTATTACTTTCGCCAACAGGTTCCGGAAAAACTTTGGCTTTTTTGTTGCCGATTTTAGAAATGTTACAACCCGAAATTCAATCGGTTCAATGTTTAATTTTGGTTCCTTCACGCGAATTAGGATTGCAGATTGAGCAGGTTTGGAAAAAAATGGGAACCGATTATAAAGTAAATGTGTGCTATGGCGGACACTCCATCGATACCGAAATTAAAAACTTAAGTAATCCTCCAGCAGTTTTAATAGGAACTCCGGGAAGAATCGCGGATCATATCGACAGAGGCACTTTCCGAGTAGATAAAATTCAAACCTTGATTTTGGATGAGTTTGATAAATCGTTGCAATTGGGTTTCCATGAACAAATGTCTTTTATAATTGGAAAATTAACGAAACTCAATAAACGCGTTTTGGTTTCGGCCACTTCCGATATTGAAATTCCACGATATACAAGAGTCGTAAACCCGACTATTTTGGACTTTATTCCAGAAAACGTGGCCGAAACGAATCTTTCGATGAAAATGGTCGTTTCGAAAGAAAAAGATAAAATAGGAAGTTTATTCAACTTGATTTGTTCGTTGAAATCACAATCGGCAATTGTTTTTTGTAATCATCGTGATGCTGCAGAGCGCATCAGCGATACGTTGAACGAAAAAGGAATTTATGCCACGTATTATCATGGCGGAATGGATCAGGACGAAAGAGAACGCGCCTTAATCCAGTTTAGAAACGGAAGTGTAAGTTATCTAATCACAACTGACTTGGCTGCTCGTGGACTCGATATCCCTGAAATGAATCATGTTATTCATTATCATTTGCCATCTAAAGAAGACGAATTTACCCATAGAAACGGACGTACAGCACGTATGCTAGCTTCTGGCACGGCGTATATTATTGCTCATGAAAGTGAGAAAAAAATGGATTACATCGATTACGGAATGGAAGCTTTGAAAGTGGAGAATTCCACTTCATTGCCAAAACCACCTGAATTTCAAACGATTTACATCAGTGGTGGAAAGAAAAATAAATTGAATAAAATTGATATCGTAGGTTTCTTTTCCCAAAAAGGGAAATTAGAAAAAGACGATTTAGGATTAATTGAAGTGAAAGATTTTATCTCATTTGCTGCCGTAAAATTCAATAAAGTGAAAGACTTATTGCAAGCCATTAAAGACGAAAAAATGAAAGGCAAGAAATTCAAAATAGAAGTCGCTCGAAAAGTGATTAAGAAAGAAGAGGAGTAGTTTTTAGTGTTCAGTTTTGAAAAGTGTTCAGTGTTCAGTCCTGAAGCTTCTGGGTTAGCTATCCGTAAAATAATTGACAATAAAAAAATCGTTAAAGGTAAATTAAATTTACTGTTAACGATTTTTTGCTTTAATGAAGTCTCTGATTACACTTATTTCTGACCACTGAATTTTTTTATCAACTCAGGTACTGATCATTAAAAACTGTCAACTGACCATTATATTTTCTTAACGTATTGTGTAATAATGACAATAGTCTGGCCGTCTACTTTACCCTCAATATATTCGGCATTTTCATGATCCAGTCTGATGTTACGCACTGCAGTTCCTTGTTTAGCTACCATGCTTGAACCTTTTACTTTCAAATCTTTAATTAAAACTACTGAATCTCCAATTTCAAGAATCACGCCGTTGCTGTCACGGTGAATGACTTTGTTCTCCTCTTCTTCGCCTTCACCTGTTGCTTGTGCCCAAGCCAAAGTATCTTCGTCTAAATACATTTGGTCTAATAATTCTTGAGGCCATCCAGAACCACGCAAACGGCTTAACATTCTCCACGCGACAACTTGTACGGCAGTATGTTCACTCCACATGCTATCATTTAGACATCTCCAATGATTTAAATCTACGGTATCCGGATTTTCAATTTGGTCAATACAGGTGCTACAAGCCATGATGTTTTCCTCAATCCCTCCTTTTTTGGTAGGCAATACCTGGTACACTTTCAGGTTCTCAGTTGCGCCACAAAGTTCACATTTTGACCCGCTGCGTTTGCTTAATTCTCTTTCTATACTCATGTTTAACGGCTTTTATTTTTGGCAAAATTACGGATTATTGCCTCGTTTTACAAGTTATATTGGGACTGTTTATTTGTCAAGTCGAGCGCAGTCGAGACCTATCCATTAGTATCGACTGCGCTCGACTTGACAAAATCGCTTTAAAATTATTTTACTCGGACTGCATCGGGAACAAGCATTTCATATTGCCCGTTGTTGCGAATTACATCTCGTACAATACTGGAGCTGATGTACGACGTTTTTGCAGCGGTCAATAAAAACACAGTTTCAATTTTTGATAACCGACGATTCGTGTGCGCAATTGCTTTTTCAAATTCGAAATCAGCAGGATTGCGCAAACCGCGAAGGATAAAATTAGCGTTTATTTTGTGGCACAGATCAATCGTCAAACCTTCATAGGTAATCACGGAAACTTTTGGTTCGTTTTTGAAGGTTTCCTCAATGAATTGTTTTCTTTCTTCGAGGGAAAACATATATTTTTTTTCGGCATTGATACCAATGGCAATAACGATTTCATCAAATAAGGAAATGCTTCTTTTGATGATGTCTTCATGTCCTAAAGTGATGGGGTCAAATGAACCTGGAAATATTGCTTTTCTCATTTATTTTTTCTGTTTTGTCATTCTGACAGCGGAGGAATGACATTATTTGAATGTATTCCTTTGTTTAAATGACACGTTTGTTTAGTATTTAAGAATTAAGTGATTTATTACAAAGCCAGTTCTATCGCATTTGTAAACAAATCTTCCAATGAAATTCCGGCGGCTTTGGCTTGTTGCGGAATCAAACTTTCCGTTGTTAATCCCGGAATGGTGTTCATTTCCAACATGTGTGGCTCTCCGTTTACCAATATAAATTCGCTTCGGGAAAAACCTTTCATTTTCAGGACTTCATATGCACGTTTAGCAATTTCACTCACTTTTTGAGTCATTTCATCCGAGATTCTCGCTGGAGTGATTTCCTGTGATTTACCCAAATATTTGGCTTCATAATCGAAGAAATCATTGTCTGAAACAATTTCAGTTATTGGTAATACGGTTACTTTTCCTTTATAATTGATTACTCCTACAGAAACTTCGGTGCCATCCAAGAAGCTTTCTATGATAATTTCGTTGTCTTCTTTGTAAGCAACTTCTATTGCAATGGGCAATTCGGCAGCAGTTTTTACTTTGGAAATGCCAAAACTAGAACCGGCTTTGTTGGGTTTTACAAAACAGGGCAAACCTACTTTAGCTACAATTTCGTCCGTATTGATACGGTCACCTTTGTTTAAGTAATAGGAAGTGGCTGTTTTTATGCCGTATGGTTTTAAAACTGATAATAAATCGCGTTTGTTGAACGTTAATGCTGCTTGGTAATAATCGCAGGAAGTTTGCGGAATATGCAATAATTCAAAATAGGCCTGCATTAATCCGTCTTCGCCTGGTGTTCCATGGATGGCGTTGAACACACAGTCAAAAGTGATTTTATTACCATCAACAGTTACTGAAAAATCATTTTTATCGATAGTGAATTCGGCATCATCAGCATCAACATAAACCCATTTTTCTTTGAAAATATGGATTCGGAATCCGTTGTATTTTGTTTTGTCCAGAAATTGATATACGACGTTTCCGCTGATAAGAGAGATTTTATACTCGCTGGAATATCCGCCCATGATGATGGCAATGTTTTTCATTATATACGTTTAATCGGTTAAACGTTTAATCGATTGACCGACTAAACGAATTCTAAACAAAATTATCATTTTTTTTGAAACGAAATAGCTTTATCTTTGCCAGATATAAAAATAAATTTATGAGTTTACGTAAGTATCTTACCAGCCGTGTTTTCTTTGTTCAAATACTAATTGCACTTGCCATTATTGTCGCTTTGGGTTATTTATTTATGCATTGGTTGACTTTTACAACAGATCATGGACATGAAATTACCGTGCCGGATTTGCGTAAGTTGACAGAAGAACAAGTCGAGGAAAAACTGAATGAGCTGGATTTAGATTATGTACTTTTAGACAGCGTAGATTATAGAAGTGATTTTCCGCAATTTAGTGTAGTTAAGCAAGATCCAACGCCCGGTACGAAAGTAAAAGTAGGACGAAAAATATATATTAAAATAAATACTTCGGGATTTTCATCGGTTCGTATTCCGGATTTAGTCAATAAAACGTATCGCGAAGCAGTACCTACATTGAAAGCTTTAGGACTTGAGGAAGGAGAAATTACCTACGTTCCCAATCTTGGAAAAGACATGGTGCTGGAAATGCGTTTCAAAGGCAGAAACCTGAAAGCAGGGGACAGAGTCCTAAAATCCTCCAAAATCGACTTGGTTTTAGGAGACGGAAAAATGAGTTATGAAGAGACCAGTGCTGCAGATACACTGGCAACACCAATAGAAGAAATACCAGTTGATGAACAATAATAGTGATACAATAGATTTAGAAGACGAGTTATTTGAACATTTTAGATTTGAAGTTCCTAAAGGACAAACGTCTTTGCGGATTGATAAATATTTGATGAGTTTGATTCAAAATGCAACTCGCAATAAAATACAAATTGCGGCGACCGATGGCAATATTTTTGTAAACGATGCCACCGTAAAGTCGAATTACAAGGTAAAAGCCCATGATGTAGTTCGGGTGATGCTTACGCATCCTCCTTATGAAAACCATATTATTCCGGAGAATATTCCGCTTGATATTGTGTATGAAGACGATACTTTGTTATTGATCAACAAATTGCCAGGAATGGTAGTGCATCCCGGTCATGGAAATTACACCGGAACTTTAGTACATGCTTTGGCGTATCATTTTGATAATTTGCCAATGAACAGCAGCGAACGTCCCGGATTAGTGCATCGAATTGACAAAGACACTTCTGGTTTATTAGTGATTGCTAAAACCGAAGCGGCTATGACACATCTTGCCAAGCAATTTGAAGCTAAAACTTCCGAAAGAGAGTATGTGGCTTTGGTTTGGGGAAATGTAGTCGAAGAAAAAGGAACGATTGAAGGAAACTTGGCACGTCACCTTAAAGACCGCATGCAGATGGCGGTTTTTGCTGATCCGGAAATAGGGAAGCCAGCCGTGACGCATTACAAAGTGTTGGAGCGTTTTGGTTATGTTACTTTAATTTCATGCCAACTGGAAACCGGGAGAACGCACCAAATTCGGGCACACTTGAAGCACATAGGACATCCTTTATTTAATGATGAGCGGTATGGCGGTCATTTGATTTTAAAAGGTACTACGTTTACAAAATACAAACAGTTTATTGACAACTGTTTCAAAGCATTGCCAAGACAGGCTTTGCACGCTAAAACATTGGGTTTTGTTCATCCTACAACCGGTGAGATGCTGCGTTTTGATACGGAACTTCCGCAGGATTTACAGGACTGCATCGAGAAATGGAGAGGCTATTCAAAGTCGCATAGTACGGAGGAAGAGGAATAAAACAGGAAAAGCCCCAGAGATTGGGGCTTTTTTTGTTTCTAGTCTGAAAGTCTGGACTTAGAGTAATTGTATAAGTTAATTACAATTTTTTTTTAAATTGTCATATTAAAATTGATATTCGCTTTTAAGGCGCTAAACACTTTAAATATTGTTTCAATCGTTGGGCTATTGGTATTGCTTTCAAGTATAGAAATCTTTGCTTTTGAGACACTAGTAAGTTTCCCCAATTGTTCTTGAATTAAGTTTTGTTTTTGTCTGGTATTTTAATCATCCGTCCTAAATATCCGTACGAAGTTGATATTTATGTTTTTCTCTTTCTTCCGTTTAATGTTTTCTGATATATTTATCTTTTATTTTGTAGTTGTCAGGGCATTATCTTTTTTGGTCTATCTTCAAAATATTTTGCTGGCTCTTGCTATTTCGTTTCTGGGAACTTTTTCTGTTTTTTACAAATTCGTAGGTTGCAAAAACTTACGTATTTTTATTGTCTGCTTTATCCCAAAAGCCAACTAAGTAAGTCGGAAGTTTAAACGTCATAAAGTCAAAAGGAGCATTATGCTAAACATTATTTTAAGATCAATCTGTTTAGACAATAGTTTTGCAACAAAGACACGCCCATAAAAATGAAAAGCCTAAAAAAAAACCGACTTGTTTTCACAAATCGGTTTGTATTTTAATGAAGATTTTTGTTTATACAAATAAGCCTTCGATGCTTAAATAATGTTCGCCAGTGTCGTAACAAAAGGTTAATATTTTAGCATTTTCTGGGATTTCTGGTAGTTTTTTTGCTACCGCTGCCAGAGATGCTCCAGAGGATATTCCTATGAACATGCCTTCTTCTTTTGCGGCTCTTTGGGTATAGGCAAACGCATCGTCTTTGCTTACTTGGATGGTTCCGTCCAGTAAATCAGTACGCAAGTTGGTAGGTATGAATCCTGCTCCAATTCCCTGAATAGGGTGGGGAGCCGGTGCGCCACCGCTGATAACGGGAGAAGCTTCAGGTTCAACTGCATATACTTTCAGGTTTGGGAAATGTTTTTTCAATATTTCGGCACAACCCGTGATGTGCCCTCCGGTTCCTACGCCGGTGATCAAATAATCCAGACCGTCAGGGAATGCTTTTATAATTTCCTGTGCCGTGGCTGTTTTATGAATTTCGATGTTGGCGGGATTTTCAAACTGAAGTGGTGACCAGGCATTAGGTATTTCGGTAACTAATTCCTGTGCTTTTTCCAGCGCGCCTTTCATCCCTTTTTCACGGGGCGTCAAGACAAATTCGGCACCATAAAGGCTCATGAGTCGGCGTCTTTCTATGGACATTGATTCAGGCATTACCAGTATTAATTTATAGCCTTTTACGGCCGCAACCATCGCGAGTCCAATTCCTGTATTTCCGGAAGTGGCTTCAATGATAGTACCTCCGGCTTTTAATAATCCTTTGGTTTCGGCATCTTCAATCATGGCAAGAGCGATCCTGTCCTTGATACTGGCACCGGGATTGGCACGTTCTAATTTGATCCATACATTGTGATTGGCACCATATAAACGATTGATTCTTACATGTGGGGTGTTGCCTATTGTTTCGAGTATGTTATTGTATTTCATAATATTTATATAGAGAAAAAATTAATATCTTTTATTTCCTGCTGATTCAGAACCGTATTTTTATTGGATTGCATAACAAAGGAATACGGATTCATACTCTTGGTGATAAACGTGTTTCCGCCTACAATACTGTGGTTTCCTATGATGGTGCTGCCGCCCAAAATAGTGGCATTTGCATAAATAATTACATGATCTTCTACGGTAGGATGGCGTTTTTTTTCCTGCATATTTTTCTCTACTTGCAATGCTCCCAAAGTGACTCCTTGATAAATGCTTACGTGTTTCCCTATGATTGTAGTCTCGCCAATGACAATTCCGGTACCGTGATCAATCATGAATGGAACATCAATTGTGGCACTGGGGTGAATGTCGATTCCGGTTTTGCTATGAGCATATTCGGTTAGAATTCGCGGCAGCAGACACGAGGTACGAGAAGCAATAGCGTTAGCAATACGGTAAACTTCTATAGCAAAAAAACCGGGATAGGAATTGATAATTTCCTGAATACAATCAGCAGCGGGATCCGTATCCAGAATAGCTTGTGCATCTTTTTGCATCGAATCATAAAGTTTTGGAAGCGCACGATAAAAAGATTCGGCATCATCTAGAATTTCATTGGCCGTTTTGTCTTTTACAATTTCCGACAGGATAGCAATAAAACAGGCTTTGTTTTGGTCCAAAAGCAATTCAATTTGGATCGTTTCTAAAGCTTTCTCCGGAAATAATATTTTGAACAAATCATCAATCCAATTGATGATTTTAGAGGAATCTATGGCTCTTACCCAATTTTTATTTTGGTTTTCATGCAGAGTATTCGAAAAACGGTTGGTTTCAGTATTCATTTATAATGGAATAAAATCAGAATTAAACGAGTAAAAATCCTCGAAATACAAATATAAAGCAGAATTGAATAGATTCATAACCCTGCTTTGTAAATAAATGTTAATATGTTAAATTCCCACAAAATAAGCGTTTGGTGTTGGAAATGATTTCATAAAAAAAATCCGATTTGTATGAACAAATCGGATTAATAAATCTGAAATCAAAAATTGTTAATTTACAATCTATAAATGTATTACCTCACCATACGCATCAGCAACCGCTTCCATAACCGCTTCACTCATGGTTGGGTGTGGGTGAATTGATTTTAAAATTTCGTGTCCTGTAGTTTCCAGTTTACGCGCTACAACTGCCTCAGCAATCATATCGGTAACTCCGGCTCCAATCATGTGACATCCTAACCATTCTCCGTATTTAGCATCAAAAATTACTTTTACAAAACCATCTGGTGTACCGGAAGCTTTTGCTTTTCCGGAAGCTGAAAATGGGAATTTACCAATTTTTAATTCGTATCCTTTTTCTTTAGCTTGTTTTTCAGTCAAACCTACAGAAGCAATTTCAGGAGTGGCATAGGTACAGCCCGGTACGTTTCCGTAATCGATAGGTTCCACGTGTAATCCTGCAATTTTCTCCACACAATTGATTCCTTCGGCAGAAGCTACATGTGCTAGTGCTTGTCCTGGCGTAACATCACCAATAGCGTAATAACCCGGAATGTTAGTTTGGTTGTAAGCATTTACCAAAATTTTATCTTTGTCAGTAGCGATTCCTACTTCTTCTAATCCTATGTTTTCAATATTTGTTTTGATTCCAACAGCCGAAAGTAAAATCTCAGCTTCTAACACTTCTTCTCCTTTTGCTGTTTTTACATACGCTTTAACACCTGCTCCAGTGGTATCAATTTTCTCAACAGAGGAACTGGTCATAATTTTGACACCTGCTTTTTTCATAGAACGCTCCATTTGTTTCGAAATGTCTTCGTCTTCAACAGGAACTACATTAGGCATAAATTCTACAATAGTTACCTCGGTTCCCATAGAGTTGTAGAAATGTGCAAACTCTACTCCAATCGCTCCAGAACCAACGATAATCATTGATTTTGGTTGTGTTGGTAATGTCATTGCTTGACGATATCCTATTACTTTTATACCATCTTGAGGCAAGTTTGGCAATTCACGAGAACGTGCTCCAGTAGCGATAATGATATGATCTGCACTGTATTCAGTAATTTTATTGTCTTTGTCCGTAACATCAATTTTTTTTCCTGGTTTTAGTTTTCCAAAGCCATCAATCACATCGATTTTATTTTTTTTCATCAAGAATTGAACCCCTTTGCTCATTCCGTCAGCTACGCTGCGACTGCGTTGTACAACAGCAGGGAAGTCTTTATCAAATGATGAAATAGTCAATCCGTAATCAGAAGCGTGTTTTAGATAATCAAAAACCTGAGCTGATTTCAGCAACGCTTTCGTCGGGATACAGCCCCAATTCAAGCACACACCACCTAAATTTTCTTTTTCGATTACGGCTACTTTAAAGCCTAATTGTGATGCTCTAATAGCTGTAACATAACCACCTGGACCACTTCCTAAAACTATAATATCGTATTTCATTTTTATGTGTTTTTCTTATTTAATTGATTGGGCGAATTTAAGGATTTATTCTGTTTTGAGAAAGTTTCAAACTAATAAAGTAGCAAACTAACTAATTTTCAAGAAAACATCTTTGTTTTAAACAAATTGCAGAAGTGTAAATCGATCTTTGTTTTTGTAACTGCTATTCCTTTGCAGCAAAAACTAATTTGCTACCGAAAACTGAGAATCATACAAATTCTTGTAATACCCACTTTCGCGGTTGATTAATTCCTGATGCGTTCCTTGTTCTACAATCAGTCCTTTGTCCATTACCACAATTTTATCAGCATTGACAATCGTGGCCAAACGGTGCGCAATCACAATCGAAGTTCTGCCTTTAGTAATGGTTTCTGTAGCACGCTGAATCAATTCTTCAGAGTAGGTGTCAATCGATGAAGTAGCTTCATCTAGAATCAAAATACTTGGATTACTCACATACGCTCTCAAGAAAGCAATTAATTGACGCTGACCGGAAGAAAGCATAACGCCGCGTTCCTTCACGTCAAAATCATAATTATCCGGTAAGCTCATAATGAATTCATGGACGCCAATATTTTTGGCTGCAGCCAAAACCTGTTCCCGATTAATTTCAGGATTATTCAAGGTGATGTTGTTGAAAATAGTATCGGCAAAAAGGAAAACATCCTGCAATACTACTGCAATTTGTTTACGTAAGGAACCTAAAGTGTAATTCTCAATATTGTGATTATCGATGTAAATAGAGCCACTGTTGATTTCGTAAAAACGATTCAGTAAGTTAATGATCGTAGATTTTCCGGCACCTGTAGACCCTACGATGGCAATCGTTTGACCGGCACTTACCTCCAGATCGATTCCTTTTATTACTTCTTCATCCGGAATATATCCAAAACGGACATTCTTGAATTCGATATCTCCTTTAAAAATTGGAGCTTCAATAATTCCGGTATCCTGAATTTGATCTTCGGTGTCTAAAATGTCAAAAACACGGTTTGCCGCAATCATTCCCAGTTGCATCTCGTTGAACTTATCAGCAATTTGGCGCAACGGGTTAAACAACATTCCAATGAACATTGTATAGGAAAATAAATCCCCAAAAGTGGTAAAATTATCTCCGTTCAAGATCTTGATGCCGCCATATAGTACAATAAAACCAAGGGTTAAGGACGAAATGATATCTGCAATAGGAAAAAATATGGAGTTATACAGAATGGTTTTTATCCACGCTTTTTTGTGCTTGTCATTGATATTTTTGAATTTGTTGTATTCAATTTTTTCACGATTAAAGAGTTGTACAATCTTCATTCCTGTCACACGTTCCTGAACAAACGAGTTCATGTTAGCGATTTGATTTCGCACTTCTTCAAAAGCGACTTGCATTTTACGCTGAAAAATTCGGGTAAAATAAACCAGAATGGGCATTGCAATAATTACGATCCAAGTCAGTTTCCAGTTCATGTAAAACATGAAAATCAGTACTACAAACATTTTCATCAAGTCACTGATAATCATAAACAAACCCTGACTGAAAATACGAGCAATGGATTCTATATCCGAAACCGAGCGTGTCACGAGCTGACCTACGGGAACGTGATCAAAATATTTCATTCGGAAACTCAAAATGTGTTGAAACAGTTTTGTCCGAATGTCTTTTACAATATCCTGACCGAGCCAGTTTGCCCAATACACAAAGTAAAACTGCGAGAATACCTCCAGCAATAGTACAATACCCATCAGGATCACATACAATAATAATCCCTGTTGGTCTTGGGTCGAAATGTAACCATCTACAGTTTGTTTCAATAAATACGGGCGCAATGCCGCAAATACTGATAGCGAAACGGCAAAAATAATCACTCCGTTAAAACGCCATTGATAGGGTTTGGTAAATTTTAATATTCGTTTGAATAATCTAGTATCAAATGCTTTTGCTTTCATGTTTTTTGGAGCTGTTTCCTGCTATTCGTTGCAATCTTTTATGTTTTTAAAGAAAAACATAAAAGGATTTTCACTACTATCAGGGCTATTGCGTAATGTAATCGTAATCTATTTTGGTTAAATACAAACCATGTGCCGGAACCGAAAAACCAGCTTTATCTCGGTTTTTACTTTCTATGATGGCAGTAAAATCAGCCAGTGTACTCTTGTGTAATCCTATATTTACTAATGTTCCCACAATGGAACGAACCATATTACGTAAAAAACGGTTGGCAGAAATGGTAAAAATCAAATTGCCGTTTTCTTGTTTGTCTGCGCCCTGTTCAGCTGTGCCTCGAGTCCAATATGCTTCAAAAATAGTGCAGTCAAAGGTATTTACATCTGTGTTGACTTTTGAAAAACATTGAAAATCAGTGTGATTGAATAATAGTTGCGCCGCTTCATTCATCAAATCAATATCTAATTTTTGATGGAAATACCAACTTTGTTCTTGCAAAAAAACATCTTTGAATGTATTGATGTGATATTCATAGGTTCTTTTAGTGGCATCAAAACGAGTGTGCGCTTCATCGTGTACTGGTATAATGTCATAAATAACAATGTCTTTGGGCAAGTAGGAGTTGAGTTTGTGCAGTAAACTTGGAATATCAATTGGTGTTTCAAAATCAAAATGGGAATACATTTCTTTGGCGTGAACCCCGGTATCCGTTCTACCGGCGCCCATAAGATTGATGGTTGTGTTCAATAGCACCGAAAACGCTTTGTTCATCGTTTCCTGAACAGAGGCAGCATTGGGTTGGTATTGCCAGCCGTGATAATGGGTTCCGCTGTATGCTAATTTGATAAAATATCTCAAGTGAATTTTTTTGAAGCCACAAAGATACTTATTAATTTTTTTGCCACGAAGTTGCCAAGGTGCAAAGTTTGTTAAGTTTCGATTTGATTTTTTATTTGGAATTCGAATGTATATTTTTACCACAAAATCGTAGCCCAGATTACTTCACTAAACTTTTATTTTCATAGGAGTTCAGTGAATGTAAATATTTGTAGTGGAAATCCTTTATTGTTTTTTCTTTAAAAACAATAAAGATTGAAACGGATAGCTGGAAATTGCTTCAGATTACTTCGTACCTCGTAATGACACTATAAATATGAAAAAAATACTTTTGCTTTCTGACACGCACAGTCATATTGATGATACCATTTTGAAATATGTTGCATTGGCTGACGAAGTTTGGCATGCGGGTGATATAGGCGATTTGGCCGTGACTGATGCGATACAAAAGCTGAAACCGTTGCGCTGCGTGTATGGAAATATTGATGATGCAACGGCGCGACTGGAATTTCCGTTACACAACCGTTTTATGTGTGAAGGCGTTGATGTTTGGATTACGCATATTGGTGGTTATCCGGGGAAATACAATCCCAATATTAAAGCGGAGTTGGAAGCCAATCCGCCAAAATTATTTATTTGTGGACATTCTCACATTCTAAAAGTCATATTCGATAAAAAACATAATTTATTACACATGAATCCTGGTGCGGCGGGAAAAAGTGGTTTTCATCAGGTGCGAACGATGTTGCGTTTTGTGATTGAAGGAGATAAAATCAAAGATTTGGAAATTATTGAGATTGAAAAACGGGTCTGATTATTTTTTTTTGATAGGTGATGGGTACTATTATTTTTATGGTTGTACCGAAACCTATTTTGGAGTTTATGACAATAGTTCCTTTCAGATTATTGATTCGTGCTTTGATTTGGTTGATGCCAAAACCTTCAAGGATATGAAATTTACTAGAATCAAAACCTTGTCCATTATCCATAACATTGACATTCAGAAAATCATTATCTTCGTGAATGCTTAATTCTGAACGTGTTGCCTGACTATGTTTTATGGTATTGTTGAGGATTTCCATAATTATGAAATAAATTTTAATTTCGAAATCTTCATCATAACGGGTTTTTCGATCTACGGAACTTGCGTATTCAAAGTACAGAATGGAATTGGAGTTTTTTTCACACAAATCGTCTAATGCATCAAATAATCCAAAACGGGCTAAAAGCGAAGGCATCAGTTCGTGGGATAAATCCCGTACTTGATCGTGTGCTTCTTCAAGAATAGCCTTAGTTTTTATGATTTCTTGTGCTGAATATTGATTTTTAGAGGTATACGCATGAAGATGTAGTCCTGCTGATGAAAGTAAAGCACTAATGTTATCATGCAAAAATGCCGCAATTTTTTTTCGTTCTAATTCTTGTCCGTTAATGGATGCGTTGATCATGTTTTCCTGAACTTTGCTTTGTAAGTCCTTTAGTTTGTTTTTTTGTTTTAGTTGTGTGTTTTGAGAATAGAAGTAAAAAAGGATGAAAAATAGCAGTAGAACAGCAATTAGTACAATCACAATTTTTTTATTTCTGGATTGTTCTTGCAGTAAAAAAAGTTGTTTTGTTTTATATTCTGTTTCGATCTTGTCGATTTCTCTTTTGTACTCATCAATTTCAAGGTTTATGCCAGCAACATTCGCTTTATTGTGTTTTTCTTGGTCGTTTAGTTCCTCAGTAATTGTATTATATCGGACTAAATTTTTATAGGCATTTTTATAATCATTGTTTTTCAATAAAAATTTAGAAAACTCTAGGTGGGAATATGATAAATCAGATTTTTCAGTTCCTTTAATTCCTTTTTCAATTGCTTTTTGGAAAAAATAATGGGCTTTTTTAGTGTTGTTTGTATGGCTATGATACATGCCGTTGAGCATATTTAAAGCTACAATTGTAGACTCGTCTCCATGTTTTTTGTGGTGTTTGTTGATGTAGTTTAAATAGGGAAGCCCTTCTTGATAGCGATCATTGTCGAAATAGGCCCACGTCAAATTGAGTTTTGTAAATATAATTTGTGCTGAATCTTTTGTTTTAGTGCTGTAATGCAGTGATTTTTTATAATAATAAATTCCTTTTTCATATTGTTTTTTATCAAAGCAATAGATATTTCCTAAATTATTGTTTAACCAATTTTTTAAAACATCATTATTAGTTTTATTAGCGTATTCCAGTCCTTTGTTGTAGTAGAAAAAAGCTTTGTCAGATTCCGATAATTGATCAAAATTAGCAGCAATGGTATTATAAGCTCTTGCTATCAGGTTGTTGTCCTTGATTTTGATTGCTTGGCTCAAAGCAAGTCTCGATTGTATTAAGGACTTCTCGTAATTACCAGCTTTCATATGCTGATTAGCTTCTTTTGCTAATGTTAGAGCTTCCTTTTTTGGAGTTTCTTTCTTTTGAGCACAAACAAAACTACCAGTGAGGTTCAATAGTAAAACTAAGACTATAGCAATTTGTTTCTGAGACATAAATAATTGAATAGATTGGTTATTTCTGGTTTTTTAAATCCGCCTTATTTTTCAAAATAAACTGACTTTAAATCAAGATTAAATTGGTTGGTTTTCTTTTTTTTAATTAAAAAAACAGCATTTAAGTTTCATCTAAATCCATTCAGGATTTGATTAATTTATTTTTAAGGGCATATTTCACTAGGCTTATAGAGTTTTTTGCGCTGAGTTTTTTCATTATGTTTTTGCGATGGGTCTCTACGGTATTAACACTAATAAATAATTGATCACTGATTTCTTTGCCGCTATATTCTAATGAAATCAGGATTATGATTTCCAGTTCTCTTTCGGTTAAAAGTGAATTTGGACTTGGGACTTGTTTGTTTAGTTTTGGATTGTCTTTAGTTACGGTACTGAATATTTTTTCTCTAACAGATTTACTAAAATATTCTTCATCATTAGTAACCGCTAGAATGGCTTCAACTATATTTTCTCCGGCACATTTCTTTGTTAAATAACTGCTGCAGCCTAACTTCATGACTTCTTTTATTATTCGTAAGTCATCATAACTGGACAAAATGATAACCTTACACGGAAACCCTTTTTTAGCAAATTCTTTGAGGACCTCAATGCCGTCTTTTTCCGGCATGTTAATGTCTAAAACAAGGATATCTGCTTTATTATTTGTGACTTCCTCATAAATATTAGTGCCGTTTAGGGAATATCCCACTACTTCAAATGTAGGGATTGTGTGTAATAAAGTTCTAATTCCATCAATAAGAATTTGATGGTCATCAGCAAGATGAATCCGTATTTTTTTTACCATGTTGTATTTATCATTTCCAAATTTATAAAAAATATTCAGCTAAATTTTAAATTATAAGGTTTTTATTGCATTGCAGATATAAAAAAAAACCCGAATTGTTACATTCGGGTTTCCTTCGCACTAATAAACTAAAATTTATAGGTTTACCTCAATCTGTCCACAGATTTTACAAGATCCTCATCCTTTTTGATTGCTTTATTGGCCAAAACCAATAATACGATAGCAGCTACAGGAAGAAACATCCCAATACCTTTCTCCGAAACAGCAGGTGTTTCTCCAGATAGATTTAGTGAACGATATACAAACAATCCTAATAAAATCAAATTTAATATGATATTCAATCTGCCAATAACAAACTGATTTTGTCTTTTTTTATAGGAAACAATACTAAATAAAGTCAACGTAGTACTCAATCCCAATAGTATAGTATACACTTGACTTTGCATAAAATAAAATGCCTTACCGGTATCCATTGTCCATAATGGAATAAAAAACAGTAAAATACCTGTTACTACAAATACGAGTAGTAAATAAATGGTTTGAATTCTTTGTATCATTTGTTAAATATCTACCACAAAAATATATTTTCTTTTTTATAAATACTATTGTATCATTAAATTTTATTCGTAATATTGCATCATAATACCGTAAGCACTTCATACTGCGGTTGATTCATTTTAATGTTTACTACCTATCTTTTACATTATTTTCAAAATTAATTAAACTCCTAGAACATTCATGTTTAATATTTCTGCATTAAAAGAAATGAAGCTTTCTGAGCTTCAAGAAATAGCTAAATCAGCTAAAACCATAAAATTTAACGGTGTAAAAAAAGAGACTTTAATCAGTCAGATTTTAGCGCATCAAGAGGCTAACGTTGATTTAACATTAGAGACAAAAACCAATAGTAATCTGGAAGAGGATAAACCAAAAAGAACCAGAATACTGCCTGTAAAAAAAGTTGCTATTCAAAAAACGATGAAAAATTCATTTTTTGAAACCGAAGAAAATTTGACAGCATCTTCTGTTTCCGTTGAAGACCATTCTGTTGAAATATTGCCAGTTGACAAAGACGACGATTCCTCTTCTGTTCAGGAACTTGAATCCGGAGCTAAAAAAATAGGAAAGGTGATTAAGTTTAATAAGTCAGCGTACGAGAAAAAAATTGCTTTAAAAAAGGATAAGGAAGAAGGCAAAGAAACAGCAAAAGAGACTGATGCAGAAATCACAGCACAGGAGAAAGAAGAAGTTTCAGCTCCGGTTAAAAAAATAAATCCAAACCAATTACACAAACAAAATCCTAATCTAAGTCAAAATGGAAATGGGAATCAAAATCCAAACTTCAAAAACAAAAAAAATAATTTTGCTGCTTCTGATTTTGAATTTGATGGAATTATAGAAAGCGAAGGTGTGCTGGAAATGATGCCGGACGGCTATGGTTTCTTGCGTTCTTCGGATTACAACTATTTAGCGTCGCCGGATGATATTTATTTGTCGACTTCTCAAATCAGATTGTTCGGTCTTAAAACCGGAGATACTGTAAAAGGTGTAGTTCGCCCACCAAAAGAAGGAGAGAAATTTTTTCCATTAGTTCGGGTTTTAAAAATAAATGGACACGATCCTCAAGTGGTTCGCGACAGAGTTTCATTCGAACATTTAACGCCTGTTTTTCCATCAGAAAAATTCAAATTGGCAGAAAAACAAAGTACGATTTCAACACGAATTATCGATCTGTTTTCACCAATAGGAAAAGGACAACGCGGAATGATTGTGGCGCAGCCAAAAACAGGTAAAACCATGTTGTTGAAGGAAATTGCCAATGCTATTGCGGCCAATCATCCTGAAGTATATTTGATTGTTTTATTGATCGATGAACGCCCGGAAGAGGTTACGGATATGCAACGTAGTGTGCGTGGTGAAGTAATTGCTTCTACATTTGACAGAGAACCACAAGAGCATGTTAAAATTGCGAATATCGTTCTTGAGAAAGCAAAAAGATTGGTTGAATGTGGTCACGATGTAGTGATTCTATTGGATTCCATTACACGTTTGGCCAGAGCGTATAATACGGTTCAGCCTGCTTCAGGTAAGGTATTAAGTGGTGGTGTGGATGCAAATGCATTGCAAAAACCAAAACGTTTCTTTGGAGCTGCCCGTAATGTAGAAAATGGGGGTTCGTTGAGTATCATTGCTACTGCATTGACTGAAACCGGCTCGAAAATGGACGAAGTTATTTTTGAAGAATTTAAAGGTACTGGTAATATGGAATTGCAATTAGATAGAAAAATTGCTAATAAACGTATTTTCCCAGCTATCGATTTGACTTCTTCTAGTACCAGACGTGACGATATGTTATTAGATCAAAAAACATTGCAAAGAATGTGGATCATGAGAAAATACCTTTCGGATATGAACCCAGTAGAGGCGATGGATTTTATCAATGATCGTTTCAAGAAAACCAAGAATAATGAAGAGTTTTTAATCTCAATGAATGATTAGGGATATTACAAGAGAATAGAATAAACAAAACAGATCACACATAAAAAAATCCTCGATTTATTCGAGGATTTTTTTTTGAATTCTAGAATCTTAAATCTAGATATTATATTATTTCTTTTTGTACTCTTTTTTCTTTCTGTTCTGAGCTTTCTTTACGTTCTAATAAAGCCATATAAAATCCATCAAAACCTGACTCTGAAGCCAATATTTTTTGGTCTTTAATAAAATTGAATTGTTTTCCAATGTCAGTTGTCAGGAAACGAGCAATTTGATCTTGATTTTCGGAGGGTAGTATAGAACAAGTAGCATACACTAATTTTCCGCCGGGTTTTACAATTTTAGAATAGCTTTCTAAAACTTCCGATTGTACCTTACGGATGTTGTCGATGAATTCCGGTTTCAATTTCCATTTAGCGTCCGGATTTCTTTTCAGAACGCCTAAACCACTACAGGGTGCGTCAATCAAAACACGGTCTGCTTTTTCGTGTAATTTTTTGATGATTTTTGTAGAGTCAATAATTCGGTATTCAATATTGAAAGCGCCGTCTCTTTTGGCCCTGATTTTTAATTGCTTTAATTTGCTTTCATACAAATCCATAGCAATTAATTGTCCTTTATTTTCCATCAAAGAAGCAATGTGCAACGTTTTTCCACCAGCACCTGCGCAGGTATCCACAATACGCATTCCTGGTTTTACATCAAGAAAAGCAGCCACTAATTGGGAGTTGGCATCCTGAACTTCAAAGAAACCTTGTTTGAAAGCATCAGTCAAGAAAACATTGGCTCTTTCTTTTAAAACCAAAGCATCTGGTTGATTTTTTAACGTTTCTGTTTCAATGTTTAAATCCATCAAAATAGCACGCAGCGCTTCTTTGGTTGTCTTTAGCGTATTTACCCTTAAGATTACTTTAGCAGGCTGGTTTTGAGCTGTAATTTCAGTTGCCCAAACTTTTTCGCCTAGTTCCTTAACTCCTAATTCGTCCATCCAGTCCGGAATAGATTCTTTTAAAGCTCTCACTTTTGAAAGTTCGTCAAAACGTCCTTTTATTTTTCGTTCTGGAGTGCCTTCCAGCTGTCGCCAATCCGGAATAGGATAGCCTCTTAATACGGCCCAAACAGAAAACATTCTCCAAAGATTATCTCTGTCAAAGGGCTCTTTTACTTCGGCTATTTCTGCGTATAATCTTTTCCAACGCACAATTTCGTAGATGGTTTCGGCAACAAACTTTCTATCAGAACTTCCCCAACGTTTGTCTTTTTTTAAAGATCGGGCAACTACTTTATCCGCATATTCTCCTTCGTTAAAAATGGCGTTCAAAGCGTCTATTGTTGTGTAAACTAAATTTCTGTGTAATCTCATTTTAAATAATTGAGGTGCAAAGGTACTATTAATTGATTGAATGTTATATTTTAAATAATGAATGTTGTTTTTAAATTTTTCGACATAAAAAAACACTGTATTATTACAGTGTTTCTTGGAGGATTAAAAAAACAGAAAGAATTATTTTACTCTTGTCAATCCAATGTTCTCAGGAGCATGGAGCACCATTGGAAATTGTTCCACTTTTACGGAACTGCTATCCAAACCAAAGGCTCTTTCTTCAGATAAACTTAATTTTTTAATGAAGAAATAGGAGTTCATAATTATTTTTTCGTGCCAACGTAAATCACTGTCATTGGAAAGGAATTTTTCGGATAATACAAATTTGAAATCACCTATGATATTATTTTTATTCAAAGATTCGTAGCGGCTGGTTATATCTACTTCTCCTTTTTGCACCATATCCCGGATTACCTCTCTAAACATCAGATTTATTTTTGTGGGTTCTCTAAAACCAAGATTAAAGTCTACACGATACAAATCATCTTTGACAATTTCAGTTACTTTATATTCGGTTTTATAAGGTTCAGTCAATATATTCACGTGAACAAACCAATAAATATCAGCTCTTTTGGGTCTTTTTTGTAAGATGGAATACATTACTTTTTCTTCGATCTCGTCAATTCTACCGGCATTAGTCATATATACTAAATGTGTTGCGTATTTAGGAATGGATAAATCAGCACTTAACTCCACTAGTACTTTTTTGTAGTCCTCAATTTTAACAATTTTGGTGTAACTTTTGTTAATTTTTTTGGCCAGGTACCAAATAGTCATTATACCTATTAAAGTGATTGCTATAAAAAGCGTTACATAGCCACCTTCAGCAAACTTCGTAACATTAGCTGCGAGGAAACTAAATTCGATTATTAGATAAATAGTAATCAATGGAACTATAAAATATAATTTCACTCTTTTCATTATCAGGTAAAAATTCAGTAAAATAGTGGTCATTATCATACACAAAATGATCGCCAGTCCATAAGCATGCTCCATATTACTGGATTCTTCAAAGTGCAGTACAATTCCAACGCAACCAATAAATAATAACCAGTTTGTAGACGGAATGTATAATTGTCCTTTTAATTCTGTAGGATATTTTATTTTTACTTTTGGCCAAAAATTCAATCGCATTGCTTCATTTATCAATGTAAATGACCCGCTGATTAAGGCTTGTGAGGCAATAACAGCTGCTAGAGTAGCAATTATAATTCCTATAGGCTGAAACCAGTCCGGCATGATGAGATAGAATGGGTTTCCATTTTTTCCTCCTAAAGTTTGTAATGTCTCTCCTTCGTGGCGAATTAAATAGGCGGCTTGTCCAAAATAATTCAACACTAATGCAGTTTTTACGAAAATCCAGCTAATTCGGATGTTTTTTCGTCCGCAATGTCCCATGTCTGAGTATAATGCTTCAGCTCCTGTTGTACACAGAAATACAAAACCTAAAACAAAAAAACCTTCTGGATGGATGGTCAATAAATGATAGGCGTAGTAAGGATTGATTGCTTTTAAAACTTCGGTGTGTTGTGAAATTTGTGCGATTCCAAGTATCGCTAGCATCCCAAACCAAATAAGCATCATTGGAGCAAAAAATTTACCGACTAACTTGGTGCCGAATTGCTGGATAGAAAAAAGTACAAAAAGAATACTTATTACAATTGGAATGGTATTGATTTCTGGATAGTACGTTCTTATTCCTTCAACTGCTGAAGATACGGAGATGGGTGGCGTTATGATTCCGTCAGCTAATAAAGCACTTCCTCCGATTATAGCCGGGACAATCAACCACTGAATTTTTGTTTTTTTGACCAAAGCATATAAAGCAAAAATTCCGCCTTCGCCATGATTATCAGCGCTTAACGTGATTAGTACGTATTTGATTGTGGTCTGCAGTGTAAGGGTCCAAAAAACACACGATATTCCACCTAAGACAATATCCGAATTAATAATGTGGGTGCCAAGTATGGCTTTCATTACATACAATGGTGAAGTTCCTATGTCACCGTAAATTATTCCTAATGAAATTAATAAACCTCCTAATGTCCATTTACTGTGCAGGTCTTTGTGCGATACGCTCATGTGTAATTTTTAAAAAACTTTTCAAATTTACACTTTTAAAATAAATTAGCGCTTTTTATCCGATAAAAAAGAAACACGGTTTAGGGAGCCGTGTTTCTTTTTTTGTATTTAAGATTTTTAGGAGCTTCTATTTTCATTTTTTGAAGAAGAATTGCCTCTTTGAGATTCCGTTCTCTGAGGACCTGATGCTCTTGATGTGTTGCCTCTGTTTTGAGATTCCGCTCTTTGCGGTGCTGCTTGCCTGGAAGGACTTGTTCTGTTTTGAGAATATTCTCTGGATGATTGAGCTCTTTGCGGTGCTGCTTGTCTGGAAGGACTTGTTCTGTTTTGAGAATATTCTCTGGACGATTCCGCTCTTTGCGGTGCTGGTTGTCTGGAAGGACTTGTTCTGTTTTGAGAATATTCTCTTTGCACTATTGCTCTTCTATTAGAATAACCGGTTTCATTTCTGGATACTCTTCTTTGATCTAATTCATGGCGGTTATTTACAGTACTATTTCTTCTGGAAAAAGACGCATTTGGATGTTGTCTTTCATATCCGTTTGAACGTCTTGAATTGTGTAAAACTACTGCACGATTACTTCTACGGTTATTGACATAGTTATAATTGTTGTTGATATTCAAATTAATGTTTATGTTATTTATGTATCTAAAAACGGGAAATGGATTCCAAGCATAATAATAGGACGGATAATAATTCCAATTCCAAGTGGAATAGTAAGGGCGGTAATTAGTAGACCAGAAGGATGCATAAATTACTGGAGTACTGTAATAAACTGGCTCATAAATGTAATTTTGTCCATACATAAATTCATTACCAACTATTTGTACATGAATTTTATTGTTTCTGTCTTTCTCAACATCAATTGTTGCAACATCTTGGTAGATATCTTCATCAATCACTGACTGAACGATGATTAGATGGGTTCTGTTTTCTACCGTTTCAATAATCCGTAAATAGTCAACTTCATTATCATTATTCAAATCTAAATTTGATATTTGCAGCTCAGGATCATTAAGGCGTCTTTCAAAATCCTGCAGGTCTCTAGAATCACCAAAGATATCAGCAACAGCTCTCAGATCAAGATTATCACTGATTTCGGCATTCACAGCATTTACGTATGTTCTGTTTTGTGCCTGTATTTGTGTTGCGAAAACAGCGGTCAACAGACTCAATAGTAATAGTTTCGTTTTCATAATTAATTGGATTAAGTTTTTCCTTTTTTTCAATATCCAATTACTGTGCCAATATAATTTGGGTGCTATTTGTATTTATATTATTAATTGTAAATTAGCCTTAAAATGTACAAAAATGAAAAATATTTTTTTAATGCTGTTGGTTTTAAATGGATTTGTATCCTGTAAAACAAGTGTTTATAAGTCGGAAAAGTTACATAACGTTAGTTTTCAGTCCGTTGAAATTGATACCTTATTTCAAGATCAAATAAGTATCAGAGCGATTCAAATTGATAAAAACAAAATCTGGTATGCTGCTGATAAAGGTAGATACGGGTTATATAATTTAGATACCAATCAAAAAATAGAGCACAAAATCACCAAGGATTCTTTGATACTTGATTTTAGGAGTATCGCTCAAACAGCCAATCATATTTTTATTCTCAATGTGGCAAATCCTGCAGTGTTGTATCAAATTTCAAAAGAGGAAAAGGATTCACAAATAGTATATCAGGAAAGCCATGAGAAGGTCTTTTATGATAGTATGCAATTTTGGGACGATACAGAAGGTATTGCTATGGGAGATCCAATCGCTGATTGTCTTAATATTATTACAACGCGCGATGGAGGCCGATCATGGAATAAAATTCCGTGCGATAAATTACCAAAAGTGATGCAAGGCGAAGCTGCTTTTGCGGCAAGCAATACTAATATTGTAATTAAAGGGAATAATACATGGATTGTTTCTGGTGGAAAAAAATCAAGGGTTTTTTATTCTCCTGATAAAGGAAAGTGTTGGACCGTTTTTGAAACTCCAATGGCACAAGGAAAGGCAATGACCGGAATTTTTACTGCCGATTTTTATGATGCAAAAATCGGTTTTGTAGCAGGAGGGGATTATGAAGATCAAAACCAGAATTTTTCCAATAAAGCCCGTACTGCGGATGGTGGGAAAACATGGGGGCTTATTTCTGAGAATCAAGGATTTGGGTATGCTTCCTGTGTGCAATATATTCCTGAAAGCAATGGTAAGAAACTCGTTACTGTGGGGACTTCAGGGGTTTATTACTCCTCGGATGGTGGTGAATCATGGCAACAAATAGCAAAGGATAAAAGTCTTAATACGCTCCGGTTCATAGATAAAAAAACGGCTGTTGCTGCAGGGAAAAATAAAATGATTCGGATCAATTTTAAATAACAAAAACATCCTAAGCTCAAGTTTTTACTTGTGTTTAGGATGTTTTATCGAACTAATAAAAAAAGATGTTATTTTTTATGCGCTTTGTTGCGGTATTGTTGCAACAGCTTTCTATTGAAGTCTTCCTCTGCTTTTTTAAGTTTTAAAATTTTTACAGATGGTAATATTTCTCTCAAATTTTGAACAAATTTCTTCCGTAAAAAAAACAATTCTTCTTCGGTTTCTTCTATTTGAACTAAAAATGAATTGGATTCTTTCTCCGTGATTTGATCTAAAGATCCATCATTCATTCTTCTCATGAAACTTTTCATTTTCTGATGTCTTAATTCAAATTGTTTGTCATCAAACAGGTTGTAAATAGGCCAGAATTTTTCGGCTTCACTAGTGGTCAAGTTTAACTCAGTCGTCAAAAAGGCTACTTTCAAAGCTTTAATTTGTTCTTTTTTCTCTTTCATGTTTTCATGTTGACCATAAAAATTAAAGGAAAGAAGTAGCAACAGTATTGGGAATATTTTTTTATATTTCATTTTTGTTTTATTTATTGTAATCGGTGAACGCGTTTTTTATTCTAAAAGAAGATGCTCCAGATTAGCATTTTCGGATAAATGATCCTCTATAGTTTCATCTTCTAAAACTTCATTATCTGCTTTAATATTATTGATATCTTCGGTTTCTAATTCACTTATTAAATCATAAGGGTTTACACTCGATTGATAGGTTAAATAATTTTCCAGAGTGAGCGTGTCTATTTCGTTAGGGTTGCTTGCTGACGGGCTTAAAACAGGAATCATCAGGGCTATTACTAAAATTGCTGCAACCATTAGAATCCTGTTTTTTCTTTTTTGAAAAATAGAAAATACTTTTGGCTCCTCTATGGGTAATTGCTTCATCATTTTTGCTGAAAAATTTTCAAAATAATGGTCAGGAATCTTAAATCCAGTCTCAATTTTGGGCTCGTTTTCTAATTTAAATGTTTTCATACTATTCATTAGACAGTGGTATTGCAAAAAGGTTTAATTAGTAGATACAAATGCTTCTATTTTTTTTACAGCAAGGTGATAGGAAGCTTTTAATCCTCCAACTGAAGTGCCTAAAATAGCAGATATTTCCTCGTATTTTAGTTCTTCAAAATATTTCATTTTAAAAACTAACTGTTGTTTTTCAGGTAATAAAGCAATTGCTTTTTGTAATTTTAGTTGAATTTCGTTTCCATCAAAAAACACATCAGCTTCGAGATTATAAATAGTTTTACTTTGTAAAATTTCAGACGATACCGTATTGATTTTTGATTTTTGTTTCAAAAAAGTCAATGCTTCATTAGTAGCAATACGATACATCCAAGAGAAGAGTTTACTGTCTCCTTTGAAATTTTTTAAATTTTGAAATATTTTGATAAAAGTATTTTGCAAGATATCATCTGCGTCATCGTGATTTAAAACAATGTTACGAATGTGATTGTATAACGGTCTTTGATACTCTTGTAACAACTGCTGAAACGCTTGATTTTGTGTTTTAGAGTTCAACAAGTTATTTATATATTCCTGTTCGTCTTGCAAATTTTTTATTTATGAATTTAGAATACTCTTTATCAAAAAGGTTTAATTCGGAGGAAAGATAATATTAAAATTCAGATTGTTCTTCTTCCTTTTTTTGTGCAGGTTCCGGTGTTTTTACCGCTGGAGGTTTATTGATTGCTGCTGGAGCAAAGACTTTAACAGGAATTACTTTTGGTTTTATTGGAAAGTAAATGTCAGTAATCCACTTTGATGGATTTTTTATTTCCGCTTTGCCGATGGTATAGTTCTCTAGGTGTGAAAATTTAGTGTCAATACTTATTTTGTTAGCATTGCTGTACGCTGTTGTTTTATCTAGCGCTTTTTTTATGTGTGAATAATCACCGGTTAAGGTTGTTTTCAAGGCTTCGAAAGGTTCGAGTTTACCGGATAAAATATCACTGCCTGAACTGGTTAAAATTTGATTTTTTATAGGGATACAAAAAGACAATCTACTCAATCCATTTACTGGATCGTAAGTGTGATAAATAATAAAAGGCTTTCCATTCAATTCTATATTGTTTTGTTCACAAAAAAGAATGATTTTTGGAAAAACGATTCGGGCATTTTTAGTGATATTTGAAATTTTGCTTGTAAAAGTTTGGTGCAAATAAAAAGTTGCTAGTTTTTTTACCACACCTTTTACCTTTATTTGATGGGTATTTATCTCGTAAACTAGTGTTTTGTCTAGATTAGCCAAGCTTTTTTCCTGCATGGCACCTATAACTGTATCGATACCGCCGTTTAAAGCAGCAGTGATCTTCATAACGAAACTCATTTTTCCGGCGGTTTTCCAGGTGACCTTTGTTCCACCAACCGTGTCTTTTAAACTCAAGAAAACGGATGATACCCCTCCGTTGTAATTTATTTTTTGAGAAATACTTTCATTTTCTTTTACAAAAACCGTTTGCATATCCCCTTTGACTTCTTTTCCTTCCCAAGTGAAGGAAGCTCCCTTTCCTACAGTGTTTTTAGGATAGGTGATTATAATTTCAGGATCTTCAACGATCCAGGCACCAAAATCCTGCCAATTTTTATAATCATTAACAAAATTAAATACCGTTGATTTAGTAGAATTAATAACATGACTTCTTTGTACAGTGAATTCCCCTTTTTGTGTAGCTACAAAAATGGATAAAGCCACTAAACTAAGCAGCAACAAAAGAAATAAATATTTTATAATCCTCATGATATCTAATTGTATTAATTTTTGTAAAGTTAAAAATTTAATTTACAAGTCGCCAAAAGTGTTAAATAAAAAAACGCGACTTAAATATTTTAATTGAATAGTTGTTTTACGAAAGGAATACTATGGAAGAAGGAGTTCTAGAATAAAATTTATAGGGGACATGTTCAGGCAGACTATTTGGCACATTGCACTAATTAGCAATTAGGATTTGTTTTTAAAATAAGAAAAGAACAAATTAAAAAAAGTCCTCTTTTCAGAAGACATTTAAAAAAAAACTAACGTTTGAAAAAGACTTTTATCAAAAATAAAATGCCAATAAAAACTCCAAACCCAATTAAAATTTTATAATTTCCTTTATAAAATTTTCGGTGTAACGCTAAATCTTTTCGGTAGGCATAAATCATTGCAATACTGAATGCAACAAAAAAAAAGCCGGCAAAAATGAATTGTCCCTGACTAAACATACTTTATATTATTTTTGACAAATTTAGCTATTTGTTTAATAATAGTTTGCTAATTTGTATTTTCATTTAATAAAATTTAAATTATGCAAAAACAAATTAATGCCGTCAAAGAATTCCATACCGCTTTCAAAATTGGGCATAGCGAAACTCCAATAGCCGGCTTAGCTGAAACCAAACATATCCTTCGTTTCAATTTGATGAAAGAAGAGAATGAAGAATATTTAGAGGCTGTTCAGAATAATGATTTAATAGAAATTGCCGATGCATTAGGCGATATGATGTACATTTTATGCGGAACGATTATTGAGCATGGACTGCAAGACAAAATAGAAGCCGTTTTTGATGAAATTCAACGTAGTAATATGAGTAAGTTGGGTCAGGATGGGGAGCCTATTTACCGTGAAGATGGTAAGGTCATGAAAGGGCCAAATTATTTCAAGCCTGATTTCTCTAAAATAATTGGTAAATAGAGGTAGAAATTTCAGAAATTCTTTGATGATGTGTATGATATAAAAAAGCGATTTTCACACTGAAAATCGCTTTTTTTTAATTTTTAAATCTTTGAATTATACTTTAACAGTCCAGCCAAAAGGATCCGCATCTAATTTATTTTGGATATTTTCTAATTTAGTTTTCAGTTGCAAAGCCATTGTGTTTTCAATTTTTGGTAATTCATGATACACATCCTGATAGGAGAATCCTGAAATGGGACTTACCACAGCAGCTGTTCCTGCACCAAAAATTTCTTTTAAAGTTTCGTTTTTAAATGCCTCAACAAGTTCAGATACTAAAACTGAACGAATTTCTACATTTATACCTTCACTCTTTGCTAAATCAATCAGTGTTTTTCGAGTAACACCATCAAGTATTCTTTCACTTACAGGAGCCGTTAATAATGTGTCATTTATTCTAAAAAACACATTCATCGTACCGGCTTCTTCTAATTTTGTGTGTGTGGCATCATCAGTCCAGATTATTTGTTGAAAGCCTTCTTTATTTGCTAAATTAGTTGGATAAAATTGGGCTGCATAATTTCCGGCTGCTTTTGCAGCTCCAATTCCACCATTAGCCGCCCTGCTGTAATGCTCCGCAATTATTACTTTTACATCACCTGAATAATAAGAGGAAACAGGCGATAAAATAATCATGAACTTATATTCATTTGATGGGTTTGCAATTACTCCGGTACCTGTTGCAATCATAAAGGGTCTGATATATAAGGCATTTCCTTTTCCTTTTTTTATCCATGCTTCGTCTAATTGCAGCAATTGATTTAAACCATTCAGGAATATATCTTCTGGAACTTCCGGCATAGCCATCCTAACAGCAGAGGTGTTGAAACGGCTGTAGTTTTGATCGGGTCTAAAAAGCCAAACGTCATTGTTCTCATCTTTGTACGCTTTCATACCTTCAAAAATAGCTTGACCATAATGAAAAACTCTTGACGATGGATCTAACAAAAAAGGTGCGTAAGGCTTAATGACTGGTTGTTGCCATTCCCCATTTTTAAAATCACATTCAAATAAATGATCTGAAAAAACAGATCCAAAGCTTAAACTTTTAAAATCAACTTCATTTATTTTTGAAGTGGGTGCTTTAATTATTTCAATTTTGCTAGTTTGAGTTGTACTCATGATAATGTATTGTTTATTTTTATATGTTACTACAATTGGGTATTAAAATCTTGATTATGCAAAAAGAACTTTAATAATTGCAAAATTAAATAAAAATCACTAAAATACTTGACAAAACACCATTAATTATAGCCTTTACGTACGATTTATTTATTTTTGAAAAAACAGAAAAAATCAGCATCAATTTTATGGGATTTGCATAATAAATGTACTTTATTTAGGACAATCATTTTAGTTTTGATTAAATTTGGACTGCTCATATAATTATAAAACTTCAAATAACCTCAAATAATAATTTTGAAAAGAGAAATAATACAAACACTTGATGGTTCCACAACCATACGAATAGAGGAATGGGATGAGTGTTATCATTCTAAACATGGAGCCATTCAGGAAGCGCAACATGTCTTTATTAAAAACGGACTTTCCTTATTTCAAAATAAAGCGGTTTCTATTTTAGAAATTGGTTTTGGTACCGGATTGAATGCTTTTATTACCTTATTAGAAGCAAAAAAAATGAATCAGTCTATCGATTATGTTGGCGTAGAGGCATATCCTATATCTCCTGACGAAGTTTTATGTATGAATTATGTTACAGAGTTGAATGCTGCTCAAGAAAGTGACATTTTTATAGCAATGCATCAAAGTGTCTGGGGAGAGAAAATAGCGCTTAGTAATGATTTTTTGTTGACTAAAAGAAAGCAGTTTTTTGAAGAAATTGACGACAACAACACATTTGATTTGATTTACTTTGATGCTTTTGGTTATAGAGTGCAGCCTGAATTATGGAGTACGGATATTTTTAAAAGAATGCATACAGCACTGAAAAGGAATGGAGTTTTAGTGACTTATGCAGCCAGAGGAGTTGTAAAAAGGAGCATGTTAGAAGTAGGTTTTACGGTTGAAAAATTAGCCGGACCACCAGGAAAAAGAGAAATGTTCAGAGCTACTAAAAAATAAATGTTTGTTAAGTGGCTTATTATCAATAATATATTATATTTTTGATCAAAAGTAGTACGAAAAATAAAAAAACTAAAAACTACGTTAAATAACTATGTTCTAGTTGTAAAAAATGTATTTTTACATCACTTTCAATTAAAATCTAACCTAAAATCTTCATTAATTATGTCGAAAATCATGTATGATTATACTAAATCAGTTTTAGAAAGAGTAAGCTTTGATGTTATGCTTTTTAGCAAAGAATTAGAAAAAGCTATTAAGACATTATTGCCCTATGAAATGGATCAATTACGGGAGTGGTTATTAAATTTCACTATTGGTAAACCGGAACTAAAGCACTGTTTACTAATAGTAAATTCATAGTAAAAAAGGAACCATAAACGGTTCCTTTTTTTATTTTTTTGCGATGGGACTTATTATCTGAACATTTTGAAAAACAATTGCTCCTTTTACAACTCCTGTTATGGTATTTCGAAGTGCATCTATTATTTGAATTTTTAATTCGCTTTTAGGAAAAATCAAACTGACTTCTCTTGCAGGCTTAGGTTCTTTAAAATGACGAAGTTTTAGCTTGTCTTTTTCTTTTAAATCTAAGGTATGCAAATAAGGAAGCAGCGTTGTTCCCAGACCTTCATCAGCTAGTTTTATCAAGGTTTCAAAACTGCCACTTTGTATTTGAAAATGGTTGATTTCATTTTTACCAGTACTCTTGCATAAGTTTAAAATTCCTTCTCTAAAACAATGTCCGTCTTGTAATAATAAAATTTCATCCAAGTTTAAATCTGAAACTTCTATTTCTTCTTTTTGAAAATTATGGTGGTTTTCAGGGATGTACGCAACAAAAGGTTCGAAATACAAGACTATTTCTTTAATTTTTTCTTCCATCAAAGGAGTTGCGGCAATTGCAGCGTCCAGGTGTCCATTATTGAGTTTAATAATAATTTCTTCGGTATTTAACTCTTCAATAATAAGTTTTACTTTTGGATATTTTTTTATAAAATTATTTAGAAACATTGGCAATAAAGTAGGCATGATTGTTGGAATGATGCCTAATCTAAATTCACCGCCTATAAAACCTTTTTGTTGTTCAACAATATCTTGTATTCTATCAGCTTCATTGACTATATTTTTTGCCTGGTTTACAATTTTATGCCCGATATCAGTTAGCTGGATTGGTTTTTTGGTACGGTCAAATATTTGAATACTTAATTCTTCTTCTATTTTTTGAATTTGCATACTCAGTGTAGGTTGAGTAACAAAACATTTTTCTGCAGCAAGAGTGAAATTCTTGTGTTCAGCTACTGCAAGTACGTATTTTAATTGAGTAATTGTCATGGTTATAATTATATCTGATACAAATTTAATAAAACAATAACTTTTTATTATAGTGTTTTTCGTTAATCTTACACTAAATTTGTCATATAACGGAAATAAATATAAAACAACATTAAAATGAAAACAAATATTTTAGGTTTACCGGTAAAAGAGTCAGAATTAATAGCAACTGAACTAAATGTTTTGTTAGCTAATTTTCAAGTATATTATCAAAATTTAAGAGGAATTCATTGGAATATTAGAGGAAAGCGTTTTTTTGATTTGCATGTAAAATTTGAGCAATTATACACGGATTCTCAAATAAAAATTGATTTAATTGCTGAAAGAGTTCTCACTGTTGGTGGAACGCCGCTCCATACGTTTGAAGACTATATAAAAAACAATCAATTAGTAGTTGGTAAAAATATTTCAAATGATGAAAAAGCAGTACATTTAATTGTTACATCACTATCTCATTTATTAAAGATTGAAAGAGTAATTCTTGACAAATCGGCACAAATCAATGATGAAGGTACAAATGCGATGATGAGTGATTTCATTTCAGAACAAGAAAAGACAATCTGGATGATGCAGGCCTGGCTTGAAGAAAGTTTGTAACACTTAAAATTCAAAAAAAAACCAGATAAAAATGATGCATTTTTATCTGGTTTTTTTTTGAATTTTATTTTTTTTAAAATAAATAAAAACTGTTACTTTTATTATAAACTAAATTCTATTTTTGCGACAATGAAAATGATATCTAAAATATTTTTAATTCTATTTTTAGCTTTCCTTGTCACCCCAACTATTGTTGCGGTGATTGAGAAAAGTTCAGATATCTCTGTTTTCTATAGTTTTTCTGAAGAGGAACACGTTCACAAAGAAATTAAAGTATTATTTAGTTCTGAATCTTCTTTGGAAATAATTATTGCAACAAAATTATCTTCTAGTGCTATTCTTTCTGAAAATTTATCAAAGCATGATAATATTACCTCTTCTATATTTATACTACCACCCAACCAAGTTTAAGACAGTGTTGGTTTTAGTGTTTCTTAAATCAATTTTCACATACTTTCAACGTGAAAACAGCTCTTTGTATTCAATCTTTAGTTTGGTATTATGACAAGAAAAATTAATCTTTTTGCTACCCTTAAATCTGATTTTGCATCAGGATTAGTGGTTTTTTTAGTAGCTTTGCCCTTGTGTTTGGGTATTGCAATGGCTTCGGGTGCTCCATTATTTTCAGGAATTATTTCAGGAATTGTTGGAGGAATTGTCGTTGGGTATTTAAGTACATCACACATCAGTGTTTCAGGCCCTGCAGCAGGTCTTACCGCAATTGTTCTTACCGCAATAACGGATTTAGGTGCATTTGATGTTTTTTTGACGGCTGTTTTTATAGCAGGTCTAATACAATTAGTTCTAGGATTTCTTAAAGCAGGAAGTATATCTAATTATTTTCCAACAAATGTCATCGAAGGAATGCTGGCCGGTATTGGAATTATAATTATTTTAAAACAATTGCCTCATGCCTTTGGATACGATAGCGATTTTGAAGGCGATTTAGCTTTTATGCAAAAGGACGGAGGTAATACATTTTCAACCTTATTAAATATTTTTGATTATATTCAGGTTGGATCTATAATTATCACTTTAATCTCTGTAGCGGTATTGATTTCCTGGAATAAAGTCCCTTTTTTGAAGGATTTAAAATTAGTTCCTGGTGCATTGGTTGCTGTAGTTTTAGGTGTTGTTTTGAATGAGATTTTCATCAGAACAGGAAGTCCGTGGGCTATTACTAACGAGCATTTAGTTTCTTTACCGGTTCCTACCAGTCTGGAGGAATTTAAGACGATTATAGTTACTCCCAATTTTTCTGGGATTTCGAATCCAAAAGTTTGGATAGTAGCCTTTACTATTGCAATAGTCGCTTCGATAGAAACGTTATTGAGTATTGAAGCAGCAGACCGAATGGATATTCAAAGACGTTATACGCACACTAATATGGAATTGAAAGCACAAGGTGTTGGAAATGTGATAAGCTCACTTCTAGGAGGTCTTCCCTTGACCTCGGTAATTGTGCGTACCTCAGCAAATTCTAATTCAGGTGCTAAATCAAAGATGTCTACTATAATTCATGGGGTACTATTATTAGTGAGTGTACTTGTAATTCCTGTTATCCTGAATAAAATTCCATTGGCTACATTAGCCGCAATTTTAATTTTGGTTGGTTACAAGTTAGCTAAACCAGCCACTTTCAAACATTTTTTGGAAAAAGGGAAATATCAATTTGTTCCTTTTATTGCGACTCTATTAGCAGTTGTTTTTACGGATTTATTAAAAGGGGTGGCATTAGGAATTGTCATCAGTATTATTTTTGTTTTAAAAGGAAACCTGAAAAGAGCTTACAGTTTTAGAAAAGAAGAATATGAAGATGGTGATGTTATCCACATTGATTTGGCGCAAGAAGTTTCTTTTTTGAACAAAGCAGCCATCAAATATACTTTAAACGAGATTCCTGAAAATTCTAAAGTGATAATTGATGCCAAAGACACCGTGTATATAGCGCATGACATTTTAGATTTGATATATGAATTCAAAACAACAAGAGCTATAGATCATAATATAAAAGTCAAACTCAAAGGATTTAAAAAAGCCTATGATTTAGAAAATACTCAAGAAACCAAAAACCATGTAACTATTGAGCATTATTATGATGCAGCAAAAAGGGTAATGGTTAAACGAGAGGTGCCTGACTAAGAATTCACTAAAAATAAAAATTAATTTCGCACTAATAAATTTAAAAATGAGTCCTTTACAAAGCATTAATTTGTCACTAAGTAAGGATATAAACAAAATAAGTACACAACGATTATGAGTGATTTTTATAAAAAAATACTGGAAAATAATGAAAAATGGGTAGAAACATCTTTGGCTTCTGATCCTAATTATTTTGAAGACCTGGCCAAAGGGCAAACACCACCCTTATTATGGATAGGCTGTTCTGACAGCAGGGTTCCTGCAAATGAAATTATAGGAGCTAAACCAGGCGAAGTTTTTGTTCATAGAAATATTGCTAATATGGTGGTTCATTCAGATATGAATATGTTAAGTGTACTGGATTACGCAGTAAATGTATTGAAAGTAAAACATGTACTGGTATGCGGACATTATGGTTGCGGCGGTGTCAAAGCAGCTATGGGTAATGATTCTATTGGCATCATTGACAACTGGATTCGTCACATAAAAGATGTCTATCGTTTGCACAGTGCCTACTTAGATTCTATTTTAGATGAAACAGAGCGATTTAACACTTTTGTAGAATTGAATGTTAAAGAACAAGTTTATGATTTGGCTAAAACTTCAATTGTTCAGGCAGCATGGCGAAATGGTCAGGACTTAACCTTACACGGATGGGCTTATGGTCTTAATTCCGGTTTTGTAACGGATTTAGAGGTGAATATCAGTTCCGAAAAAGATTTGGATGAAGTCTATCAGTTGAAATTTTAATCCCCAAAATTTGTAATAAATAAAAGCCGCTTTTAGCGGCTTTTATTATTCGTCATCAAGATTTTCGTTAAAAGCGGAGGGTAGTAGTTGAGGTATAAATTTAATTAAAATAGGCAGCAATAAGCTACCGCCAGGAAGAAGGAATATAGTCAACGACGGAATGGTTTTGCAAATTTCCAGTAATTGTTTCTTGACTTTTTTCTTCTCTTTCTCGTCTAAATCCCTGCGAGTAGAGTAGGCTAATAGTACCATTAACTCCTTACTTTGTGCGATTTCCTTAGACAATCTGTTCTTATTACGACTAATCAGTGTGACCACACTTTGAGTCGTTTGGGCATAAAAATGTTTTACTGGATTTGAATAATTAAAATAAGGAATTTCCTTTTTATGTTTCGTAATAAAGGCATTCGTATTGCGGATACTTTCATCCGAAAAACCATCCGGGATCGAAACCGTTTTAGCCAGTGAATGCAAAAAATAAGCTTCATTATCTTCAATTTCTCCATCACTCCATAAAGCCATTCCTGCAAGATCTATCAAATAGTATTTTTCTAAGTCATTTGAAAAATAATCTAGTTCAAGTGTCTCTAAGCTTTGTACTGATACCTTAGAGAATTTACTGTAGCGAATAGAAGCTTCAAAAAGCTTGATTAATAAATCATCGTATTGAGATTTTTTTGTTTTAATTTTTAAAGCAAGTGTGACCACATTTACAATAGTTTCCTCGATCTTTTTTAAATACTTTTCCGGAATTTCACCATGAATTAAGTATTGGCGAAAGGCCAAGACATCAATAAACAGTAAGGCATTAGTTACTAGGTGAGAAAAATTTTTACTGATGATGCTATCATTTGTTTGAACACGCTCATCAATTATTTTTTCTAAAGTTAAAGCAGGAGAATTCTTTGGCAGTATTTTTTTAAATAGGTTAAAGCCTTGAGGATTCATTTGATTGTAAAAAGTAACGGCTTGTTTAATGAAATTATCAGGGCTGATATTTTCATTTGTTAAACAAAAAACTGCATGCAAAGTATTTAAAAGTGCGACTTTTGAAATCTCTTCTTTGAACCAACCCTTAGTTTCAATAGGTGCTACAGTTTCAAATGCAATGATATGGCCATATATAAAACCTGTTTCTCTAACTTTTTGATAAAATATATCGGTAGTTTTTGAAACCGTTTCTTTTGAAAACTTTTGTTCAATAAAAAATTTATCTATCCAACCTGATGCTGAAGGGTTAATCATTGCTTTAATTTGAAGGTACAAAGCTATACTTTTTTTCGTAATTTTAACTTCTGTTTTTTAGTTTAACACAGATATTACTTTTAATTAGTATTGGTTTTTTTAATTTTGAACAGTACGGATTTCTAACGAATAATTATTAAAAAATGAAGTCTCAGAGGCCCCTTTTTTTTAAATAAAAAACCCGGAATCCTACTTTTTAATTCAGGGTTTTTATTGTTTTTTAAGAATTAAATAAGTTTTCGGCGGCATCCCAATCAACTACATTCCAAAAAGAGTTTATATAATCAGCTCTTCGGTTTTGATTTTTAAGATAATACGCATGTTCCCAGACATCTAAAGCTAAAACGGGTTTTCCTTTAAGTCCCTTCCCTCGTAATCGCATCAAAGGATTGTCTTGGTTTGCCGTAGAACCTATTACTAATTTTCCGTCTTGCACCACTAACCAGGCCCAACCGGAACCAAATCTTTTCATAGATGCATCACTAAATTGTTTCTTGAATTCATCAAAAGAACCAAAAGTTGTGGTTATGGCTGCTGCCAATTTGCCTTTTGGAATACCACCACCATTAGGTTTCATTAAACTCCAAAACAAGCTGTGATTGTAATGTCCGCCTCCGTTATTCCGAATGGCTTCTGGGAATTTAGACATTTTTTCAAAGATATTTTCTAAAGATTTTGAATAATCAATTAAGTTTTTATCCAAAGTATCAATGGCTTTATTCAAATTTGTCACATAAGCTTGGTGGTGTTTGCTGTAGTGAATTTCCATTGTAGCTTTATCAATATGAGGCTCTAATTCATTATAGCTATAACCTAATTTAGGAAGACTGTAGGTTCCAGGAGTATCTGTGACAGCTGCTTCGTAGGGTAGATCGTCAATTTGCAGTACTGGTTGGGCAGCAAATGCAGCATTGAATAAACCAGATCCAATAATTGTACCTGTAGACAATAGGGCCGTTTTTTTTAAAAAATTTCTTCGTGTATTATTATTTTCCATAATTTATTTGTTAGTCTTAAATAGGGATTAAATATTTGTATAAAAATAATCATTAATAGACCGACTTGGGTTAATAAAGACTTAAAATTTGATTTGTTTTACCTACAATGATATTTTGAATATCTATTTTTTTACGGAAATTATATAAATTTCATTTTGAATTGGCATATCCTGAAATTAACAAGTATTTAAAAATGAAGTAATTAGTTGCTTTTTTAACAAGTTGAATTTAAACAAAAAAACCATTCGTTTTGCGAATGGTTTTTTTAGTTTAAAATTAATTCTTAGTTGTGGCTAAAGCCAGAACTACAACATTGTTGATGCATAAAGCTATTGGACTCCTCATGCCATGGGAAATTAGCATTGTATGCGTTGTTTTCCCAATAAAAATTTTCTCTTTTTTTAGGTTCGTTACCTATTTCATTCATTGTTTCGGATTCGTACATTCGGCCATTTGCGATGGTATACAATAACGTATTGGAGTTTTGGATATTTTCTAATGGGTTTTTATCCAAAACTAAAATGTCAGCCAATTTTCCGGTTTCTAATGAACCAATGTCTTTTCCGGCTCCGATATAATTGGCTGCATTAATGGTGGCTGTTTTCAAACTTTCTAAATTGCTCATTCCACCTTGCTGTATACTCCATAATTCCCAGTGTGCTCCCATTCCTTGCAACTGTCCGTGTGCTCCCATATTGACTTTTACGCCATTGTCAGCAAGCGTTTTTACGGTTTTAGACGTAAGAATATGATCGTTTTCATAATCTTCATCAGGAGCCATCATGCGGTATCTCGAGCGGGAATCAATTACGGCCCTTGGGGTGAATTGGAGTAGTTTTTTGTTTTCCCAAACATTTGTTTTTTGATACCAATAATATTCGGCATTCAATCCGCCATAATTTACGATTAGGGTAGGAGTATATCCTACTTTACTTGTACCCCAAAGTTCGAGTACATCTTTATAAACGGGTGCCACCGGTATATTATGCTCCACTCCGGTATGACCGTCAATCACCATGGTCATGTTAGTAAAGAAGGTCGAGCCGCCTTCTGGTACCACATTAATTTCTTCTTCTCTGGCCGCTTGCAATACCTGTTGACGTTGGTCACGTCTTGGTTGATTATAGCTTTTTACAGAAAGTGCTCCAAAAACTTTGGTCCGTTTTACTGCAAAACGAGCGTCATCAATAGTATTGACAATTGCTTTAAAGTCTCCTTCAGCACCGTACAAAATAAATCCGGTTGAATATATTCGGGGTCCTACAATGGCACCACTTTTTACCATTTCCGAAAGGGTAAAAATAGATTCCGTGTTAGAAGACGGATCATGCGATGTCGTTACTCCAAAGGCTAAATTTGCATAGAAAGGCCAATTTTGTTGGGTGGTTAATCCATAACGAAAAGCACCTACATGGGCATGAGCATCTACCATTCCGGGCATAATAGTTTTACCAGTCAGGTCATAAACCATAGCCGTTTCAGGAATACGAATGTCACTTGCATTACCAATGGCCTCAATACGATTTTCATTGATTATTATACTACCGTTTTCAATCACTTTGTCGCCGTCCATAGTGATGATACGAGCATTCGTCAGGGCAATTCTGCCTTTTGGTTTATCAACTTTTGATTTTAAATCTATTTTAATACCTATATCAGATGGTTTTTCAACTTTTTCAGGTGAATCCGGTAAAAAAGTAAATCTGTTTTTTACGGCATTCGAAAAATAAGTATTGCCTAACATCCACATCACGTTTTTGCTATTGGGTGACCAATGTAAATTAATTCCAGCCTCTTTTGACAATTCTGACACAGGTACATTCGTAGTTTTTTCGTCCAAATCTACTTCTTGGCCGTTGATGTTTAATGGAGCCACATAAGCTTTGTGTAAATGGGTGAAAGCGATCCACTGATTGTCTGGACTTGGCACCAATCGGTTAGCATATTTGGATTTAATATGGGTGCGTTCTTCTTTTCCGTTAAGGTCAACACTTTTGAGTTCTTTGGTTAAATCCCCAAAAAAGACTCCCCCAGTTTGGAAGAAAATACGATTTCCTTCTTTAGTAAACACAGGATATTCTCCTTTTGAGGTAATAAATTTTGATTTGCCACCTGTAACATTCATGGTGTAAATCCCTGGTTTTTTTGAAAAAGCAAAACCTTGATCCATATTTCCGCCTTCCTTGACGTAGACAATTGTTTTTTGGTCAGGAGAGAGACTTGGTGTTCTGTAAATTCCTTTTTCAGAGGTTAATTTAACAGATTTTTTACTTTCTAAATTAATTTTTCTGATAGCGCCTAAATTTGTGTCGTTCCAACTAACATAGATTATCTCTTTACCATTAGCGGTAAAAGTAGGTTCTGCTTCAAAATCAGTATCTGTAGTCAATCGTTTTGGACTTCCATTAGGCAAGCTTTTAGTCCATAAATATCCTAAAGCTCTAAAGACTACTGTTTTTCCATCGGGAGCGGTTACAGCATCACGGATCATTTTTACTGTAAAGTCATTGTCAGTTATTGGAGTATCAGAATGTACCCGATCTGCAATGTCAATAGCGACATCGGCTGTGAAAGGAATCTGTGTTACCTGATTTGTTTTTGTATTTATTTTTTGAATTTTACCTCCGGTCCAAATTATAATGTCTTCATTGTTTGGCATCCAATTGAAATTAGGATACACACCAAACAAAGCCCAAGCGGCTTGTTGATCTTTGTTAAGTTTATCATAAACGGGACCTTCTTCACCTGTTTCTAAATTATGAACATACAAAACCGTTGCGGTACGCACTCGTTTTACATACGCTAACAGTTTACCATCTCTTGAAATTTGTGGTCGAGCGGCGCCTCCCGGACCACCCGTAATTTTTTCTGTTTCTCCCGTTTCAAAATCATAGCGATTGATAGCATAGATTTCACTGTTAGGATCTTTATTGTATTTGAAATAACCACCGGGAGAAACGTCTTCACTGTAATACATGTATTTGCCATCAGGAGAAATTACAGGTTCGTTAACATCTTGCTGGTCGTTTTTTCGTTTGGTCAATTGTACGCCACTACCACCGCTAATGTGGTATTGCCACATTTCACCAGCGCCAAGAGAACGGCTTGATGTAAAGTGTTTTCTTGCTACCAGATAATTGCCGTTAGGCATCCAAGTCGCATTGTTCAGTAGTTGAAAATTTTCCTTAGTGATTTGTTTCACTTCACTTCCATCGGCTTTCATGAACCAAATATTATCGCCACCACCAGCATCGCTAGTGAACGAAATGTGTTTTCCGTCAGGGCTGAATCTGGGTTGTACTTCAAAAGGAATACCGGAACGAAGTATTTTTGCTGTTCCGCCTGTTATAGGCATTTGGTAAATATCTCCCAAGAGATCAAAAACGATAGTTTTCCCGTCTGGACTCACATCGAGGTTCATCCAAGTTCCTTCGGATGTGGTAAATTTATGGGCCTTGTAATTGAATTCTTTTCCAGGTTTTGCGACATCCCATTTCGGCTTTTCCTGTCCATAAATGGTGGAAATAAAAGAAAATGCGAGTAGAAATAAGCTTGTTTTTTTATTCATTAAAAAGAAATTAAATAGTGATAGAGGATAAATATAGGTAATAAAATGAAGTAGTTTGTATTTCTATTTATATCTTATTGCTATAAAAGCAAAAAACCACCCGCAGTTGCGAGTGGTTTTTGTATCAATTAAAGCAGTATTTTTTTTTGTAATTAAAAACAATATTCATTTTCAGCTACTAATTTAACCGTTATTGTTTCTCTTAATCCTACAACATTTGGCATATTTGTATATTTAGTAAAACGACGTAGTCCCATCAACATCATACGTTGTTCATCGCCTTCAGCAAAGGAAATAACACTTTCTTTTCCTTTTTGAGTAACAATATCTACGGCTTTATACAAGTATAATTTGGCCATTGCAATTTGCTCTTGTACTTTAGTTTCTCCTTCTTTTTTGGCTAACTTCTCCGTTCTAAGGATTGTGCTTTCAGCCATATAGATTTCGATTAAAATATCTGAGGCGGCCATCAATAATTGTTGGTGTGCATCTAAATCTGGACCATGTTTTTGAACCGCTCCACCAGCAACCATTAAGAATGCTTTTTTCAATTTGCCAATCATTTCTTTTTCTTCTGCAAACAATTCAGAATAATCAGGGGTTTCAAAAGAAGGAATTCCCATTAATTCTTCTTGTACTTTTGATGCAGGTCCAAGTAAATCAACGTGACCTTTCATCGCTTTTTTAATCAGCATCCCTACTGAAAGCATTCTGTTGATTTCGTTAGTTCCTTCGTAAATACGGGCAATTCTGGCATCTCTCCAAGCACTTTCCATCGGAGTGTCCTCAGAGAATCCCATTCCGCCAAAAATTTGAATTCCTTCATCAGCACAATTTTGTACATCTTCAGAAACGGCTACTTTAAGGATTGAACATTCAATAGCATATTCTTCAACGCCTTTCAATTCTGCTTCCTGATGTGAAACTCCTTCGGCTTCACGAGCTATAATTCTGTCTTCAATATCTTTTGCAGCGCGGTAGGAAGCGCTTTCTCCAGCGTAACAACTTGTAGCCATTTCTGCTAGTTTTGCACGGATAGCACCAAACTGAGAAATTGCAGTATTGAACTGGATTCTTTCATTAGCATATTTCACTGAACCTGAAATAACTCTGCGCTGTGCATCCAAACAAGCAGCTGCTAATTTGATGCGACCTACATTCAAAGCGTTCATGGCAATTTTGAAACCGTTTCCTCTTTCGGACAACATGTTTTCTACAGGAACTTTTGTTTCATTAAAGAAAACCTGACGCGTAGAGGAAGCACGTATTCCTAATTTATGCTCTTCTTCGCCCATTGATATTCCGTTATCAGCGGTGTTTTCTAGGATAAAACCAGTGATATTTTTATCATCACCAATACGGGCAAAAACGATAAACAATGAACAAAATCCAGCGTTTGAAATCCACATTTTTTGTCCTGTGATTTTGTAATGTGTACCATCTTCTGATAAAACAGCTTTTGTTTTTCCAGAATTAGCATCAGATCCTGCGCCTGGCTCTGTCAAACAATAGGCTCCAAACCATTCGCCAGAAGCTAATTTTGGAACGTATTTTTGTTTTTGTTCTTCTGTTCCGTACAAAGTTATTGGCATAGTCCCAATTCCGGTATGTGCTCCAAAAGCAGTTGAGAATGAACCTGTTGCTCCCGAAATATAATCACAAACCAACATTGTTGATACAAATCCCATTCCTAATCCACCATAAGCTTCAGGTACAGCAACTCCTAAAAGTCCCAAGTCCCCAGCTTTTTTCATGGTTTCTTGTGTATACGCATAATCCTTTTTCTCAAAACGATCTTTGTGTGCCCACAATTCTTTATCTACAAATTCTTTTACAGAGTCACGCATCATTAATTGCTCTTCTGAAAAATCTTCTGGTGTAAAGATATCTTCGCACTTTGTTTGTTTAACTAAAAACTGACCGCCACGGGTTACGTTTTTTTCAATTGTATCTGCCATTTCTTGTTATTTTAAATGATGAATTTTATTTATAAATTGAATTGTCAATATTGTCATTCCAAACAAGGAGGAATCTCAGTAGCTAATTCTGCATTAATAGTAAAGATTCCTTCTTTGTCGGAATGACAAACGGATGGAAATCTTTGACTACAAAAGTTCGTAAACCCCAGCAGTTCCTTGTCCAGTTCCCACACACATACTCACAATTCCGTATTTGTTGCCTCTTTTTTTCATTTCGTCGAAGAGTTGAACAGACAGTTTTGCTCCGGTACAGCCCAGTGGATGTCCCATTGCAATTGCTCCACCGTTGACGTTTACGATATCAGGATTCAATCCTAATTCACGAATTACGGCTAACGATTGTGATGCAAAAGCTTCGTTTAATTCAATTAAATCAACATCATTTAATGTTAATCCTGCTTGTTTCAATGCTTTTGGAATCGCTTTTACCGGGCCAATTCCCATTAATCTTGGTTCTACTCCTGCCGAAGCGAAGTTCACCAAACGAGCAATAGGAGTAAGGTTCAATTCCTTAACCATTTCTTCGCTCATGATTAGAACAAAAGCGGCTCCGTCACTCATTTGAGAAGAATTCCCGGCAGTTACACTTCCGCCTTCTTCAAAAACAGGACGTAAACCAGCCAAAGCTTCTACTGAAGTTCCAGCTCTCGGGCCTTCATCTTTATTTACGATATAGGATTTGGTTTCTTTTTTACCATTTTCATTGATAAATGTTTGTTCTACCGTAATAGGAACAATTTGTTTGTCAAATTTGCCTTCGGCTTGTGCTTTAAGAGCTTTCAGGTGTGAGTTGTAAGCAAACTCATCTTGGTCTGCACGAGACACATTGAATTGTTTGGCAACAGCTTCTGCAGTTAGCCCCATTCCCCAATAGTAATCTTCGTTCCCCGCTTTTGCAACAGCATAATCCGGAGTTGGTTTGTACCCTCCCATTGGAATAAAACTCATGCTCTCGGCACCACCGGCAATAATACAATCTGCCATTCCCGATTGAATTTTGGCTGTAGCCATACCAATTGTTTCTAATCCTGACGCGCAATAACGGTTTACGGTTACACCTGGTACATCTTCAATTTTCAATCCCATTAAGGAAATTAATCGTCCCACGTTTAGTCCTTGTTCTGCTTCTGGCATGGCATTTCCTACCATCACGTCATCGATACGTTTTTTGTCAAAATCAGGCAACTCATTCATCATAAACTGAATGGTTTCTGCTGCCAATTCATCAGGACGTTTAAATCTAAACACGCCTTTTGGGGCTTTCCCCACGGCTGTTCTGTATGCTTTTACTATATAGGCTGTTTTCATTTTTTTTTTTTAAGAGTTGAGAATATAGAGAATAAATAATAGACTTTAAATTTTGTTTTTAATCTATATTCTATTCTCCTTGTTCTATTTTCTAATTGCGTAACGGTTTTCCTTTGGTTAACATAAACTGGATTCTTTCTAATGTTTTTCTTTCTGTACAAAGAGATAAGAATGCTTCACGTTCCAGATCCAATAAATATTGTTCGGTTACTAAAGTTGGTTCTGATAAATCTCCACCAGCCATAACATAAGCTAGTTTGTTAGCGATTTTCTTGTCGTGTTCCGAGATGTATTTTCCGGCTTCCATTTGGTCTGTTCCTACTAAGAACATTCCCAAAGCTTGTTTTCCAAGAACTTTTACGTCGCTTCTGCGAATTGGTTGTGTGTAACCTGCTTCTGCCATTAATAAAGCGTGTTTCTTTGCTTCAGCAATCTGACGGTCTTTATTCACAACGATGATATCTTTTCCGTGTTGTAAAAGTCCGGTATCAAAAGCTTCGTAACCTGAAGTAGATACTTTTGCCATAGCGATCGTCAAGAAATATTCTTGCAATACGTTCAACTCCACATCATTTTTATGGAATAAATCTGCAGCACGTAATGCCATCTCTTTAGATCCGCCACCGCCAGGAATAACTCCAACGCCAAATTCTACTAATCCCATATACGTTTCGGCTGCAGCAACAACTTTATCAGCGTGTAAGCTCATTTCGCAACCACCGCCAAAAGTCATTCCGTGTGGCGCAACCACAACTGGAATTCCGGAGTAGCGCACGCGCATCATTGTGTCTTGGAACATTTTGATGGCCATATTCAGCTCGTCGTATTCTTGCTCGACGGCCATCATGAAAATCATTCCTATGTTAGCACCCACAGAGAAATTCGCTGCCTGATTTCCAATAACCAATCCTTGATATTCTTTTTCAGATAAGTCAATCGCTTTGTTGATCGCCTGTAAAACATCGCCACCAATCGTATTCATTTTAGACTGGAATTCTAAGTTCAAAATTCCATCTCCTAAATCTTGAATAATAGCGCCGCTATTGCTCCACACTTTTTTGCTTTCGCGTATGTTGTTCAGGATAATAAAGGCATCCTGACCAGGAACCTTAGTTGCAGATTTTGTTGGAATATCATAAAAATAAGTAGCACCTTCTTTTATTGAATAGAAACTTTTAGTTCCATTAACAAGCATATCAGTTACCCAAGCAGCTGGTTCAAGGCCTTCCGCTTTCATCATTTCGATTCCTTTGGCAACACCAATGGCGTCCCAAATTTCGAAAGGACCATTTTCCCATCCAAAACCGGCTTTCATGGCATCGTCAATCTTGTATAATTCATCTGAAATTTCAGGAATTCTGTTGGAAACGTAAGCAAACATTCCCGCAAAACTTTTACGGTAAAATTCGCCTGCTTTATCTTTTCCTTTTACCAAAACTTTAAAACGGTCAATAGGTTTATCAATCGTTTTTGTCAGTTCTAAAGTGGCGAAAGACGCTCTTTTAGCCGGACGATATTCTAAAGTATCTAAATCCAATGATAAAATATCCTTGTCTACTTTTTTATAAAAACCTTGACCAGTTTTGCTTCCCAACCATTTGTTCTCCATCATTTTGTTGACAAAATCCGGCAATTTAAACAAATCGTGTTGCTCGTCATTCGGACAATTTTCGTAGATTCCGTTGGCAACGTGCACCAAAGTATCCAATCCAACTACGTCAACAGTTCTGAAAGTAGCTGATTTTGGTCTTCCAATAACTGGACCGGTCAATTTATCCACTTCTTCAATCGTCAATCCCATTTCTTTAACTAAATGAAACAAACTTTGAATCCCATAAATCCCGATTCGGTTTCCAATAAACGCTGGAGTATCTTTGGCCACGACCGAAGTTTTACCCAAGAATTTGGATCCATAATCCGTAAGAAAATCCAAAACTTCCGATGCTGTGTGCGGGCCAGGAATGATTTCGAATAATTTCAAATAACGCGCAGGGTTAAAAAAGTGTGTCCCGCAGAAATGCTTTTGGAAATCGTCGCTTCGTCCTTCACTCATAAAGTGAATTGGAATTCCAGATGTGTTTGAAGTTACTAGAGTTCCCGGTTTTCTGAATTTTTCAATTTGTTCAAAAACCATTTTCTTGATGTCTAACCGTTCTACAACAACTTCAATAATCCAATCCACAGTAGCGATTTTCGCCATGTCATCTGTGGTATTTCCAGTAGTAATTCTGCTGGCAAATTTTGGATTGTAAATAGGAGAGGGTTTCGATTTCAGGGAATTGGCCAAATGCTCATTTACCAATCGGTTTCTAACGATTTTGCTTTCTAAAGTCAGTCCTTTTTTAGCTTCCGCTTCGGTAAGTTCTCTTGGAACAATATCTAATAACAGAACTTCAACTCCAATGTTAGCAAAATGACAAGCAATTCCTGAACCCATAATTCCGGATCCAATCACTGCAACTTTTTTAATTGTGCGTTTCATATAAATAATATTTGATTTTCATTAGAAAATGACAGCGCTATTTTTATTGAAGGATTTCAATTTTGGCGGTGTCATTCGCTGTTTTTTCAGTTTGTTCCGCCAGTTCGCTGGCGCTCGTGTGCGTAAATATATTTTTCTCTTGAATTAATTCATTGATGGCTTCTGCAACTTCAATAAAGTGCTGCAGTTTCTCTTCCGAAATAGTTTGTTTCACCGTTTCATTGAATTTCAACACCGTATTTTTTGACAATTCTCTTTTTTCTTTACCAAAATCCGTGAGGTAAATCAATACTCCACGGCCATCCACTGGATTTTTCTTGCGAATAATCAAGCCTTTTTCCTCCATAGATTTAAGGGTTCTGGTTAAGCTGGTAGCTTCCATTCCCATTTTTGGTCCTAATGAGGTCGATGGCGTCCCACCTTCCTTATCAATACTCAATAATGCGAACCCAGTAGCCATGCTCGCATCGTATTTCGAAGCTTCTTCATTATACATTCTGGCCACTGCTTGCCAGGTGGCACGTAAAATATAATCTATCGTTTTATCTTTCATAAGTAACTATATCGTTTTCAAATATAATAAAAAATACTATGCACGCATAATATATTAAAACATTTTTTTGTTAAAAAGCATTAAATATAAAAAATCTCCACTGAAATAGAGGAGATTATACTCTTTTTTTAAGAGTAATTAATTTTTTGGTCGTATCCCTGCGTAAAAACTCCGGGTCGGGCTGTACGTTGTATCCACGCTAAAAAGCGTGGGATGCCACTTCCATCCCTTACGCAAATCCTGCTGAGGAGAATGATTGGGGATTTTAATTTAATTGTTGGGATTATGGATTTACGTAATAAGTAGTTTACTATCGTTAAATTTGATTTTTGAGTTTATTGTTCTCGACTAAAAACCAAAAAACCACGAAAATCAATTCGTGGTTTTTTATAGTATCTTTTATTTAACCCTTCTTAAACTCCCCTTTATCCACATCTTTCAAGAACTTAATCACACCCGGAAAATAGGTTTTTGGGTCATCGTATTGTGAAAGGTGACTTCCGTTAGGACAAAACAAGAAACGTCCGTTTTGGACTTCGTTAGCAATCCATTTCATGTGTTCGGGATCCATAGTATCGTATTTAGAACCAATACTCAAGGTTGGAACAGTAAGGGTTTTTAGTCTGGCTTTGACATCCCAATTTTTAAGGGAGGCATTTCCAGTGATGCCAAATTCACTGTGGCCTTGCATAAAAACATATACATTAGGATTAATGTGCTTGAAACATCTGTTGATGGATTCTGGCCATTTTTCGAGTGGCATTCTCAAAATATGTTCCGTGTAGTAATGTTTGAACAGTAATTCGCTGTATTTTGGATTATCAAAATCATTATTTTTTTCGATATCCTGTAATTGCTTTAGGATTTTAGAATCCATTTGCGGTGCCAGAACGTCTTTTGCGTAAGCGTTATATTCCTGAGCACTCGCCATCATATTTGAGATAATTAATCCTTTCAGGTTTTTTTGGTATTTCAAAGCGTATTCCATTGCTAGGATTCCGCCCCAAGATTGTCCCATCAGGTAAAAATTAGAACTGTCCAAGCCTAATGCGATTCGCACTTGCTCGACTTCCTCCACAAAACGTTCATTGGTCCACAAACTGTTGTCGTTGGGTTGGTCGCTGTAATACGAGCCTAACTGATCGTAATAAATGTATTCAATGCTTTCGTTGGGAAAATACCCGTCAAAGGCCTCGTATAATTCATGGGTCAAACCTGGGCCGCCGTGCAGCAACAACACCTTTATTTTAGGATTATTGCCCACTCGTTTGGTCCAGACTTTAAACGTGCCTTTTGGCGTATGAATCGGAATCATTTTGATGCCGCCTGTGAGTTGGTCGTCCCGTTTGGAGAAATCTAAATAATTTGCTTTTATGGAATCTTCCTTTGGTTTTTCCTGACAATTAGAAAAAAAGAACACACTGACAACGGAGTAAATCAAGACTTTTAGTTTCATAACGGCTAGTTGTAGATTTTATGGAATAAATCAATGTATTTTTCCATTACTATTTTTCGTTTTAGTTTCAGGGTTGGCGTAAGCTGTCCACCTTCCACAGACCATAAATCCGGCGTTAGCTCAAAACGTTTTATCTTCTCCCAATTTCCAAATTTTTCGTTCAGATTGTCAATTTCCAATTGGATTCTTTCGATTACTTTTTCGTTGGCAATTATTTCTTCATTGCTTTTTCCTATGTTGATTCCGTGGATAACGGCCCATTCTTTGATGAAATCAAAACTCGGCTGAATAAAGGCAGCCGGCATTTTTTGACCGTCACCAATAACCATAATTTGTTCAATGAAACGCGATTGTTTCATCGTATTTTCGATTAATTGTGGGGCAATATATTTACCACCTGAGGTTTTGAACATTTCTTTCTTACGATCCGTGATTTTTAAGAATCCGTCTTCGTCAAAAATTCCAATATCACCAGTGTGAAAATAGCCGTCAGTTATTACTTCATTGGTCAATTTCTCATCTTTGTAATAGCCCATCATTACGTTTGGTCCTTTACAAAGGATTTCGCCGTCTTCAGCAATTAATACTTCCACATTATCAATTACTTTACCCACCGTTCCCACTCTGAAACCACCATTTCTAATATCATTTACAGAGATTACCGGAGAGGTCTCGGTCAATCCGTAGCCTTCCATAACTGGGATTTCGGCAGCGGCAAAAATGCGGGCTAGTCTTGGTTGCAAAGCAGCGCTTCCGGAAACCATTAAATCGAGGTTTCCACCCAAACCTTCCTTCCATTTACTAAAAATCAGTTTGCGGGCAATTTTGAGTTGTAATTCATACCAAAAACCATTTTTGCCATACGGCTCATAGATTAAACCTAAGTCAATCGCCCAAAAAAATAGTTTCTTTTTGACACCGGTTAACTCAGTTCCTTTAGCGTATATTTTATCGTATACTTTCTCTAAAAGTCTCGGAACGGCAGTAATTACTGTTGGTCTTACTTCTTTTAGATTGTCACTAATTTTATCAATTGATTCGCCAAAATATACTGAAACTCCGTAATATTGGTATAAATACAAAATCATTCTTTCAAAAATATGGCAAATAGGAAGGAAGCTTAAAGCACGGCTTTTTCCGGCTTCAAACGGAATTCTCGAAGCACTGTCTAAAACATTCGATACAATATTTTTATGAGAAAGCATGACTCCTTTTGGTCTTCCCGTTGTTCCGGAAGTATAGATTATTGTGGCTAAATCTTCAGTTTTTACGTTATTTTTGCGTTGTTCCACTTCGTTTTGGTTTCCGTTGTCTACGCCAAGAATCAGTAATTCATTCCAGTTGGTGCAACCTTCTATTTCGTTGAAGGAATATACTTCTTTGAGTGTAGGAACTTTATGTTTGATGAGGTTTACTTTTCGAAGCACTTCGGCATCCGATACGAAACAGTACATAGAACCGGAATGGTTCAGAATATATTCGTAATCTTCTTCTGAAATGGTAGGATAAATGGGAACGGTTTGTGCGCCGGTTTGCAACACACCAATATCCATAATATTCCATTCGGTTCTGTTATTAGAAGAGATGATAGCAATTTTATCGTCTTTTTGAACACCCATTCGGAGTAGTGCTCTCGAAACGGCATTGGCTTTAGCGATATATTCCTGTGTAGATGTTTTGATCCAAACTCCATTTTGCTTTGTTGTTAAAGCATCCGGAATGGAATTGTATTTTTCTTGCTGATAATAAGGGAAATCAAAAAGGCGGGTGATATTTGTCATTATAGAAAATATTGGATTTGATTGCAAATTAAAAAAAAAATAAGGATAAATTTTAAAAATTAGAAATTATATCGCAAAATTATGAAAGGATTGTTACTATTTAACGAAATCGTTTTCATGAAGTAAAATTTTAGTGTAGGATTATAATAAAAAAGCGTGTACGGCCGTGCGAGATTTTCCGGCTTCGTACCCTTTTCAATGTGCCGTTAAACTTTAGTGCCTAGTCACTAATGTGAACTATAAAGTTTTTGTAACGCAGTTATATAATCTATTCTGTAAAAAATCTTAAAGAAATTTTTAACGATCCGCATTATAAATATTATAATTTGTGTCTTAATTTAAGTATGTACTCGTTGCAAACGAGCACCAAAGAACATGGATAAACGAGCGCCAGTGAGGAAAAGCGTTCACTAGATCATTAGTATTTACAGAGAATCGTTGGCGCAGTTTTGAAAACCGTATCAATTCCAATTAGCCACTAAAATAAATCTAATAAAACCAATTCTAATTCATTTTCTAATCCGGTCTTCGGTTTTTAGGGCTTTATTCTTAGCAGACATTTTTTGTTTTAAAAACAGCAAAAAGCCCTGAATTGCTCATAGTTTTTTGCATTGTTTGCTCTCTGTTGTGGGCACAGTTTGTAAAACTGCGCTAACGATTGTGGTATATTAGCGCGGTCAGGTACATTTTAATTTATAAAATTAACAAAAAATTGGAACGTATACTTTTTTTGAAAAAAAAATTCTAAATTATTTTAAAACTTCTTTTAAGAAAGAATTCATGCGCTCCCAAGAACGTATAGCAGCTTTTTCGTTATACGCTGCTCCTTTTGAATTATCATTACCAGCTTCAATTTCAGTAAAGGCATGTACGGAATTTGCATAATAAATCATTTCCCATTCTGCTTTTGTATCTCTCATTTCTTGTTGAAAGGACGATACTTCCGTTGCTGGCACATAGGTGTCGTCAGCACCATGTAAAACCAGGATTTCAGCCGTGATTGGATTATTTACCCTTGCGGCATCATGTCCTAAACCTCCGTGAAAAGAAACTGCACCTTGAATTTTCATTCCCGCTCTTGCGGCTTCCAGTGCTCCTGTTCCGCCAAAACAATAGCCTATTACTACGATATTGGCAGGATTTGCGCCTGCTTTTACTAATTGGTCTAAAGCAAGTTGAATGCGTCTTTGATAATCAGCTACATTTTTTTTGTAAAAACCAGCTTGCTTTCCGGCTTCTTGTGTGGTTACGGGATAATTCCCTTGGCCATAAATATCTGCTACAAATGCATAATAGCCCATGCTTGAAAGTCTCTCAGCAGATTGTTTTGAATGTGTATCGATTCCTTTCCAAGCGGGAAGGATTAGAATTCCGGGTTTTGTTTTGCTTCCTTTTTTAGGTGCAATAGACAAGCCATTTAATTGTTGGTTTCCATCCGTGTATTTGACGGATTTTAATTGTGCAAATGTGTCATTGGAAAACAAAAAGAATCCTAAAAAGGCAAAGAAAATATTTTTCATATTAGATATTTTTATTTTTACAAATGTCTCAATCAATTTATCCTAAAACTAAGACTTTGATTTTTTAATTGATGATGTAATTTTTAATTCTTATGGCGTACAGACAAGCGATTACTCGCCGGGATGATATGTTTTTTCGGCATTTTTCTGGACATCCTCTTTATAAAATAATACGTCTTTGAATTGTCCTTTTCGGTACATTTCAGCTTGATCGTAAAAATGTTTCGATTTTGAATCACCGCTATTTCCTCCCGCAAGTAACGATTTGGCTTTTATTTTTGGTCCAAATTCCACCGCACACACAAAACTATTTCCGTTAAATCCGTAGCGTTTTTTGGTATCTTTTTGATAATTGCTTTTAAAAGCAGGTAAACTTCCCCAAAGCGCTGGTCCATAACTAATAGGTAAACTTTCCAAAGCATCACTATAAACCAGATTTATGTCGCCTGATGTTCTCTGGAAACGATTGATTTCGCCCCAAGGAATTTGCCAAGTACCAAATTTTATTTTCAATTCGTTTATCACCATTTGCAATTGTGGAATCAGTTGATCTGGAAACGCATTTTTAGCAAAATCACGGGTATTTTCTACTTGGTCCTTTTGGCCCTGATCAATATATACTTTTTGAATAATGGGGTTTAATTTATAAGCCCATTCCACAGCTAAGGTGGTAGCCACAGAATTTTCCCGGGCGTAATAATCCCAGTTTTTCAATAAGGTTATCGGTTCTGACAGTTCTGTATAAAGCGGATCTTCGGGACTGATGTTTTTCTCAAAACTGGAAATTAAGGATGGAATTAACACTTCGAGGGCCGTTAGTTTCGTGTCGTAACCGTCAGCAATCACTTTGTCTAGTGTATATTTATTGCCTTTGTTCAATAATCGTACAGCATTTAATCCTCTGAAACTTTCTCCGTCTGGAGCCATATAAGGCAAGTAATTTTCTTCTTTTGGACTATAATCTCCTGCCACGGTATATGGTGTAGAATTACAGTTTTGTAACCAGCCGTTTATAGGATTATAAGAATGTACTGTTTCTGAAACTTCATGTAATCCTTTCCATTGTGTAGCCGGTGTCGTACCGTCCATTACTTTTGACCAATTTAGGTTTTTGTCCCGAATGGGAACAAAATTCCCATGCCAGTAGGCAATGTTTCCTTCTTTATCGGCATAAACAGTATTGTTTGAGGTATTGGCTTTCAAATCCATTGCAGTTTTGTAGTCTTCAAAACTTTTTGATTTTGTTCGTATCCAACTTTGTTCCAGACTTTTCATCGAACGGTTATTGGATTTTAAGCTAATCCATTTCCCGTCTCTTTTGGCCATGATTGGACCGTGATTGGTATAATAAGTATTGAATGTTTTAGGAATCAATTTTCCATTTTCCAGATACTTGATGGTTATTTTTTTCTCGACAACCGGAACTAATTTGGTATCGTATTCGTAAAATAGTTTGTTGTTTTTGGTCACGATTTTCTCGGCATACATATCCGCAACATCAACACTTGAGGTGGTATGCATCCAGCCACAGTTTTCGTTAAATCCTTGGTAAATAAAAAATTGTCCCCAAGTAACGGCTCCATACGCATTCAGCCCTTCTTGACTGCTCATCTGTATTTCTGGCCTGAAATAAAAAGTGGTATGCGGATTAATGTATAAAATGGCATTCCCAGACGCTGTTTTTGAAGGTGCAATTGCAAATCCGTTAGAACCCGTTTGTACGTCTTTTTCTCGTTCTATATAGGCTACTTTATCGGTGTTTCCCGAATAAAAAGCTTTCAATTCTCCAGTAGAAAGATCAGCTGTGCTTATGGCTCCAATACTTCCGTCAGTCCAAAGCAATGGAAACCAAGGCTCAAAATGAGTTAATAAAGCGGGTTTTACTTCGGGGTGATTGTATAGATAAAAGTTGATCCCGTCCGCATAACTGTTTAATAATTTTTTCAACCAAGGCGCTGCTTTTTTATAATCGTTTTTAGCATCTTCGGTATCGATTAAAAGTTTAATTTCTAAATCATTGTACAAAACGGACTGTCCTTTGATTTCGGAAAGACGACCCAGTTTTTCAATGTAATTCATTTCTACCCGTTTGAAATCGTCTTCACATTGTGCGTACAGCATTCCAAAAACGGCATCTGCATCCGTTTTGCCATACACATGCGCAATTCCCCAATTGTCTCTGATAATAGTGACTTGTTGCGACATTTTTTTTAGTCTTTCTAGTTCTTGGTTTGATATCTTTTGTGAAAACAGGGAGCAACTAAAACAAAAAATTAAAACTGCAAGGGGTAAATGGTTCTTGAAATACGTCATTATTATTGAATTTTAATTAGAGACTTACGTTTCGTTTAAATGCACACCCCAGTTCGATTATGGAATCTGTTTTGGCAATACCCGGAATAGTGTCTATTTTTTCATACAGAACTTTACGCATGTGCTCATGATTTTTGGCAATTATTTTTATATAAAGGGTAAAAGATCCGGTGATATAATAGCATTCCGTTATTTCTGGAATGTTTTTCAGTTCCTCAATAATCCGGTCAGAATCTTGGTCTTTATTCAAGGTAATTCCTGTGAATGATCCCCAATCATATCCAATTTTCTTTTCATTGATGACCGGTTTTATTCCGATAAGTATTCCTTGTTCTGTTAATCTGTTCATGCGCTGATGCACCATTGTATTTGATATTTTTAGATTGGCTGCAATAGCAGAATACGCCATTCTTCCATCTTTCTCTAATTCTTTGATAATGTTGATATCAAACTCGTCTAATATATCCATGTTGGTTTACTTATAAATGATGCTTTTTGTGTTTGTATAAAAGTACTTATGCGAATCAAGGGTTGAAAAAAAAGTATAAAAAAGAAAGAAATATCTTTCAAAAAATTAGTTTAATAAGCTGATAA